>NZ_AP024849.1:4397500-4728750 GCF_019977655.1 Clostridium gelidum
ATGTACTTTTATATACATTCCTCTTTAGCTTACAAAATAGTTAGGACTTCTTTACTTAACATTATGTCCTGTATTTTCTATACAACTTTTTATTTCATCTTGCGTCGCAGGTTTATTGTATATTACTTCAACGCTTCCACGTTCAAGATCTATACAAACATTACTTACACCCTCAATTTTTTCAAGTGCATTCTTAACTTGTGTCTTCATATTTTCATTAGCTAATCCATCAACATTATAGTGTTCTCTTTCCATATATAATACTCTCCTTTTCTAAAAAGTTACAAGTATAGTATGTTCAAAATCACTACATTATATTAAATTTTAATTATTTATTATATGTATACTTATCTACCTTATTTTGAAACTTCATTAATATTCTTAACTATGATTAAATATTTAATTTAAGGGACTACAAAATCAATTCATCTAAAGATCTTTTAGGTACATGATGAATTTCATTTTCATCTCTCCAATATTTTATATCACCAGATTCATTAACAGTTTCAATAACTACCTCTTCCTTTGGATATCCTAATGCAACCACCAACGCAATTTCATATTTTTCATCTAATTTAAGTTCTTCTGATAATTTTTTTCTATTTATATTAGCAATTATACATCCACCAAGGCCTATCTCAACTGCTCCTAGTAAAATACTTTGCACGGATATTCCTTCATCTTGTGGTAAACTATTCTTAAGATTAGTATCTTTAACTACAACTATATAAGCACTTGGTTTTTCTCCTTCTTTAGGACCATCCCACTCTTTATAATATCCTGCCCAAAATATATGTTTATTTATTTTATCATTTTGTTCTTTTGTATTTACTAAAATATATCTTAATGCTTGTATATTTCCCCCAGAAGGTGATAACCTTGCTAAATTAACTAATTCTTTTAAATTACTTTTTTCAATAAGCTTTTCTTCATAAAATCTTCTATATGATCTATTTTTTAAAATTAGTTCTTTAATCATTGTTATCCCTCACTATCTATCTTAATTTTTCAACTTCTCTTTGTATATCTTGCATTCTCATATCTGTTGATGCTATAACATCCGCACACTCTTTTAAATCATTTGTAATATGTACCGGATTTTCTCCTGATGTTTTATAATATAATTTATGCTCAAGACTTGCCCAAAAGTCCATTGCTATTGTTCTTATTTGCACTTCTACTCTAACTAATTCTTCATGATCTGAAAAAAATATAGGAACTTGTACAACTAAATGAAGGCTTCTATATCCATTCGGCTTTGGATTCTTTATATAATCCTTTTCTTCAATTAATATAATGTCATCTTGTCTTTTAAGCATCTCAGCAATATCATATATATCACCAACAAAAGAACAAATTACTCTTATACCTGCTATATCATTTAAATTCTTTTTAGCAGCATCAACACTCATTTCAAGTCCTCTACGTCTAAGCTTGTCCATAATACTTCCTGGTGTTTTAACTCTAGACTTCATATACTCTATTGGATTTCTTTTTCTTCTTATTTTAAGTTCATCATCTAAAATATCTAATTTAGTCTTAACTTCTTTTATAGCTGAACGATAAATTAGCAACGTTTCATTCATTTCTTCTATTTTTTCTTCAACTTCTTCTGGCGATATGATCATATCTCCTCCACCAAAAAATATCTTTTCATTTTCTTTTAACTGACCCATATTTTTTTGTCCCCCTTAATTCTAAAAAAGACTACTATTAATAATATTTTTTATTCTTTTCTTTCACTAACATCATTTTAATTGAATCTTAAGGAAACTTCAATAGATGATTATTCCATTAAGTAAACTATGGTCTTTTTTCTGCCAAATTCATTAACTTGTTCATGAGTAGGTAACCAAATATCTATTATATACGTCCCATCATTTTTTACCACCACTGCTCCGCCTCTATCTTCAACATTAAATATTCGATCTTCTTTATAATCTTTTAGTTCCGGAATATAAATTTTACTTCCAAGTGGTATATCTTTTGGCGCAGCAATAACACCCACTCTAGTATGTGTTTGCATTGCAGTTTGGGATCCCCATGCTTCTGAACATATTGCACAATTACAATAAGCAGTTAACTCTGCTTCAATAGGTGTAGCCTTTTTAAATATTGAGTTGCTTTGTATTTCATCATATACCTTATTAGGTGGAGTTTCATCATATTCTTCAATATAATCACCATTGGCATAACCTATAATATCTTCATATTTTATCTTATACCAACCATTATCTTTCTCTAATATATCAAATATCATTCCTTCATACAAACAATAACTTATATAACTATCTAAATTGGGTTCTTCCCTAATGCATAAGTTAGAATCAATATTTATTACTTGCCCATGTTTTTTATAATTAGGAGCAGTAGTTACAAGTTTTCCTTGGGGGTTACTTAAATTATTATCATAGCTACCATAGAAAAAAGCATTATATCTTTGTGCAATTAAATTATTAGGATCACTTAATATCACTTTAAAATAAGCTGCAAATCCTCCTATAACAATTGCTAAACATATATACAGAGCACATACATATTTCCCTAATCTTGACAAGTAATCATTCCCCTCTGTTTTTATATTATACATGTTGCAAGATATATAATAATATTTCTTCATATGATTAAGTCTAATATTTTTACATTATATACTATTATATTATATTTTGTAACTATTCAGCTGTAGTCATTTAAAATTTTAATAGATATACTTTTAGGTATGGCAAATAGGGGTATCAACTTATTCTCAATACCCCTAGAAATATCTTAGTTAAACTAAGGTCGGATCGATTATATTTGAAGTAAATACTGATTTTATACAATCCAAAGTATTCAAGCTATTTTTTCGAACCGTGGATACATATCCACGAATTCTAGTAAATGCTTTTGCGCCATCTTTACTTCTAAATGTTCCAGAGATTTTTTGTTTAACCTTAGTCATTCGTAGATCACGCTCTGCAAGATTATTATCAAAAGGTATTTCAAAATCATACATAAAAGCAAGTATTTGATTTTTATAACCGCTTAATCTATTTAATAGATTAAGACTAGTACTTTTCTTTACTTTCTTTTTACTGTATGCTTTACTATTTGCTATATAATCTTCTTTGAAGCCATCTTCTAATATTTGATCATATCTTTTTTCAAAGGCTTCAATTTTATCTAAAGTTAAGGCATTGGCAGTATTCCAAGATAAATCTACTTCTTTTTTTATTTCTACTAATAGATTTTTCAAAGGCTCTGCCCATTTTTGTTTTTCTAGCTCTGATATAGCATTTAACTCTCTTAATATGTGAGCATTGCATAAAGCGTGCTCACAAGAGTATTGATGATATGTCTTCCAGCAGTCATGTACTGCTGTTCCGGTAAATTTAGGTAATATATTTATATCATCAATAGCTTCTTTACCTCGTTTTTCATGTGCTTCATAATAAGTATATTTATCATTTGAAGCAACATGTAGCCATTGGCGTTTTTTATCTATATATATTCCAGTTTCGTCATAATGTACAGCACCTTGATAATTAGTTATTGCATTTTTTATATTTTCTTCAACAAGTTCTAATTTTTCATGACAGTTATTATTAAAATTGACTATTGTACCTTGACTTAAACTTATATTAAACATATCAGAAATCAATTCAGCACCACGTTTAAACGGAATTAATTGATATTGAGTTAAATAAACAGCTATCGCTTTTACTTTATCGCCATATTGAACTGTGTTTGTTATTCCCTCAGGGAATTTACCGGTGTTTTTTCTTCTACACTTTGGACATTTTTTAACTTCTGATCTATGTTCAGTAACTTTTACTTTAGTCTCTGGTAGATCAACCACTTGTCGTACAATTATACTGTCCGGAGCTACATCCTGTAAGGATTCTCCGCAAATATCACATTTATCTACAGTGTGTACAATTATTTCATCTGGATTTTCAGTAAGCTCAAGTGTCTTTCCATCATGACCTTCTTGACCACCAGGTTTTTTGCCTGATTTAGTTCTTAAAGTTTTAGTTTTCTTTTTAAAACCATCTGTCGATGGTGGTTTGCTACTGTTATTACTATTCTTTTGAGTTTGTTTTTCTAAAGATTGAACACGCTCACCGAGAGCTTTATTTTCTTTTGAAATTTTTTCTACTTGAGAATTTAGACCTTTTATTTCATTTGTAAGTTCTTTTATAACACTCATAACTTGCGTTAATCCTTGATTATAGATTTCTATAATTTTGCCTTCGCTCACGATAGTCACCACCTTATCATTAGTTTTTTAAAAGACAATATTTATAATACCAAAAGCTAAGAATAATAGGAATAATTTTTTGAAAAATTATTTAATATATAATAAATTTATTCAATAGCTGAATAGTTACTATATTTTTTCATACTTTTGAAGTTTTTTATTCCTTTTTAATACTTATATGGTTAAAGTATTATATTTTATTAGTTT
This sequence comes from Clostridium gelidum, assembly GCF_019977655.1. NCBI lineage: Bacteria > Bacillati > Bacillota > Clostridia > Eubacteriales > Clostridiaceae > Clostridium > Clostridium gelidum. Next base: position 4,401,948 of record NZ_AP024849.1, read on the forward strand.
AAAATACTATTTTTCAATTGACTTTAAAGGCCTTGATAATCCTACTTTAGAACTATCAAGGTCTTTATTATTTTAGATTATATGTAAACTTTTTTCTTAAGTTATAAATATAAATAATATTTTCATATTTTGATTGTGCCTAATATAATTTTTTTATTTTTATATCTGCCATTAAAGGATAATGATCTGATGGATATTTCCCATCAATGTTATATTTAATTATTTCAGCATTAACCACTTCTATTTCTTCTGATACAAAGATGTAATCAATGTGAACTCCCTTTTGTTTTCTTTTAAAGTTATCTCTAGTCACTTCATTATATAAATTTTTATTTATATCTTGTACTGCTACTAATTTTTTCTTTGATAATTTTCCGCGTGTAAAATCTTCTATTAATTTGCTATCTGGAATAGCATTAAAATCACCCATTAATATGATTGGAAGTTCTTCTTTTTCTTGTTCTTTCTCTATAATTTCCATGAGCTTCTTTAATCCATATTCTCTTGCCTTTGGAAGAAAATTATCTAAATGAGAATTACAAATTCTAACCTTATCATTATCAATTTCTACTATAGCTGTTGTGCAGATTCTAGGAAAGAGTGAATACCACTTACGGCTTCCAATCTTATCTGGATTTTCAGATAACCAAAAAGTTTTATATTTGTGTATAATATGTTTTTTTGAAATTAAAATATTATTTCTCTCTGACGAAATATTTTTAGTTCTTGGCTTTCCAATAATATTATACTCCTTAATATTGTCTTCTATATCATAAAACATATTATCTTTGACTTCTTGCGTTCCAATAATATCACACTTATAGTCTCTCATTATGTGATAAACCATGTCCTTTCTGCTATCCCATCTATTATTAAAATCCAATGGAAAATCGCATCTTAAATTAAATGTCATTATTCTCATTTAACCACCACCTTGTAAGTATTCCATCCAACTTTGAATATTTAATTTTTCTAGCAACAATTTTACTTTCATATCAGTATCTTTTTCTGAAACTGTTGTATTCACAATCAATTTCAAATCAAGTGTATGAGTTTATAATCAACATATATTTTCTAATACCCTCTGAATATAAGTCTAGTTCCCTTTATGTATGAATATTGTATATTAATACCATGTTAACACAAGGGTTACAAATGTAACATAAAAAATTATCAGGAGGGATTAAAATGGTGTTATTTTTATTATTGCTAAGTGGAATTTGTTGGACAATAGTTTATATTCAATTAATTTTGGTAGGTTTTAAAGACAAAACTTATGGAATGCCCTTTATTGCATTAGCACTTAATTTCGCTTGGGAAGTACTTCATTCCTATATTGGCTTAAAAAGTAATCTTTCAAGCATTCAAACTTGGATTACATTAATTTGGTTACTTTTAGATATTGTGATTGTTTATACTTACTTAAAATATGGAAGAAATTTTTTTCCAAAACACACAAGTAAAAAATTCTTTATGCCTTGGACTATACTTATATTTTTAATGTCATTTATTATTCAATACTATTTTGTTATAGAATTCGGAGCTTTAGGTGGGTTATATTCAGGATTTCTTCAAAATCTTATAATGTCTATATTATTTATTAACTTGCTTGTTAATAGAATGGATCTAAAAGGTCAAAATTTAAATATTGCTATATATAAATGGATTGGTACTTTGGCACCTACTATTTTATATGGTGTTATTCAAGGAAATAAGTTGATTCTTGTTCTTGGAATATTCTGTTCCTTATTTGATATTCTATATATATACTTTTTGAATAATATTAAGAAAATGTCTTCTAACCACTCAAAATCTTCCACCATATCAAATTAAAATTCTATGTGCAAATTTTGATTTATTTTCTACAGAAAAACTTTTAATAATCGCTATGTTTTAATATAGTGTAAAATACGATAAAAAATATAGGTGGTTTGTCCACCTATATTCCTAATTAAGAATCATTTACTTATATATATATTTAATCATATTCTTTTTCTATCTTTAAGTATCAAAAATTTATTTTACTCATAACAGTTGTATATACCTTCTTCTCTTTTCCTTTTTGCACCAACACTTATATAAGACCCATCGACTACATTTTTAAAGCCTTTCTTCGTAACTATACTCTTGATATAGTCTGCATGTGGACACCTATCGTAGTGATAATTATCAGTTACCATGCAAGATGATAAATGAACCACAACTTCATCTTTACTAATATTATTCTTTTTATATGCCATCTTCGAGAAATGTTCTAATTTCGAGGCAACTCCTTTTCCACAACATCCACCACAAGTGAAAGAAATATATCTTGTATCATCATCATAATCTTTAAAAACTTCATCCTTATTACAAAAAGCATTTGTACATGCAAAACCACTGCACCTTCTATGTGCAATATCGCACTGAATAATAACAACATATTTAGTATTCATACTTACCCGTCCTCTCTCTTCTTTAAATTTCTCTTAATATCTCTATTACTCTTAAAATACCATAATTTCAAAAACTAATAAATACCCATTTTCAACATTCATTTAAAACATAGCATAAAACCTAATTCAAACTATGATTGGAATTCTATATTTTTCAAAAGTATTATACAATGTATATTTAACTTGTTTTGAATTTTTAAAAATCCCCAAAGGTAGACTGCCTTTGGGGATTTTTTGCGAAATATATTCATTTTTATATTTTTCACTTTTAGTTTCTACATTTAGTTAAATTATTTATTTAATGCTTCTAATAATTCTTCTAAATTTAGTCCATGAACTTTTGCCGCATCTTCAATTGTTTCTGCTTGAGAAGATGGACATCCAACACATCCCATTCCAAAACTCATTAAAATTTGTGGTGCATCTTCCTTTATTCTTATTACTTCTCCAATTGTTAAATCTTTAGTTATCATATTTAATCTTCTCCTCTACTTTAATCTATTTAATTTATTTAACTTATGAATTTATTATAGTCTGTTGTTATTAAGTTACCTTCTATATCATATTATATTACTCAATTGATTCTTAATCGGTAACACATGTTACACTTAACTTTTATTTTTATCTATATTCATTGTTGCAGACAAGTTTTTAAAGCATACGAATATTTTAGTACAACCTTTACCCTTGCTGTTTGTTCATACTGATAACAAACCATAGGATTTTCGTCAATAGATATCAATTCTTAAAGTATTATTCTATCTTATTATTTTCATAATCTCATATAATATTCATCAATATCTAATTGAATTTTTAAGCTTTTATCTTATTTAATTTTATTACTTGCATATAATTCATATAAAAAAACAACAAATCATATTAAAATGACTTGTTGTTTTTTGTGTCCTATTTCTAACTTAAATAAGAATATCTAATAATTCATTAGTATCTTTTACTATGTAATCTGCTCTAGCCTGTGTTAATTCTATTACATCTCCAAATCCATAAAGAACACCTATTGATTTAATATCATTATCCTTTGCACCAATAATATCATGTTCTCTATCACCTACCATAATAACTTTTGATAAATCAGCAATTTTAGCTCCTTCTAATGCATAATTTATAACATCACCTTTTTTAACTCTTGTTTCTTCAAAGTCAGATCCAGCTACAAATGTAAAATACTTATCAATCTTAAAATATTCAAGAATTTGTTTAGCATACACTTCAGGTTTTGATGTAGCCAGTATAATTATCTTCCCACGTTCTTTAAGTTTATCTAAAACTTCTATTATTCCATCATATAAATTATTTTCATAAATGCCTTTATCTGCATAATATTCTCTATATTTTATAAGTGCAAGAGTTGCTTTTTCTTCATCAAACTTATAATATTCTTTGAAAGATTCTTTTAAAGGTGGTCCAATAAACTTCTGTAAATCCTCAAGATTATCCACTAAAATATCAAAATATTTTAATGCATATTGAACTGATTTAGTTATTCCCTCTCCAGAATCAGTTATTGTTCCATCTAAGTCAAATAATATGTATTTAAAATTATTATCCAATTAAAAATTCCTCCTTGTCTTTACATGTTGTATTATATACGTAAATTATAACACATTTTAAAATATATATTCTAAATGAACTATAACGTAAGAACTTTTTTAGCATAATCAAGAATTCAAATCATTAATTCATTTATCAAAAATGTAGGTTATCATATTTTCCATAAAAAAATTAATAATTTTACTTTTTAAAGGTAATACTATTTCTTAGGTTCTATGAAACCTATAAGTATATGAAAAATAATACTAGTTATGGAGGAATTTTAAATGAAGAGATTTATTTGTACTGTGTGCGGTTATATTCATGAAGGCGATGCACCACCTGATATTTGTCCTATTTGTAAAGTTGGTGCTGACAAGTTCAAAGAAATTATTGATTCTCTAGATTTTGCTGATGAACATAAGATTGGAATTGTAGAAGGACTTAATGATGAAATATTGGAAGGTTTAAGAGCTAATTTCATTGGTGAATGTACTGAAGTTGGAATGTATTTAGCAATGTCTCGTCAAGCTGATCGTGAAGGTTATCCTGAAGTAGGCGAAACTTACAAGCGAATTGCCTTTGAAGAAGCTGAGCATGCTTCAAAATTTGCTGAAATCTTAGGTGAAGTTGTAGTTGCTGATACTAAAGCTAACTTAAGTGCTAGAGTTGAAGCTGAATATGGTGCATGTGAAGGCAAAAAGAAACTTGCAACATTGGCTAAACAAAGCAATTTAGATGCTATTCATGATACGGTTCATGAAATGTGTAAAGATGAGGCCAGACATGGTAAAGCATTTAAAGGATTATTAGATAGATACTTTAATAAATAATTAAACTAATATTATATGTGAATAAAAATATTAAGCCCTATTAAATAATTTCTAAATTAAAGGAGTGTTTCTTGTGCAAAAAATTAATTGTGATGTAAATAATTGTTCACATAACAAAAGTGGTGTTTGTTATTCAAACAGAGTGGATATTGGAGGTATATCAGCTAATAGTGAAAGTGGAACTTGTTGTGGTTCATTTTTAAATAAAGCTTTATATAGTGCATTAACCAATAATACAAATTCTACTATGCAGTGCGATTCCCTTATTTGTAAAGCTGAAAACTGTAATCATAACTATAATAATTTTTGTGATTTGCAGTCTATAGATGTGTCTGGCTCAAGAGCTCAAATATATGCTGAAACAGAATGTTCTAGCTTTAATGAAAAATTGTAATAATCAACACCTACATATATTATATAAGTTTTAATAATTATTTTACGAGCAAATTCTAAAGTTCTAAAGAACTTTAGAATTTGCTTGTAAAATGGGGGTTAAGAACTATTTGAAAACTTTAATGTACTGTATATATCAACTTTTTACTTTATTTAACCTAGCACCTTGTCAAACCGCATTTTTTCCGCATATTCTTCAGAATACATATGGTGAACCATATATATTGTAATATTCTTCTCCATATCTATGGTACAGAATAAATATGGCTGTGAACATAACCACTATATTGTTCTTCATCAATAAATGTAGACCCCATATCCATGAATATCCATTCTACCAAAAAAATCATCCCTACAAATTACAATTTATATTACTCAACCTTAAAACTGGAATTTACTTATCTAATTTTTTGTTAAGTCGAACACCGTAAGCTAAATATGGTTCTCCTAAATATTCTTCCTTATCTTTTACATATGCATGTTTTTTGTAAAATGAGATAGCCTTTATATTTTCTTTAAAAGCCCATATAACTATTTCTTTACAGCCATATTTAATAGCTTGTTTCTCTGCAAAATCAAGTAATTGATTTCCAATTCCTTGATTTTTATAAGCTTCCGAAATATAGATACGCCAAACTTCAAAGGCTCCTATTTTATCACTATCAGCTGTATCCCCAACTGATAATAACGCTATGATATGCTCATTACATTCATAAACATAGTTTGATAATCTACCAGATAAGAAATCTTTTTCCATCCTCTTTTTTCTATCAAAACAGCCATTGTTATTCAGTAATTGTTCATTTACATAACCAGCATATACAGATGTCCAATTATCATTTACAATTTTACAAACAATTTCTATATCTTTTTCTTGAATCAAGCGTATCATTTAATTCATTTCCTTTCCAACTTACTATTTATCTTTCATGTAACACAATTAACTTTAACTAAAGATAATTTTCTGTACATCGATATATATATTATAACATGTTTATGCATTTTTAGAATATATGGTAAATTTTATATAACCATATTAGGATAAACAAGTATTTTAGGAGGAGTGTATATGAGAATTACTTCATCAAGTGTGAGCATGAGCGGAAACACAAGTGAAATTTACACTACATCACAAAATCATAAAAACATCGAATCAAGTATTACTAGTGATTCATCTAATAATCCGGCAGCAATTATTACCATATCAGATGAAGGCAGAAATCAGTTAGAAAACCTCTCCAACAGTAATAGTCAGCAAATAGAACAATTAGGACAAACTAGCGATAGTAAGGTTATAAACTCAAAAGGGGAATTAACGCAAACCTTAATAGATGGTACGTTGACAGCCTTAAGTAATCAAAGTGTTAGCTTTACAAAAACAAACTCAGCTTCTACGTATGTTGGCAACAATTATGCTGGTGGCTCTGTTGGTGGCTCTTATAAGAGTTATTCAGCAGATAGTGTTGAAATGTCTTTAGATCATACGGAAAGTGTAAAGGCAAATTTTAGTTTTGCAGAAGACGCACCATATAAAGATAACACAAGCACCCGCAGCACCACTGGGGACTTTACTATAGAAGATAATCAAACATCGTTGACTCATTCTGAATCTGTTGAAAAAATACAATCAGAAACCTTTAATGAGCAAAATTTGAACTTCAATGCTCATATGATTGTACAAACATCCTCAGGCAAAGCTAGCTCTATAGGCTTATCAGTAAATGTTTCTAGAGAGTTTTATGAGAAGTTAGATGGTACTGATAGCATCAAGTTTGAAAAAACTATGCAAAAACTTGTAGATCCTCTTGTTATTAATTTTGATGCATCTAGCGCTGAGCTTAGCAATGTTAAATTTTCCTTTGACTTGGATTGTGATGGAACATCAGACCAAATTTCTAGACTTTCGAAAGGTAGTGGCTTTTTAGCACTGGATAAAAATAATGACGGACAAATTAATGATGGCAGTGAACTATTTGGAACAAAATCAGGAGATGGTTTTGCTGATTTGGCATCATATGATACTGATAAAAATGGCTGGATTGATAGCGGTGATGAAATATATGATAAGCTTCGCATATGGACAATGGACGAAAAGGGAAATAACCAATTAGTCGGTCTTGGTGAAAAAGGAATTGGTGCAGTTTATTTAGGTAATGTTAATACTGATTATTCTCTAAAATCTTCTGACAATGAGTTAAATGGAATGATTCGTCAAACAGGAGTTTTCCTTAGAGAAAATTTTACAGCTGGTACTATTCAACATGTGGATTTTGCATTAGATAAAAATAGTAGTGGCTTAAACACTTCACCACGAGAAAACTTTACCGAAAACTCTCTAAAAACAGTAGATAATGAACCTAATAAAACTAAAAATATTCTTTCAAAGACTACCATAAATATGCCACAAAACATTGGTTCTATTGAACAACATATAAATATAGAACTACAGACTAACAATTACCAAAGTATAAGGCTAAGCAACACTAATGTTAAATCCACTTGGCAAACACAAGAAAACATGTCAGACGATACTTCAAAAGAACTAAAAAATTTCCTTGAAGAAACTAAAATGCAAATAGAGCAATTCAAAAGAATTTTGGCTAAACTTAATTTTCAAAAGAAACATGTTGATATGACTTTGCAAGGCGGAAGTAAGCTATATGCCATAAATCAGTTGACATACAATTATTCTGAAGATAAAAATTCCGTATTAGATAAATATATAAAATTTATGGAAGATAATGAATAAGTTAATTTAATCAATATGTTTTAAAAGCAACAGTGTAGCTTTTGGGGAGCATAATATATACTTGTGTAAATCACATCTATATATGCTCCCCATTTATCCTTTTATTTTATTCTAAATTCTATTTCATTTAAAACAAATCAATCAATAAGACTATCATTCAAAAAAGCCCATTACTTATGATATGGTTCACCATTCATTATCCTAAACCTTATTTAATAAGCAATCTCTTCATTTGGTTTAAGTCAATTGCGCATTATAGACATAATTACACTTTGTATCACATATAATTGTACTACAGCTTTTACCAAGTAACATCATTTTTCCCAATGTGTCCCCAAAAATATTTACATTTAATTTTAAATTATATATTATTACACAAAAAGCACAGACAACTGCCTATGCTTCAATTAATTTTTTATTAACTCACTTAAACTTTTCTTGCTTAATTTCATCATAAAAATAATATTAAAAACAAGATCAAACCACTTCAACCCCCGATGTTTACTATAAATATTTTCATATTTAAATATTTTTCTTTGAACATACATACCTTTAAAAATATATTTCTATAAACAAAGTTTCCTAGGAATAGATAATATTCATTGTTACGAAGTTTAGTTACCTTAAAGTACATTAATAAAAGTAGAAAAGAAGATATCTCAAAATGATTTTTTCATTTTAAAACACCTCCTTATTTATTGTAATAATCTTCATATAAAGAAATCAATAATTCTTCTACTTGTTCTTCCTTAGGCTCTTTAGGCAATGTAGTACTAATTGATGCTTCTTTAAACTTAAAATCATACAACTCTACCATCTTGAATAATTCATCATAACTATACTTGCCTTTTCTAATATACATTAATAAATCATGTTCTTCTGCACGATATGTATTAATTTGATGTGTATTCAATATTTCAGTTCCCATAATAAGCAGTCTTATTAAATGCATAGCATGCTTTAAAAGCTTTCCATCATCTTTTTTTCTATTCCTATGATTAAGCTTGTCATAGTCACGAACAATATTACTCATTTCTGAATATATAGATGCAAAATCCCTTAATGGATATTTATCTATATTAATATCCATTAATATCTCTGTTTCCTTGTCTTGTTTATTAGATTTATCAATATATAAATTGATACTTCCTTCAGGGAATTCTGTGTAATTAGATGAAAAATGATTCATTTGACTATTTACTGTAGCAAGTATATGTTTTTCTTTTTCTTCCTGTGGATACTGGTCTCTTGCTAATGCATTTTGTAACCTTCTTAGTTGTGCAGTAGCATAATTACCAAAAGTATTTATTATTCTTTTTGATAAAAACAACTCTTTATTTTTGCGTAATGTCTCCCCATACTTATTCATATAAATAATATGCTCATCTTTAGTACCTAATAATTCAAGGATATTAGGATTACCTTTTAATGCTAATGAAACAAATTTCTTAAGTCCATATATAACAGTATCTGTTTCTATATCTTCAAATTGCTCAAAATTCTGAAAACCATAAATATTTTCTTTTCTTTCTATTGTCACTCCACGTAAATCTATATCACTATGATCTAAATTAGTTCCATAACCAATAGAACCTGAAAGTGTCAAATAAATTATATTATTAGCTAAATTTTCATTTGAATTGATAAACTTATATTCCTCTTTATTTAAAATATCTTTTGTTACAGCACTCATAATATCCCTCCATAATAATTTTTAAGGGTCTTTTTAAAAAACTCATTTAAAATACTAGGATTTCTTTTCTACGTCCTTCTGCCTTATATTCTTTAATTATTTTATCTCTTTTGATAAAATAATCTTCTTTACCACTGCATAAATCTATAGCCAAGTTTTGGATACATACTCGCTACTTGAGTTCCCAAATTTCTACTGCGTGAATGTATTACAAGATACTTTTGTACCATCCTTAAGTATACACAGACTATTTTACACTTTTGAAAGTGTTTCTATTTAGCTTCATCTTATTATCTTCATCAATATTTTTCTTGCAACTTTTACAATATTATTTTCAAATTTCTTTTCCCATCATAACTATACCTTCAAAACTTTTAAATCCATGCTTTTTATAAAAGCCTTCAGTTCCTACTGTTTTTGATGTAAGTAAAATCACTTCATCTATACCTCTACTCTTTAATCGCTTTATGAATTCTTCAAATAACTTTGAACCCATGCCCTTACCTCTAAGCTTTAAGTCTACACAAAATTCCTTAATATTAAAATGCATACCATTATAATAATATTCATGATTTCCAAGTATCATTCCAATTAGCTTGTCATCTTCATAAGCAACCAATCCATAGAAGCCTTCACAATTTATCATTTGAGAAATACGTTTAGAGACGATTTCAATAGTCCACTCATCATTCCATGGTTCATAATTAAAAGCATCTACATAAATTTCAGCTATTTCTCTAATGTGCTCTTTGGTTAATTCTTTATATTTAATCATTATTCTCCCCTTATTTTATATCTTTTACTGCTCCATCAAAATAAAGAAACATTTCAATGCCATCAATAAGCTCTATTGCCTTCAAAAATCGTTCTTGATAATTCCCTGTAATGCACTGATACTCAATATTTTTTTCATCAAAGATACTTTTAATCTGATTACTATATTTCTTTCTGTTTTTCTTTATTTCTTCAGTCCTTGTACCATCTTGAACAAACTCAACATCTGGCTCCAAAAACAATACCAAATCATAATTATTTATTGCACTAATAGTATCCGCTAATTGCTCATTTTCAATTCTTTCTTGCTCATTAGTCTCTAAAAATTGAAGATAAAACTTTGTAATTAAGCAGTCTGTATCCACAAATAATACTTTATTACTAGTTTGAAGCATTTCAATTTCATTTATTTTATGTCTTAGCAGTATTTCCGTAAAATCCTCTGGAAGCATTAATTCATCATTCCCTGATTTTTCAGATAATTCACGCCCAGCTTCATCAATATAATTTGTATTATAATAATTTGCGAGATTTATAGTTAATGTTGATTTTCCAACACTTTCTCCACCAATTAGTAATACTTTTTTTATAAAATATGGTCTAACAACATTAGGTATCCAGTCCCAATATTTATAAGGATTAGAACGAATTTTTGTAGAACTTATTTCATCTCTCTTAAAATAATAAATCTTACTTTCTGGATAACATTTTGCGTAAAAGCTTTCCTCATTGTAATCATCACCACAAAAAACAATATCAATCTTTTTACCAATCATTTTTTTAACCTTCTTTGAATCATCTTCCCAATACTCACTAGTATAATTTTCTTTTGAATCTGAATCATCTTCAAGTATATGAAGGCTAACATTTCCAATATGCTTTATAATATGATAAACCCATCTATATTTTATTCTTACACCAATTTCATTACGATTTTTACCATTGCTAATAATGATATGTAACTCTTTGCACTGATTTGCAGCTTCGATAATACATCTTACATGTCCTTGATGCAAAGGATTAAACGAACCACCATACATTCCAACTTCATACATAATAGTTTCCCCTATTCACTAATAATTGTTTTACTTTCTTTGTACCATTTTATAAACATAAAGATTGCATTAAGCAAATAAATACTCCACATAAGCAATGTCGCAACACTTTCCCCTCCATTAAAGAAAGCAGCTATCCACATAAATACTGTTACCACATCAACCACAATCCATAAAATCCATTGCTCCATATATCTTTTTACACATAAAATCTGAGCAAAAATTGATACTACGGTACTCATACTATCGACAAAAGGCAAATTCCCACCCATATACCTTAATAAGATACCATAACCATATACACAGACCACACAAAGTGCTCCTGTTACTAATTGCCATTTTAAATTTAATTTATCTTTTACTACTTCTTGTGTCTCAGAATTTATATGTTTTTTCCACATATACCATCCAACAAAATTCATTGGAAGATAATAAATTAAATTAAGCATGACTCCACCATAATATTTGGCGCCCAAAGCAATATACGCATATAAAACAGTATTAAATATTCCAAATATGTAAGAAGATATTTTTCCCTTCCCCGTCAAAATAACACAGATAACGCCAGTTAATGCCGCAAAAATTCCAACCATGCTATCTTTCCAATATATTGATAAAACTAAAATCACTGCTGATGCAAAAAACAACCAAAATTTTTCTATTTTACTCCAGCCATACAATTCATTTTTAACAAATTGCTTAAATTTCTCCATATATAAATTTTCCCCCTTAAAATATAAATAATATTCATAACTTTGAAGTATAGTTGAGTATTTTTATTATAACATATTTTGTAAAACAGGCTCCAAACATAATTAAGTAACTAATCGATAACTAATATACTCCATTATAGTACTCTACCATTCTTTCTCTGAAAAAACATGACAAGTGCAATTTAGTTCAATATACCAATCAAGTGTTGCTTATTATTTTTATATGTTTAATTTGATTAATACATCGATTAAATTCTATAGCTCCTTAATTTTTTTATGCTAATTTGAGATTAAGGCACAATCAAAAAAATAAATAAAAACCTGCTAAGCAGTACTTCTGTATTTTTGTTGTTCTTACATAGGTATGATATACTAATGGTAAATTCAAGAAATACTTTTGTCTTTATATTGAATATATTGGGCTGCTTGCATAGGTAAGCAGCCTATATTTTTATATAAAAAGTAATTTGAGAAAAAATATAAATTATCCTGACTTTTTGTTTGCATAAGTTGTTATACATAATGAAACGCACTTTTTAGTCTGTCGAAAGGAGGTAAAGTAGTGGACAAGGACTTTTTTCTAATACGAAGAATGAAACATGGCGATGAATCTGCAGTTGACGATTTTGTAAAGCAGTATTATAACGAAATATATAGATATTGTTATTATAAACTGTCTGATAAATGGCAGGCTGAGGATGTTACACAAGATACTTTCACTAATTTTTTTAAACATTTTAACAGCTATATTCACAAAGGTAAGGCAAAAAATTATCTTTATGTTATTGCAGGTAACTTGTGTAAAAATGAATATAAAAAGCATAAAGAAGTGTCCGACTTGCAAGTGGAAGACCAAATAGCGGATATGAAAGAAGTACAAAAAGAATTTGTGCTGAAGGTATCCATGGAACAGGAAATTTCTAGGTTGCCAAATGAGTTCAAGGAAGTGGTTCTTTTATACTATTTTCAAAATTTGAAGATCAGAGAAATTGCAGAAATACTGAGTATTAATATTTCATTAGTAAAATATCGTCTCTCAGAAAGTAAAAAGATGCTTAAAAAAAGTATAAATAAGGAGGATTTTTATGGATATTCATTCGAATCAGAAAATTCCAGCTTATGATGAAAAAAAGATGCTGCAGACAATTGATGTTGCTAAGAAGGAATATCGCAGGCAAATGCTTTTACAACCCATGAATAGCTTAGAGTTTCTATTTCAGCAAATGTTATCTTTGAGTAAAAAATATTGGTTGACACAACTTATTGTTTTCTTTGCAGCTGCTTTTAGTTTGGGTTTCATGAACTTATATGAAGGTATAGGTGAAAATAAAATTAGCTATTGTGCTATCTTTGCACCTTTGTTGATTATATTTTCAATACCAGAGCTATGGAAAAATATATCTACTAATACCTATGAAGTAGAAAATACAACATACTTTGACTTACGAAAGGTATACCTTTCAAGATTAGTGTTAGTAGGAATGTTGGATTTGATATTATTGAGCTTATTAACTGTAATAACCGTGCAGACAGGAGGATTTTCACCATATGAAGCAGTAATTTATTTCTTTGTACCATTTAATTTCAATTGCGGCATCTGTTTTTCCTTGCTATGGAGTAAAAGAAGAATATGTTCAGAACTTCTTGCTGTAAGTAGCTGTATAAGTGGAGCGTTTTTTTGGTATCTACTGGTGAAAAATTATCATGTATATGAATTACTTCAGATAAAAACATGGTATGTACTTTTGATTGTTTCTTTGGTGTATATTATTTTTGCTGGAAAAAGAATTGTGGAATCTGGAAGATGTTATTTGGAGGTATATTAATGAAATTACGAGTAAATAATTTATGTAAGAATTTTAAAGAAAATACGGCTGTTAATCATGTGAGCTTTACATTAGAAAAAGGAGTATATGGTTTGCTTGGAGCTAATGGTGCAGGGAAAACAACTCTTATGAGAATGCTTTGTACGCTAGTTACTCCTACTAGTGGAACGATACAATATGATGATGAAGATATCCAAGACATGGATGAAAGATATAGGCGAATTCTTGGTTATCTGCCACAAGAATTTGGATATTATCCGGAATTTTCAGCACAAGATTACCTATTATATATAGCTGCATTAAAAGGATTAAAGCCAATAATTGCAAAAAAACGTGTAAATGAATTATTGGATATAGTTTCACTAACAAAAGTTAAAAAGAAGAAAATAAAAACTTTTTCTGGTGGAATGAAGAGAAGGCTTGGGATTGCTCAGGCGGTGCTGAATGATCCAGAGATTTTAATATTAGATGAGCCAACAGCAGGACTAGATCCAAAAGAAAGAATCCGTTTTCGTACGCTAATCAGCCATATTGCTGAGGAACGAATTGTTCTATTATCTACTCATATTGTGTCAGATTTAGAATCCATGGCAAAAGAAATTTTAATTATGAAAGATGGAAGCATTATTGCACAGGGAGATATTGAAAATTTACTGTCTGAAGTAAGAGGTAAGACATGGACTTGCTTAGCAGATTCAAAAGAGGCAGAAGAATTATGTTCCACGTATTTATTCAGCAATGAAAAGAACTGTGGCGAGAAGGTTGAACTTAGAATTATTTCAGAAACAAGCCCTTCTGAATCTGCTATACAGGTTGAGCCTGCTTTGGAAGATTTGTTTATATACTATTTTGGCGAGGTGAATGAAAATGCAAATTTTGAAATATGAAATGAAAAAAATATTTTATAAAAGGAGTGCGATTATAAGTTTAATAGTATTAGGAGTTTATTTAGGAAGCTCGATATTTTCCTGTGTCCAAGCAATATCTGGTAATGCTGCTGATGATGCTGGAAATGGCATTAGCGGAATTAAAGCAATAAACTTAGTGAAGAATGAAAAAATGAAATGGAATGGTATTTTAACAGAAGAATTCATTGGGAATGTAATAAAAGAAAATCATGAAATCAATTCAGATAGTAAATATGCTGGTATTCCCAAATCAGATACTCAGCTTTCAAAATCAGATATTCAGCTTTTAAATATGCAATATTATCAAAAACAGGGATTTATGGATATACATCACCTAATTATGGCCTCTTATTGTAAAATTCATTTCTATGATTATAACATTATTGACAGCTTAAGTGTTGATGATGCAGGCAGATTTTATTCAAATCGGGTTGATTATTTAAAAGAATTACTGGCTAGTGAGGAATCAAGCTGCCTTACAAAAAACGAGAAAGAATATTTGATAGATTCTGCTAAGAATTTAACTACACCACTTAAGTATTCCTATGCAGATGGTTGGCTGAATGCATTGGAAAAGAGTGCAACTGTAATTTTTGCTTTATCATTTGTAATTTGTATTTTAATGGCACCCATATTTTCTGTAGAATATCAAACAGGCAGCGATGTAATCTTACTTACTACTGAGCATGGAAAGAAAAAAGGGATTGTATATAAGCTGTTTGCTGGATTGTTATCCACCTCTCTAGTATATTGGATAACTATATGTATAGTGCTTGGTTCTATTTTTATTATATTTGGCTTTGAGGGTGGTAATTCTCAACTTCAGGCGTCTTCCGATGGCTGGAAAAGTTTCTATCATATCACAAACAGTGAGGCTCTTTTGATGGTATTGCTTTTGGGTTATGTAGGATGCCTGTTTATTAGTAGTTTGACTATGTTCCTTTCATCTAAAGTAAAAACATCCTTTGCAACGATTATTTTGATAGTTCTAATTATCATGGTTCCTTCAACCATTGATCAGTTTCTAATTCAAGGAAGCTTCTGGGATAAAATTTTAAACATGCTACCATCTCAGATGCTGCTAGGTTGGAAATTGCTGCAGACATTTACACTTTATGATTTTGGAGGAAAGGTAATCACACCTTATCAGCTACTTCCTGTTTTATATGGTATATTGGCAAGTTTATTATTACCTTTTGCTTATAGATCATTTCGAAAACATCAGGTGGCATGATAGGTTTTTCCCTATTTTTTAGTATTTATGCAGGTTCATATTTTTCTGTAATATACCATTCACCTTCTATTTTTTTAATAGTAAATTTGATTGGTATATTCCATGAACCTCCTATGGTTTTATTATTTGAATCATATATTTCAACTGAATAAGTCATTTGCACATAAACTATACCTGGAATTTTAAATCGTGAATTTTCATGTAGACTAAAGTCTACTTTAAAAGGTTTTTTATAGTCGGGACTATTCACATTATAAATGTTATAAATATTTATGCTTTTAAATGTTTCTTGTGACATATGCTTGGATAATTCCTCAGAGTATCCATTATCAGTTAAAAATGCTTCCTTTACTACATTGTACGTATCTGTCTCCGAAAACCATTTAGGCATAAATTTAGTATATGCATAAGTACTCATAATTCCCAAGCATAGTATAATTCCAATGCTTAATACTCTATTTCTTTTGAAAAATTTCTTAACTTTATTAAACATATCTTTCCCCTTTTTACCCCAAGTAATTTATTGGTTAATACAGTGTCAGTTCGACGTAATAGATTGCACTTACAGAATAATATTCTACTGTTGTGCACAATCATAGATTGCGAATTAGACTATTCTTATGATTATTCTTTTAATCCTATCTTACTTTCCATATACTCACAGTATTCCAATGCAAGTGAATGATTCAGCACAATATTTTGGTCTGAAGTATAACATACAAGTGCTTCTTTAATTAATCCTTTATATTTACCATCAACATTTTTTATTCCCCATTCTCCACCTTCTTTTTTAGAAAGCACCAACCTATCTTGCACATATGCCAAAACTCTGCAAAGATTCAAAATAATATAAATCGAATTATCTATTACTTCATCTTGTGAACCGATAATATCGCTCTTAATACTATCTAAATACGCTTCTGATGGTATCTCTCCAAAAACATCATTAATTGGTTTTCCATATAGAACAATACCCCGATTCTTAGTAATGACGAAATGGGCTGCTAAATCATGGTCTGTACCATTCATTTTTTCAATATATTCAGTTGGATTACTCTTATACCAGTTTAGATGCGTATTTGAAAAATGCAAATCAAACGGAGTTGGATAAACAAAGTTTTTACAATACTCACTTCTAATTAAACTCATTTCAATTCCTTTTGCGGGTGCATTATCATTTAAAGCAACAATAACGTCCATAAACATTTTCTTTTGAAGGTCTGTAATTGCGTTTTCTACTACAAACAAAATATCTATATCACTTTTGATTGGATTAAAGCATCCCATGGCAATAGACCCATGTAGATATATTCCACTCAGATCGTTCTCGAAAATACGACAACCATATTCAACTAATTCATCTAACAACTTTTGCCTTTCCATCATATCCCCCTTATAAAAATAAATAATCTTCAAAATGAAAGCAAACTACTTCAACCATCGATGTTTCCTATAAATATTTACATATTTATATATTTATATATTTTTCTTTGAACATATATATCTTTTAAAATATGTTTCTATAAACAAAGTTTCATAGAAACATATAAAAATACCTTACTCCTATTAAAAATCAATCAAAAATATCAACTACATTATCGAGGATTTAAATGACTTGCCTTTTCCTACAAAACGATTAAGTTGGGAATAATTGCTGTAATTTTCCATCATTATCTTC
Source organism: Clostridium gelidum (assembly GCF_019977655.1). Classification (NCBI taxonomy): domain Bacteria; kingdom Bacillati; phylum Bacillota; class Clostridia; order Eubacteriales; family Clostridiaceae; genus Clostridium; species Clostridium gelidum. The sequence continues at coordinate 4,419,790 of NZ_AP024849.1, forward strand.
ATCCATATTTTTCTTGCAACTTTTACAAAATTATTTTGAAATTTCTTTTCCCATCATAACCATATTTTCAAAACTCTCAAATCCTTGCTTTTTATAAAAACCTTCCGTTACATCAGCTTTTACTGTTAGCAAAACAATTCTATCTATACCTTTCGATTTCAATCTATTTGTAAATTCATCAATGAGTTTAGTTCCTATTCCAGTACATTTAACTTTTACATCCACACAGAATTCTTTAATTTGGAAAAGCATTGCATCATAATAATATTCATGATTACCTAGTATCATTCCAATTAGCTTTTCATCTTCATAAGCAACCAATCCATCAAATCCTTCACAATTTATCATTTGAGAAATACGTTTAGAAGCACTGTCAGTGGTCCATTCATCATTCCATGGTTCACAATTAAAGGCATCTACATAAATTTCAGCTATTTCTTTAATATGTTCCTTCGTTAATTCTTTATATTTAACCATTAATTTATCCTCTTTTTCTTATAAATATAAATTTCTTAAAATTTCAGTCCATTAGCTCCTGCTATAAAACTTTTTATAAACAAATCGAAGACACCTTTAATTAACTGTGCATTCTCAAACTCATAATTTAACTTAAGTACTTCAATTGCTGCTTCAATAGTACACAGTTCGCCTTCTGATGCACCTCTTCTCAAAGTGTATTCTGACTTATGAATTGGATTTAATGAAATTCTTGGTAACTTCTTTAAATAATCACTCTTCCTTAATATCTTCGCAGCTTCTTTCCATGTACCATCCAAGATAATAAATGCTGGAGTTTTTTCCGAACTTTTATATTCAAACTTTCTTTCTGATAAATCATCATTCTCTATAGGAAATAGCATATATATTTCATACTCTTCACTATTAATATATTCAATTAATTTTTCAGGATCATTTGTTCTCTCCCAAAGAATTAACTCAGTTGATTCTGGATTAACCAATTTCAGTAATCTAGCTGTATTTGAAGGTCTACGGAATTCTCTTTCCGTTGATAATATCCACATCTTTGCTTTAGTTCCTATTTTAGGTGTAATATTGCAGATGCAATTTATTATTGGTAGCCCACATTTGTTGCAACTCTCGTACAATTTCGTAATTTGCTTAACTTTAAATTTAGAATTCATCTTACCTCCTGCATTAATACTTTTTTAATACTGGCTTTCTACAAATTTAATTTTATCATACAGCTGCTGATTCACAGGTGTTGGAATACAATATTTTTCGCCCATTTTAATTACCGTACCTGAGAACAACTCAACCTCGCTATAACGCTTTGCTTCTAAATCTTGACGCATTGATGGCTTTCCACCTGGGCTTAAAGTGCTTAATATATCTAACCAATAGTTCAAGTCATCTTCATTTAAATTTATACCTTTAATCTCTGACAGTACCATAACCTCTCTCATAGCTGAAATCATTGTATCTCTTGCTTGTCCTTCTTTTTGAATCTGACCATAATTACTTTCATATACAGCTACTGTTTGATTTACACCAACATTTAGCATAAATTTACCCCATAGCCTCCTATTCATATCAATAACAGCCTGGTACGGAAATTCCATCTTCTCAAAAAACTCTGTGACCTTATTTACTTTTGTAGATATAACTCCTGGTTGCCCTTCTCCAAAGCATAACATTCCCATATGTTCATAGGTTAGCTTATTTCCTATTTTTACTGCATCCATTCCCTGTGCAACGCAATGTAAAATTTTATCCATGCCATAAGTCTCTCCAATAACAGTCTCACTGGTAATGCCATTTAATGCAGATAAAATAATTGTCTGTTCTCCCACTTGATTTTTCATAGCTTGGATAGCATCGTTTAATCCATCATATTTAACTGTAAAAATGATTAAATCAGCAGGTTCACATAATTCTTCTGGTGTCATATAATTAAATTCACAAGGTTCTCCATTACAATACATGTGATTGCTCTCATATTTCTTTATTCTATCTCTATCAGCAATTATTCTTAAATCTGCCTTTGGCATTCTTTTAGATAAGTGATTTCCAAATAAAATTCCTAATGCACCTAATCCAATAATTGATACTGTTCTTATTTCCATCATAATCCTACCTTTCTTTATCCTATTAATCTAATTTTATCATAAAATAGAAATTATATTGATCATTAAACAATTTCATTATTTCTTGGTACAACTTATTACATAGCATACTATAGTATCTTTTAAATCTCATATTAATTTTTTGTATTTCTTCTACATAATTTTATATGTAGAAATTTTTTATTATAATATTTGAGATAAAACAAAAAAGCACTCTATCCCAAAGAATAGTTGTGCTTTACTCATAAACAGTATTTACTTCATTATTGTTTGTCATTTGTTCAATTTTTTTATTCTTAACTTTTTTATTTTTAAAATTGTAAAACATTTAAATTTAACCCCATTTTTCTTTAAAAAGTATCTATTTAAAAATTTGTTTCTTTCTTTAAATTTGGCTATGGTTTAATATAGTGTTGAAATATAGCCTTAAAAAATTATAGGTGAGATTGTCCACCTATAATGATCAATATAAAAATGTTGCGTATGTTATGCTCGTTTTATGTAATATTAATATTTTATAATATTAATTGATAAATTTTTAAACTCTTGAATAAGTTTTTCATAGTTTCTTTTTTCATGGTCAAAATAAATAATGTTCATTCCCATGCTTTTAGGAACAATAAGATTCTTTTCTTGATTATCAATGAATACACATTCATCAGTATTTACATTCAATCCCTCTATAGTTTTTACAAAAATTTCATTATAGTCTTTTCCTGAACCAATTTCTGCCGAAATAGTAATTGAATCAAATATTTCATTCCAATCATAATATTTAACAATATCATCTATACGGTCTTTCTTGTTATCAGTAACCATACCAATTTTATAATTTTGCTGTTTTAGTTCATCTATAAATTCTATCATTTGCATATCTATAGGGGTATTTATAAAGGATTCATATAATATATTTATATCAATTTTAGAATTTAGTCCTTTACACAATTTCTCCCAGATGTCCTCCCTTCATTATACTACAAATTTCACAAGTTTCCCTTTACTAACCTACAGCTCCCCTCCTTCTTTTTACATAATTAATTTATTATAATAGAAATATTAATATCTCTATCTCTTTATTTTTCTTATAAGTGCAAATTGGTTAAAGATTCAGTTCCTGATTTTGTTTTAAAATTACTGTTACTTTATTCACACAAACTTCATAACGTAATTCTTGATTTTTAGATTCAACCATTAGTATAGAAATAAATATTTGAATATATTCAACTTAATATGACCTACTGTTGTCATGTTATATGTGGTATTCTTTAATTAAACGAGGGGAGAGATTATTGTGGAACTTATTCAAATAACAGAAAATAATATATATCAAGAGCATATATGTTGTGCTATTTCCGAAAAAAAAGGAGAATGTTGTGTTAGTTCAAAAAAAGACTGGCTTAAAGATCGCTTTAAAGACGGACTTATTTTTAAAAAAGCAGATGTAAGAGGCAAAGTTTTTATTGAATATATACCTGGTAAAAAAGCTTGGTATCCAATTAATGCAGATGAATATATGGTTATTGATTGCTTTTGGATTTCTGGACAATATAAAGGAAAAGGAATATCAAATATATTATTAAATGAGTGTATTAAAGATAGTAAATCTCAAGGAAAAAAAGGCATTGTCGTAATTTCATCAAAAAAGAAAATGCCATTTTTAAGTGATGGAAATTATCTGAAATACAAAGGCTTCAAAATTGCTGACACTGCTGAACCATACTATGAACTTTTGTATCTTCCTTTTGAAGACGGAACAGAAAAACCATCTTTTAAAAATTGTGCAAAAGAAAGCAAAATTTCAGAAGATGGTTTGGTAGTATATTATTCTAATCAATGTCCACATACCGAAAAATATATTCAAATAATAAAAGAAATAGCTAATAAACGAAGTGTTGAATTAATAATACACAAATTTGAAAACTTAGATAGTGCTAAAAATGCGCCCTCACCATTTACAACATATAGCTTTTTCTTTAATGGTAAGTTTGTAACAAATGAAATTTTATCAGAAAAGAAATTCATTAAATTCCTTGATGAAAACGGATTATAACATTGTAGTTCACGTAAATTTATTCCTTTTTTTATAAAATCACTTATTAATCTATTTCGTTTCTAGCATTTATTATATTGTTTTAAAAACTTATCATGAACTCTTGTTAGTAATAACAATGAACTAATGCTCCCTATTAATGCAAAAAACATATCCCATTGTGTATCCCATACATCGCCTTGAGTTCCTAAAAATGCATCTGCCGCACTACCTGTAGCTTCTGCTACTCCCCATTCTATTAATTCATATGACGCACTAATCGCTAAGCAAGTACATATTACTAAAATATTTAATAATTTGCCTCTTCTTAGTGGTGAAGTTCTAAGTAGTATTTCTCTCATAATAATTGCAGGTATAAAACCCTGTGCAAAGTGACCTAAACGATCATAATGATTTCTAGAAAGTTCAAAAGTATCTCTTAACCAGTTAAAAGCAGGCATTTCTGCATATGTATAATGTCCACCAATAATTAAAATAATAGAATGTATTAGTATTAGCACATAAACTATGTTAGTTAGCCTAAATCTCTTATATGTGATTATTATAAGAATTAAGCCTATTACTGCAGGCAATACTTCTAAAAACCACGTAAATAAATCCATAGGATTAATTAATGACCAAATAAATACTGCAATAAAAATACATAGCAATGCAACATGAAAATATTCTACTACTACTTTATTTTCTTTCCCCCTCATATTTAAGACCTCCATTTTTAATTTTAAGATTCTTAACCAATCAAACAACTTTTAATAGTATATGTTTATTTGTATATAGTCTCTCATAATTATACTACACTATTTTATTTATCTTTTGGGAACTTGTGTATTAAGTAGAATACTTTAGTATTGGTTTTACAAGTCTTATTTAAAATTATTTTTTATTATTTCAATCATCTTTTCTTTATTTTCTTTTAATTGAATTAATCTATTTACATTGGCTCCAGATGGATGTGGAAATCCTTTTAAAATTTGATTTTCATTTATGATATTATTTTCGCATAACTTATATAAAACTTCTTCTACTGATCTTCCTAAAGGTATTATAAGAATATTGTCTACATTATCTAAACTTTTTAATTCATTAACGAAGTTCTCATTAATATATTTCATCAAAAATTCACTTTTCATAAGCTTTGGAGTATGACCTGAATAATTTTTACCTTTTACAAAAACAGAATATGGTATTAATGAAACAGTATGTAATAAATAATCCTTTTCTTCAAATAACTGACTACAGCTATTTATCTTTAAATATTTATTAATTTCTATTTCATCTAGCATATTAATTAGATTATTTCTAAGGCTACCACTAAAACGTGCTGCTTTCTTACATTGATATTGAATTTTTTCAATATTGTTATAATTTTTCAGTTCTCTTCTTGCAGTAGAAATAGCAGTGCTCATTTGCTGAAAACCAGGAGTTATTCCAACTATAAATACCCTTGCCTTTGAATTTATATACTCATTATGAGGTGAATAATATATTTCTATGTCTTTCTCTTTTTCTATTAAAAAATCATTTATTAAAATTTCATCTTTATTATATTTATCTTTTATGGGTAATCTCTTTATTTTATCCCTATAATCATACAATGTTTTTTTCATCTTTAACACCTAATTTCTATTTTTATTTTCAGTATCTTTATTATAATCATAATTTAAAACATTATGATTATTATTGCAAATTTAATTGCTTCGTCATTATGACGAAGCTTTCTTGCAATATACATAAATTATAAATAAAGTGAATCTGGATAAACTAAATCATATAAAAAAGATGAGGAGCTGTAATAATATATGGATATACATTTAACTGACGTGAAAACAAATCGCTTTATAGGGCAATATGGTACTGAAAAGCTTGGCAAATTGAAAAGTGTTATGATTCACACTCCTAAAACGTCCCTTAATATAATAAACAAAAATAACTATAAATATTATCTATTTAATAAATCACCTAATTATCACAAGTTCATAAATGAACATATAAGATACTCACAGTTTTTAAAATCTCTTGGAATAGAGGTTTTAGAGCTTAGTAGTCTTGTAAGTGAAAATATAGATTTAATGAATAAACACCCTAATCTAACATACCTACACGATGTTGGAGTTGTTAATACAAATGGAGCTATTTTATCTAAGATGTGCCCTGGAGGAAGAGAACATGAAGATATTGTTCTTAAGGAGGCTCTAACAAATCTTGGAATTCCTATATTCCACGAATTTAATACAGGTGATAATTTTGAAGGATGCTTAATGTTATCTCCAGACACTCTTTTAATAGCAAACACCGAAAGGCATACTGAAGCTTCTATTATGAAAGGTATTCCAAAGTTTTTAGAGATTTTCAAGAAAGTAATTTATGTAAAAATTCCTAAGCTCAGGAGGTATATGCATCCCGATATGATTTATAATCGTATTAGCGACACCTTAGCTCTAGCGTACATTCCTGCATTTCTAAAAACTTTTCTCATTACAAAAGATGCCAAAATTCAGATAGATTTTAAAACCTACATGGCTAATAATGGAGTAGAAATAATCAACATTACAAATCGTGAACAATTATATTGGGGAACCTCCTTCATTCCTCTTGAACCTAATGTAATTATTCATTATGACTTTTCATTAACCACAAAAACTCAGAAAATGCTTCATGATCGCAGTGTGAAAATTATAAAGTTTCATCCAGATGATGCCCTCCTTGCCGGTGGTGGAAGTCTTAGATGTCTTACTCTAAGACTTTATAGAGGGAACTGAATTAACTAACATTTTATATACTTCCTAGTTTATGAATAATGGGACTTTGTATTCTGTTTATGATAGTTCATCGTATCAATAGCAATTAATAACACTTATAACTTACCCTACAAATTGTAATTTGTTTCTTAACTATACTATTACGAATAAAAAAATATCACTAATTCAAATTTCTTTTGAATTAGTGATATTTTTAAATAAGTTATTAATTATTTCTAAATACTTTATTTATATGTTCTCTATCATAATCTAGTATCCATTCATTATAATTCTTATAAAGTGGATAAATTGTTTCTCTCTTTTCAGAGACAATATCTAATCCTCTATCATCATAATAATGGAATAATACATTCAAATTCGTATCAAATAGAAATATGGCTGATACAAGTGCTGAAAATCCACCTAGATCAGCTTTACTTATCTCTTCTAAAAGTTTATTTATATTTATAACATTTGTTCTCAAATCCCAATAATAAGATATCTTTTCTATTTGCTCATCACTATCCTCATCTAAATAAACCATATCGGAATATTTCTCCTGAGGTAAAGGTAATTCTGTTATTTCCATAAAATTCTGAAGAAAATCTCTACCATACTCATTATACTCATTCGGATACATTGTCCAAAGAAGAGTATCAAATTTACAGGGCAAACTCTGATATATAGTTAAAACCTTTTTATGAGTTTCTTGTAGATATTTAGGATTTAACTCGTCATTACAATATACTTCACCCCAAGACTCACTTATTTCAAATCTTATTCCTACAGGACTGTTATAAAAAATAGGATTTTCAAGTCTTTCATTCCTATTTTTTCAACGGATAAATAAATACGTTCTTTCAGCAAATTTTCACACTCCTGACTAGAAAATATAAATAATTTATATTCTAAATTTCTTAATATTGTACAATTTATCTTTTTATAAATTATAACATATCTTGTAAATACCATACTATTCAATTTTATAAGCTATAGATGCACATATACATAGAATTACGCAGTAAAAAAACCGCAGATTCAATCTCTTGAATAATGCGATTTTACAATGCGTTATATGTTTTGATTAATATGCAAAGCTCTTATAAGTCAAAAATTTCTACAAACTAACCTAAGGATTCCAATATTTTATCAAAGCTATCCAATATTTCTTTGTATCTGGCTTTAGATATTTCTCCATTATTTTTAACTCGTATCCATTACTTAATAAACCATTTTGAAAATCTTCAAGCAAACCTACAACAATTGCATCGCTAACAAAAGAATCTCCTTCCTGAATCAAACGCTCTATTTCATCGAAAATATCATTAAAATCTCCAAAACTATTATTTATTGTCAATTCTGTTAGATGCCTTGCAAATACGTACAAGTCTCTATACAGAATTGTCTCACAGTCTCTATCAAAATTATCTTCTAAATGTTCTTTCCATTTGCCCTCAAATGATGGACATAGATTAATTAAAAGTTCCATTACATTTTCCCTTTGCACCATTAGCTTTCCTAAAACTTTTTCTATATCATGGGTTATTTTCTTTGTTTCTTTCCCCATATACTTTTGAGATTTTGACAGTATTGTCATATCATATCCCAAATATCTTAATACATCTTGAACTTCATTATAATAAGAAGTAGCTATTTTTTCTAAAAAATTAAAAATTCTGCTTATTAATTCTCTATCTTCGTCAATCTTAATCAAATTAACTAAATATGGATTTAAAACATCTTCAAAAATAATATGTCGTTGTGGTTCTTCACTATGATACATTTCTAACTTCTTATAATAAAAGGGTTTTATTTCTGGAATTTCTTTTAATAATTTTATTTCCACTGTATTGTTATTTATAAATTGAGATTTATCATTCATTTCCTTTGTATATTCCCCCATATATTTTGGGGATTTTGTTAGTATTGTTTTATCCTTTGCTAATTCATCTAATACCGTTAATTCTAATACGTTTTTAAGTATATAATCGTGACTCGTAGCCATTCTTTCTAAAAAATTAAAAATTCTGCTTATTAATTCCTTATTTTCGTTAATCTCAAGCAAATTAATCAAATATGGATTTAAAACATCTTTAAAAATGCTATATTTTTCTGTTTCTTCACCATAATTCTGTTCTAACTTCTTGTCACAAAAAGGTTTTATTTCTGGAATTTCTTTTATTAATTCTTTGTATGCTGTATTGTAATTGAAAAATACAGCTTCATCGCATACACTCTTTGTTTCTTTACCCATATATTCCTTGGATTTTGCTAATATTGTGTCATCTTTTGACAGTCTTTCTAATACCGTAAATTCTAATAATGAATTTTGAACTAAAAACTCGTCATTAGTAGCCATTTTTTCTAAAAAATTAAAAATTCGGATTATTAATTCTCTATCTTCGTTAATCTTTAGCAAATTAACCAAATATGGATTTAAAACATCTTCAAAAATAATATGTGGTCCTGGTTCTTCTCCATGCCACTGCTTTAATACCATATCATAAAAAGGTTTTACCTCTGGAATTTCTTTTATTAACTCTTCGACTACTGTATCGAAATCAGTATTCAAAGGTAAATTTTCCATTCTACCACCTCACAATCGAACCAAATTCAAATTTCAACTCCTGTTTGTCAGATTACCAAACTGAAATTTATACATTTTGGTCTATCTTCAAACTGAACACAATAAAAATTTAATCTAATCGAAAAACTTCCCCTTATAAAAATTCTCATTTTCAAGTTTATTTGCCGTCATCCTAAACATAACACAGCCATCTGGACATACAACATCCTTGCTGTATTTGCCATCACCACCAATATTCTTTAAATCTCCACCACTTCTGACAGCCTCCATGATTGGGAACATAATCATCATTACTTTGGAGCAAATACCCTGTCCATCGTTATTTACAGGACAGCCATAGGTGCAGGTATACTTATCTCCAACCTCCTCGCCGTTTCGGCAATACCGCTCTGTGTGGTCACTTCGAAGAAACCCTGTTACCTCAATTTCCCATTCATACTCTTCATCATACCATTTTTTCATAATTATCCTCCAAATTCTAACTTATCTGTTTATTATGAGTTAATTATACCATACTTTCCAATATCGCATTATTTAACTAAATAGTGTGATTCTAATTTACTATTAAAATTTCATAATCAATGAAAACACTACAAATTGGAGTTTCTACATTCCTTATCTTTTTATAATTAAGCTTATTCATAAAATAATTTCATAATCAATGTGCTCACCCGAAAAAGCTGTATCATCTTTATTTTCCCTTCTTTGGCGAAGTTTAAAGCCTATACTTTCATAATTATGTTGTGCTGAAATTAATTTGCCATTTGTGCTTACAACAATTTTTTTAACACCATCATACTGAAAGATTTTACGAACAGCTTCCTCAAGTTATATTTCCCCATAACCATTACCCTTGTATCTGGTTACAATGCAGTTATGTCCAATGGGCTCACCATCCAAAGTTGTAATAAAACCATATTTATCTGCAATTTCCAAATTATCAAAGAAAAAGTTATCAAATTCTATCCAATTGGGTTCAAAACATTTTTGCCATCTATTATCAAAGGAATATCCATCCACCAATAATCGGTACAATATTCCTCTATAAAAGTCGCTTTTTTTTTAAATTCGAGACTCACCTATTGTTCCCCCCTTGTATAAAATTACAATTTATCTTTTAATTCAACATATTTTCAAAATACCATACTTATCACTTCTCATATAATTTTCTTTTTCTATGCCTTCTTTTCTAGTTCCAGATAATTTAAACACATTCTCTATATGATATGATCACCATCATATTATGGATAGTTATAATATTTTCTATAATTTCACAAAATTACTACTAGAAAAGCTAACTAAATTGATTTAATAATTTAGCTTTGATATAATATTATAAAAAACAAGGAGGATACAAATGTTTGAAAAAGATAGCTATGAAGAAGATGTAAGGTTATTTGAAAAAGTAATTTCTACACAAGCAGACGAATTATTATCTAATGAAGACTTAGCTGTTGCTTATATTGGTCGTGCAACATGCCCATTCTGCCGTAAATTTGCTAAAAAATTAAGTGGCTTGACTAATAAAATTAACATAACTATTTACTATGTGGATAGTGATAATTTTTCAGATAATTCAATTAACTCATTTAGGGAAAAATATAATATTGTAACTGTACCAGGATTTATTGTTAGTAAAAATAGAGAAATAGAGGTTCGTTGCGATTCTTCAATTACAGAAGACGAAATATTAGATCTGTTAAAATAAATAATCAACTAATTTAATTACTATAAACTAAAGATATGTTAATTATAATAATACAAAAAGTGTGATAGTACTTTTCTATGGTAATCGTAAAAATTTTAGCACCTTTAATATTTTTTTAAAGGCAGCAGTAAAATATCCTAGTAAGGCATGAATAAGCTTTACTAGGATATTTTATAATACGTCTAATGTCTTAATTTCGTATTATTAGCCTAATTGGTATAATTATAAACTGTAAAACTATATGTATTTATTTTATATAACAGCCTCGCAACATCTTGATACCTTCGTGTATCTATTTTCTAAAAAATCCAAATCACTGACTTCCCATTTTAGACATTATGAGCATCTCTACAATACTACTTTCTTACTTTTCTTCAGAAGATAAAAATTGTAGCCCCTCTATTTCTTCACAAATATCCTCCGTTCATTATACTACAATTTTTACAAATTCCTCTTTATTTTTCCTTTAATCCCCTCATTCTTTTCACTAATTTTTTTATTTATTTCTACAGTCCTTTCACTAAAATTAAAAAATCCTCACCAGCACTCATATTAAGTATTGGAGAGGATATAATTAATTTTTCTTATAAATACAAATTGGTTAAAAATTCAGTTCCTGCTTTTGTTTTAAAATATTTATTATTAATACTTTCTATTTGAGGAATTTTAATTTCATCTTCATAAATATTAACTAAGAAATCTGCTTCTATTAATATTTGATAATCAATTCCATCAATTTCACTATATGTATGATGATGCCCAATTAAATGACATACTCTTTCTATAAATTTTTCATCAAACTCAAATTTTAAAAGCATTTCTCTTGCAACTGGTGGTCCTTCAATCTCTTGATAATTTCCTGTTGATGAATTATATTTTTCTTCACTAATTTTTATTCCTATATCATGCATTATAGCTGCTACTTCTAAAACATCTTGAGTCTCTTCATTTAGTTTTTCTAGCTCACCTATTGATTTAGCAAAAGAAAATACCTTTAAAAAGTGATTTACTCTTCTTGGATCTTTTGCATAATATCTTATCATTTCATTTATTATAGTACTTGTCTTTTCTTTCATAGTTTTATCTCAGTGTTGGATATTATATACACTTAGGCACATGAAAATAAATAATAAGCCCAACCAACACCAGAGTTCACCTTCTTTCTGTTTAATTTTCCTATAATAACTATTATACTTATTCTCAATAAATTTTGTAATAGATTTTCTTTTATCTTTTCTTCATTTTTAAAATACTAACTCCACTAAATATTATTACAAATAAAATACATGAAATCATAAATGAAATTACACTGCATTCCAAGTTGCTTTCTGGATTGTTTGAACACATTCCAATTGGAAATAAGGAATAAGGATAGTAAAGTCCAAGGCCTTTCGCCCTAACTGCGATTCCCATAATTCCTCCAAGTAATGAAATACCTATTGGCACTGCAAAACTTCGTATTATCAGTGAAAGTGCAAGCTGAACTGAGGCAATAGAAATGCTTGCGCAAAATCCAAAGAAAAGCCACAAAAACATACCGCTTGGAACTGGACTTGTCAATCCTACTATTTTCCCTGAAATATAAAATAATATTCCTACAAAAACTTGTGTTAAAAATAACATTTTCATAATTGTGATAAACTTTGAAAAATATATGCTGCTAAAACTGACAGGTGCAGTTAAAACGCTATTCCAATTATTATTCATATGTTCTAATCTACAAATATAAGAGCAATACATTCCTATCAAAGCTGGAAAGCAAAAGTAGCAAAAAAACAAAGTATGCTGTGTCCAAAGACTATACCATTCATTGTCTAATATATCTATATTGCTTACGTAATTGACAGTTCCTAAAATAGCTGAAATGCATGGTATTATAAAAAACGCTATCCCTATATGGCATTTGTGAAGTTTTATTTGTTCAGCTTTTAATGCATTTAAAAACATATCTAAATCTCCTTTCCTACAAAAAGTTTTTTCCCGATCATATATATTAAAATAAATATTACAACTAATGCTGAAAGTTCACCAAAAGGAATATTAATCCAATATAAATCAATTATTCGTGTATCTTTATCCCAATTCATTCTTACTGGTGATAATTCACAGTAATAACCCCATAATACAAATTTAGATATACTACCAATGTACATTGAAAATATTCCCAAAAGTGTTCCAGTAATTGCTACAACAAATGAAATCATTTGATTTATAAATAATAATGAAATGATTAGCTGTAATAATAATAAAGTTAAGTTAACTATAAGTGTAAATAATAAATAATAAGCAAAATAACCACTTGGAAACTCTTGTGTAAAACCTTTTAAATGTCCTGCAAAAATCATAAATCCAATTTGTAAAATAACTGTAATAACAATATATACTGTACCGCATACAAATTTTGCCGCAAATAATTGACTGCTTGGCATAATAGCTTTTAACAATTTAAGAGTATTTCCTTTATGCTCTATATCACTTAAGCGCGACCCTATAACAGCTACCGCTATTGGCATAAAAAAGCAGTTAATTTGTGCAAACAATAATATTGAGTACATCCAGCCTTGTGGTAATTCATAAGGTTTCATTCTTTTTATTGAATAGGCAACTGTAATAAACTGTACTGCAATTATAGCTAATACCATAAGGCCTATTTTACGATGACGTATTTTATAAAATTCCATAGAAAGTGCTTTCATCATAAGCTCACTGCCTTTCCAGTTAACTCTAAGAAAATATCTTCTAAGCTCTTTTGACGTTCTTCTATGCGAAGCATCATAATTTTATTTTCATAAAATAATTCATTGCATTTTATAATTAAGTCATTAGAAGTTTGTGGTAATAATAAATATTCACTTTCAGCATCACAAATAATACCTTGGCTATTTAAAACACTCCTTGCCTTTGCATTATCCAAAGTTTTAATTGCAATCTTATGTTGACTTCTTTCATGAAGAGTTTCAAGATTATCTTGAAAAATCAATTCTCCATGATTTATAATTCCTACAGTATTAGCCATTTGATCAATTTCACTTAATAGATGACTTGAAACCACAACTGTCATACCATATTTTTTAGGAAGAGAACATATTAACTCTCTCATTTCTTGTATTCCCGCTGGATCAAGTCCATTGGTAGGTTCATCTAAAATAAGGAGCTTAGGAAAATCAAGTAATGCAGCTGCAAGTCCCAATCTTTGTTTCATCCCTAAGGAATATTGATTTACCTTTTTATTTTTTTGATTGTCTAATCTAACAATCTCTAATACCTTATCTATATTTTTTTTTGGCGCATTACGCAAGGTTTGAACAATTTTCAAATTTTCTATTCCTGTTAGATGTCCATAATAACTTGGAGATTCAATAAGGCTTCCTACATTTTTCAAAATCTCTAATCTATTTTTATCATTTGATAATTTTCCAAATACCTTTATTTCCCCTTCTGTTGGTTTAGCCAACCCTAAAATCATTTTTAATGTTGTAGACTTTCCAGCTCCATTGGGACCTAAAAATCCATAAATAGTGTTGGTTGATATCTTTAAATCAACATCTTTTACCCTATAAACATTTCCATACTTTTTGCTTAAATTATTAGTTGTAATTATATGTTCCAAATCTAATAACCCCTTTCATTCTTCTTAAAATATATTAAATAAAATAACTTAACCTGCTGAAGTATTTTCTAAAATATGTCTGTCTCACTTCACTTATAAATATAAAATACTTACCTTACAGCTTAATGAACTCTACCTTACATTTACCTTAATATTGTAAAAAGTAATTTTTTATAGCTAAATGCTAGTGTATAATTATTTACAGTTATAGATAACTAAAATTAATTACATAGAAAGGTGCTTTAAAATGGATAATATTAAAAATTCAAAAATTCTAATTATAGACGATGAACCTTCCCTATTGGAAATGGTTAAAACTATTATGTTAAATGAAGGCTTTCATGAAGTATTTACAGCATCTAATTGTCGTATGGCTATAGAAAAATTTAAAGAGGTAACTCCTCATGTTGTTATTTTAGATGTAATGCTTCCTGATGGAGATGGTTTTTCTCTTATGCAAAAGCTTCGTGAAATTTCGACAGTTCCTATACTTTTTTTATCTGCTAGAGATGAAGATGAAAATAGACTTTTAGGACTTGGACTTGGTGCAGATGATTATATGACCAAACCATTTCTTCCTAGAGAATTAATCCTTAGGCTTAACATTATACTTAGAAGAACATATTTCCCCTCAGGTATGAAACCTAAGGAAAAACCTACTTTTTATTTAGGCAATATGCTTATAGATATGAATAGTGGGACTATAAAAAAACAAGAAGAAGAATTAACCTTAACAGCTAAAGAGTATGCTTTGTTAGACAAGCTCTATGCTAACAAAGGAAATATTGTTACTATTGATGCCTTATGCAGAGCTGCCTGGGATGATAATTTATTTGGATATGAAAATACACTAATGGTACATATAAGAAGACTCAGAGAAAAAATAGAACCAGAACCATCTCATCCAAAGTACCTTTTAACAGTAAGAGGCCTTGGATATAAGCTTGTATTGGAGGCATAAAATGAAGGGAATAATGAAAATAATTTTACGTAATGTTCTCTCAGCTG
This sequence comes from Clostridium gelidum, assembly GCF_019977655.1. Classification (NCBI taxonomy): domain Bacteria; kingdom Bacillati; phylum Bacillota; class Clostridia; order Eubacteriales; family Clostridiaceae; genus Clostridium; species Clostridium gelidum. The sequence continues at coordinate 4,435,575 of NZ_AP024849.1, forward strand.
GAGGAATTGCTGTATTACTATTAATAACTAATTTGATTATTTTAATTTCATGGGCAGCATATTCCAGTAAAGATCAAACCCCTAAATATAGTATATCTAATATTAGCCAAGATTTAAAAAGAGAAGGTACAAACTATATATTATCTGATGAAGCTTCTTCTTTAATAACAGATAAATTTCAATGGGCAATGCTTTTAAGTGATGATGGGAAAGTTATATGGAGTAAAAACTTACCAGAAGATGTTCCTTTAAGTTACACTTCTTCAGATATTGCATCTTTTTCTAAATGGTTTCTAAATGATTATCCAGTTAAGGAATGGCAACATGAAAATGGATTATTTGTTCTCGGTGATAGTAAAAATAGCACTTGGAAATATAATTTTGAAGCTTCTGAAATATCTATGTACAATGCTCCTAAGTGGTTATTAGCTGGATTAATAATAAATTTTTTAATTGCTATATTATTAGCATTTTTATTTGGAATTCGTTTTTTTCTTTCTCTTCGTATAATTATAAAAGGAGTAGAAGATATGGCTGAAAAAAAGCCGATTTTGCTTAATATTAAAGGGGCTTTTAAAGATTTAGCAAACAACATAAATATCACATCTACAGAATTATTAAGACAGCAAAAATTAATAGAAAAAAGAGATACCGCAAGAAACAATTGGATTACCTCAGTATCCCATGATATCCGTACTCCACTTTCTATGATTATGGGCTATTCTAGTTCCTTAGAAAATAATAAAAATTTTTCTGAAGAAGAAAGAAAACAATTTAGCATTATAAGATTGCAAAGCGAAAAAATAAAGCAGCTAGTCAATGATTTAAATTTAACAGTAAAGCTTGAATATGAAATGCAGCCTTTAAACATTCAGCCTTTTTATATTGCAGAACTTGTTCGAAAGATAGTCGTAGATCATTTAAATAATTTACGTGATGATAAATACACTCTACAACTTTCAGTTTCTGATGAGGTTCAAAGTTATATGATAAATGGTGATATGCGATTATTTGAACGTGCTCTTAATAATATTATAGGAAATAGCATGAAACATAATGAAAATGGTTGTGATATTTCCATTGAAATGAAAAAGAAAAAAGAATACTGCATAATTGAAATTAAAGATAATGGAACAGGCTTTAAAGATGATGTTTTAGAAAATCTAAACTCTTCTAATGAAATGCCTACTGGTACTTCACATGGTCTTGGACTTTTTATTGTAAAGCAAATTATTGCAGTACATGGTGGTACAATTCATTTTGAAAACTCAGAAAATGGTAGTAGCATAATATTGTATGTTAACAACTGATATTATAAAAAATGTGATTATACAAACTTAATGTATAATCACATTTCCAAAATTCATATAAATAATTATCTTTATATAACTCTAAATATTTACTTTATTTTATTGTATTAAGTAAGTTAGCCATTTCAATAGCTGAAACTGCACATTCATATCCTTTATTTCCTGCCTTAGTTCCTGCTCTTTCTATTGCTTGCTCTATAGTATTTGTTGTAAGTACACCAAATATTACTGGCTTTTCACTTTCAAGAGAAACATTTGCAATTCCCTTTGAAACTTCTGAACAAACTAAATCATAATGCAGCGTAGATCCTTTTATTACTGCACCCAAACATATTACTCCATCATATTTAGAACTCTTAGCCATTTTTTTAGCTATCAATGGAATTTCAAATGCACCTGGCACCCATGCAATATCAATATCTTCTTCTTTTACTCCATGTCTTTTTAATCCATCTAATGCACCATCTAAAAGCTTACCACCAATAAATTCATTAAATCTTCCTATTACTATTCCAAACTTTAATCCTTCTGATATCAAATTTCCTTCAAATATATTCATTACTTTTTCCTCCATTATTTTAATTATTTTTTGTATAAATTTTATTATATAATTACTAATTTATTAATGATTAAACTTATCACTTCTAAATTTGTATTAACAGGCCAAAATTAAATTGTATATGTTAGTTTTATATATTTAATAAATGATTCATTCTTTCTTTTTTAGTTTTTAAGTAAAATTCATCATTTTTGTTTAAAGGCATTTGTATTGAAACTCTTTCAGCTACTTCAATATTATATTTTTCAAGACCTTGTATTTTTGCTGGATTATTTGTAATTAAATTAATTCTATTTATTCCCAAAATTTTAAGCATATCTGCACTTACTTTATAATCTCTCATATCATCTTTAAATCCTAAAGCTAAATTTGCATCAACTGTATCTAATCCCGTATCTTGAAGTGCATATGCTTTTAATTTATTTAAGAGACCTATTCCACGACCTTCTTGCCTCATATATAAAAGTACTCCACGATCTTCTTTTTCTATCATTTCCATAGCTTTTGCATATTGCTCACCGCAATCACATTTTCTAGAACCTAAAGCATCTCCAGTTAAACATTCAGAATGAACTCTTACTAGTACTGGTTCACAGGTTGTAATATCTCCTTTTATTAATGCCAAATGACACTTTTCACTGTCTTTTTCTTTAAATCCACAAACCTTAAAATCTCCAAATTTTGTTGGTAATTTAGCTTCTGCTTCCTTAGATACACTTAAATCATATTTTTTTCTATATTCTATTAACATCTCTACAGATAAAATTTTCAAATCATGTACTTCAGAAAATTCAATTAAATCCTCTCTTCTTGCCATGTGCCCATCATCTTTAACTATTTCACATATAGCAGCTGCACCTTTAAAACCTGCAAGTTTTGCTAAATCCACTGAAGCTTCAGTATGACCAACTCTTTCTAATACACCATTTTTTTTAGCTATTAAAGGAAATACATGTCCTGGTCTTCTAAAATCAAGTTTATCTGTTGAAGTTACAAGCTTATTTATTGTATAAGCTCTTTCAAATGCTGATATACCTGTTGTTGTATCTATATGATCAACAGCTACAGTAAATGCAGTTTCATGATTATCTGTATTTTTTTCAACCATTGGATTTAATCCGAGTCTTATTGCAATTTCCTCTTCTATTGGTGCACATACAAGTCCTCTTGCATACTTAATCATAAAATTAATATTTTCGCCAGTTGCTAGTTCTGCTGGAATTACTAAATCTCCTTCATTTTCTCTCCCCTCATCATCTACAATTATTACCATTTTTCCTTCTTTAATATCTTTTATTGCTTCTTCTACACTACAAAAATTCATAATCCTATCTCCCTACATTAATAATTTATTTTTACATAATACTAATTCAATTCAATATCATAAACATTCCTTAGAACTCTCAGTTAACAAATTGTACTGCTAAATTTGTTATTTTCTTTTCCTATATACCTTAATCTAAAATCCATTCTTCATTAAAAAATCCATTGTAATATTACTAGTTTCTTTAATTTCTTGCTCTTCATTTTTTATATTAATAAATTTTTCTAAATACTTACCTACTAAATCACATTCTAAGTTTACTTTAGAATTAATTTGTTTATCTATAAGAATCGTATTTTCAAGAGTATGCGGTATAACTGAAACCTTAAATACTTCCTCGGAAACTGTAGCAACTGTTAAGCTTATTCCATCTATTCCAATAGAGCCCTTATATATGATGTACTTTAAAACCTCTTTAGGTGCAGAAATTGTAAACCAAGTTCCATCTCTTTCTTCTTTTATTGAAACTATGGTGCCAACTCCATCTATATGTCCGCTAACAATATGTCCACCAAGTCTATCACTAAGTCTTAATGCTCTTTCAAGGTTTAACTTATCACCAACTTTTAAACTACCTAAGTTACTTTTTGCTAAAGTTTCTCCCATTACCTCTGCTTTAAATGAATCTGAACTTTTCTCTCTAATCGTTAGACAAACTCCATTTGTAGCTATACTGTCTCCTATTTTAGCGTCTTCCAAAACTCTGCTACATTTGATTTCCATAACTCCAAAACCATTTCCTATACTAAGTTCTTTAAGGGTTCCAACTTCTTCAATAATTCCAGTAAACATTTTGCCTCCTTATTTTTTTATACTTTGATGCACTTTTTGTTAAAGTTGCTTTTTAAGTTATAATTACTTTATTAACTATGCCTTATATATCCTTCAACTACTAAATCTTCACCAATTTTTCTATAACTCAAATTCTTTAAATTAACTGCATCATCTAATTTAGAAAAACCCATTCCAGCTATACAGCTTTTACTATTTTCTCCACCTAATATTTTAGGAGCTATATAAAAAATTGCTTTATCTACTATATCTTCTTCCAGTGCAGAAAAATTTAATGTTCCTCCACCTTCAATAAGTATAGAATCTACACCTTCTTGCCCTAGGCTTTTTACAAGTTCTTTTAAATTTACTCTATCATTCTTTTTTGAAACTTCTATAACCTTAACTCCTAAGTCTCTTAAAGATTGTTTCTTCTCTTCACTTGAGCTTAATGTAGTTGCAACAATAGTGAGTTTATCATTATTTTTAACTAATTTTGAATCTAGTGGAATCCTAAGATTAGTATCTAAAACAATTCTTATTAATCTCTTTTCATTATTAACTCTGCATGTAAGAAATGGATCATCAGCAATAACTGTGTTAACACCTACCATAATTGAACTCAATCTATTCCTTAAATTTTGTGCATCTTCTCTAGATTCTTTAGAAGTAATCCATTTAGATTCTCCACTATAGGTTGCTATTTTTCCATCTAATGATATAGCACTTTTTAAAACTACAAATGGAATTTTTGATGTAATATATTTTATAAATATCTCATTTAACTTTTTGCATTCTTCTTCTTTAACCCCAACCTCAACTTCAATTCCATGTTCTTTTAATTTTTCAATACTTTTTCCGGAAACTAGTTCATTTGGGTCTAACATTCCTATTACAACTCTTTTGAATTTCTTTTCAATTATTAAATCTACACATGGAGGTGTTTTTCCATAATGGGCACAAGGTTCCAATGTAACATAAATAGTACTACCTTCTACTGGTTCCACTGCATTTTTCACAGCATTTCTTTCCGCATGAGCTTCACCATAACATTCATGGTATCCTTCTCCTATTATTTGACCATTTTTTACTATAACAGCACCTACTAATGGATTAGGATTTACTTTCCCAATTCCCATCGCAGCTAATTCCAGGGCTTTTTCCATATATTTTTCATCCAAGAATTATCATCTCCCTTTCTATACATTTTGCCCATTATAAATTTCTAAATTCAAAAAACTCTAAAGATTTAAAATCTTCAGAGTTTTTATTATAAATGGCAATTATTAATTTTATTTACAATTAAAATTTCAAAGTAATTTGCATGACTTTTGATTCTTTTTTAAAAATACATAAAGTTATGAGTGCTTTATATATATAATAATATATGTTTCAATATATTATCTTACTAAAATCAAAAAGCCCTGAATTTTTCAAAAAAATTCAGGGCACAAATACAAACTAATAAGAATACTTAAAATTTTAATTTTAAATATAATTTATATTAATTATCATCTTCTAACATCCAGACTATAACTGTAGGCTCCGGAATTATACCGGATCTGCTTTTTAAAGCTCGCGGGCTATACCGCCAGTAGGGAATCTCACCCAACCCCGAAGACACTTTATTCAATTTACTATTGTATGGTATCACATGATTATATTTATGTAAAGTATTAGTTAAAAGTTATCATATCAAAATCTTTTTTCTTTTCCTTAACCCATTGAATCATCTTAGGGTCATTCCAGACCTCTAATCCCAAACTAGCATATCTTATAGCTTCTTCTTCACTTCCAAATTTAATCAAATGTGGCACAGAACTTGGAATTGTTTTTTGCTTTACTATATATGGTATTACAAATGAGTTTCTCTTATATGCTCGTCTTAATGCATTTTCTGCTGCCTTAATTTCATTAGTTTTATATAAAAATGCAACTCTACTATAATTTATAGCTGCTGAATTATCTTTTTCATATTTTTCTAATAAATCTTTTAACTCTGGATATCTTTGTTCAGTTAATAGCCAATTTGCGAGTAAACTTCTAATCATTAAGTTATCTTGCTCATTATATTTTAAAATTTCAAGAGCATTTTCTATTGCTGCTTCTTTTTCTCCATTTTCCCACAAATGAACAGCTAAACTGTATTTAGCACCAAAAAGAGGTTCAGCTATTTTTAGTTCAAATATTTGCGGCTCTGCAGTTTCTAAATTATCTATTCTTAATAGATTTTGTGCTGCCTTAACTGCTTTTTCTAAAAGAGCTTTCTTCTCAAGATTATTTAAACTAGAATTCTTTGATAAAATAATATATGCATCTGCACAATCTTCATATATTTTTAGTGCCTCTTTTGCATACTTTGCTTTATTGTTATAATTCTTTTGCTTCCATGCATAATCTAAGATTCTTTCTGCTGCTACAAAATTCTTATGAACAGCAAATTTAAAAGGTTCTTCTTGTTGTTTTTCAATCTTTTCACTTGATTTTGATATATCATCCAATGTGACTGTAACTTCTTGTTTCTCTTCTAATCTATTGTTTATTGAATTTTTTATGTTTTTATCATTATCAAGTATCCATTGTTTATTTTCTTTTGATAAATCTAATAATTTTTGTACTTCTTTTGATTTAGTTGAGCCTGTACTACCACTAACACCAAATGCCTTATATAAATCAGTAGCCTTAATATATGGCTCTTCTTTCGAATCAAATAAATTATTTATAGTTCCTATAGCATGCACTATTCCGGCTGCCCATGAAAGACTTTTTCCCTTTTTTAATTGTTCTTCATTGTTTAAAAATAATGTTTCTGCAGCTCCAATACAAATATTCTTGTATTCATCACTAAGATATTCACTTGAAAAACTTTTTATCTTATCAATTATTTCCTCATATTTGTTAGCTATTACGTTAGATAATTCTTGCATTCTTTTTATAGCTCCTTTATAAAAGTCTTTAATAAATTTGATTTTATCCTATAACAAGTACTATTTACAAGTATATTCATCAAATTTATATTTCTATATCTAAATTATTCATATTTAAATATAAAAAATATCATATATTGTTTTATGAATTCAATCACGATATATTATAGCACATTATTTACAAATATATCTACTTATTAATTTTTATGATTTTATTTGTTTTTCATCACATTTATATTTTATCCACATTGAAATTAAAATTATATACTATATACTTATTTTGATATATATTTATAATTTTCTTCATAAAGATATTAATATAATAATTTTTAATAGGAAATATATATGTTATCAAAAAGTTTATATAATCTATGTGCTTTGCTTTCAACTCCTTACGATAATCTTAATTCAAGTTCTAATAATATTTATGATTTAGATAACTCTTTACTGCAAGAAATATATTTAAAGAAATTATTTGATTTTGAATGGAGTAAAAAACTGAATTCTATATTTAAAAATTTTCAGTTTGACTACAACTATAATATAATAGATCAAAACTTCAAATTTATCAAACTAAAGCTTAATTTTAAAGCCTCTTTCATTATACAGAATTATCCAAACAATATCCCCTCTGCTTGCCTTCATGAATATATTGTTATTTTAGAACATTTACAGGGTAAATATCAAATACAATTCTTACTAGAAAAAGAAGAAAAGCCCGCTTTGTATTACTATGTATTAGAAACAGATTTATCAAATATAGATAATTCTATTTTTTATAAAAGCAGAATTTCAGAAGAAAATAACATTTCTTTAATTGATTCATTATATGAAACCTTTATGACTTCTAATTTCTTTTCTAATAGCAATCATGCCGAAAGAAAAGTTTCTAATTTTAATATAGAAGAAGCTTGTAATTATGCTGAAAGATTCGCATTAAATTATAATCCTAACTACAAATCTTTTGCAGGCATTGGTGGAGATTGTACCAACTTTATGTCTCAAATTCTTCATGCTGGTGGCTTTAAACAAACTCCAACTTGGAAACCTTATACTCATGTTTGGATTAGAGTCCAAGAGTTTTACGCATACCTAACAACACATAAATTAGGCACTAATCTTCCTGATGATAAATCGTTAGATAAAGGTTGCTTAATTCAATTTTATACTCCTGCTATAGGTAGATTTTTTCATAATGGCTTTATTACTTACAAACTTCAAAATAATGATTGTCTTTATTGCTGTCATAGTTATGATAAGCTAAATTATCCACTTAGCCAGATTTATCCACATAGATATCCTAAAATTAGAGCATTAACATTTAACTAAAATAAAAAGATACCTTAGTCTTATTTTAGCCAAGGTATCTTCATATAAATATCTAAAATCTTATTATAATATTTAAGTTAAACAGTTATTTCACTCTTAATTTTTAATGCATCCTTATTATCATTGATAATTGGATTTACATATTCGTCAATGAATTCTGTAACTTGGCTTGGTGATCTACCAACAAACTTAGTAGGATCAATAACACCTAAGATTTCTTCCTTAGTAAGGCCAAATGATTCATCATTTATGATTCTATCTATTAAATCATTATCTAGGCCTTCACCCTTTACTCTTTGAGCTGCTGCCATTGAGTGAACTCTAATACTTTCATGTAACTCTTGTCTATCTTTACCTCTTTTTACAGCTTCCATCATTATATTTTCAGTAGCCATAAATGGTAATTCATTTAATACATGCGCTGCTATTACTTTCTCATATACTACCATGTTTTCAGAAATATTTATGTACAGATTTAATACTCCATCTAATGCTAAAAACCCTTCAGCAACAGATAATCTCTTATTAGCTGAATCATCTAAAGTTCTTTCAAACCATTGAGTTCCTGCAGTAATTGCTGGATTTAATGCATCTACTATTACATATCTTGCCAATGCACTTATTCTTTCACTTCTCATAGGATTTCTCTTATATGCCATAGCTGATGATCCAATTTGATTTTTTTCAAATGGTTCTTCCATTTCCTTCATATTTTGAAGTAATCTTAAATCATTACTGAATTTGTAAGCACTTTGAGCAATTTCTGATAAAGTATTTAAAACTATTGAATCAAGCTTTCTTGGATAAGTTTGACCTGTAACTCCAAAGCTTTTATCAAATCCCATTTTTTCTGCTACTATTTTATCTAACGTTTTAACTTTGCTTTCATCTCCATCAAAAAGTTCCATAAAACTAGCTTGAGTGCCAGTAGTACCTTTAACACCTAGAAGTTTTAATTTTGATATTACGAAATCTATATTTTCAATATCCATTACTAAGTCTTGCATCCATAATGTAGCTCTTTTACCTACTGTAGTTAATTGAGCTGGTTGAAAATGTGTAAAGCCTAGTGTTGGCATATCTTTATACTCAATAGCAAAATTTTTCAAATGATTTAAAACAGTAACTATTTTATTTTTCACTAAAATTAAAGCATCTCTCATTATTATAACATCTGTATTATCTCCAACATAACAAGATGTAGCACCTAGATGAATAATACCTTTAGCAGATGGGCATTGAAGACCATATGCATATACATGGCTCATTACATCATGTCTAACTTCTTTTTCTCGTTTTGCTGCTTCTTCATAATTTATATCGGTTATATGTTCTTTAAGTTCTTTTATTTGTTCATCTGTTATATTTAATCCTAATTCTTTCTCACCTTCTGCAAGAGCTACCCATAATTTTCTCCAAGTTGTAAATTTCATATCATCTGAAAAAATGAAACTCATTTCTTTAGATGCATATCTTGAATTTAAAGGTGTGCTGTATAAATTTCTCATTAAAAAACCTCCACACGAATATATTTTAAACTTTTTGTTACAATATTCGTATTATATCATATTTCCCTCGTTTTTGCCTATTAAAATTTTTATTTTGTAACAATTTGCACTACTTTTTCTATTTAAACAAATCAAAAAAAATAACAAACCGCACGCTTGTCTATTTTGTTTCATTTGTTTAAATTATGTATAACTTAAATTTTAACTTTAAGTTATTATCTTCGTTAAGATTCATATAAATATAATAAGAGTTTTATAAAAGATTGGAGTGAAATATCATGTGTAAACTAAATATATTTGATAAACTTTCTTTTTTGTTAGTTTTTATAGGATCTGTAAATTGGGGAATAATAGGATTATTCGATTTAAATTTAGTCACCGTAATTTCTTTAAACAGCTCATTAATAGAAAGAATAATTTACATCCTTATATTATTTGCAGCTGTAGATTTAGTTATTGTATTATTCAGATGCAATTTAATTATTGATGATAATTAAACATTTACTAAGTCTATATTGAAAAGTTGATATGCTAATCCTATTCTAATAGTTAAAATCTCAATTCAGCATATATTATCAAAAAGAAAAAGGTTCCATATTAAAAATATGGAACCTTGATTTGTATATTAGTCTTCTAATGTTTGAACTAATTTTACAATTTCTTCAACTGCTAAAGCTTCGTCATCTCCTGAAGCTACAACTTTGATTACAGCATCTTTAGTTACTGCTAAAGATAACACTCCAATTAAGCTTTTTACATTTGCTTTCTTTCCGTTATATTCTATACTAACGTCAGATTTAAATGATGAAGCTTTCTTAACTAATAATGTTGCTGGTCTAGCGTGAAGACCAGATGAATTTTTTACTGAAACTTCTTTTGATATCATATATACACCTCTTTACAAAATATTAATAATATTAATAATTATAGCATTTATCTATTATAGTATAATCGTTTTTTTAAATAATATCAACTTAAAATTTACTACTTCTTCATTAATTTGAAAATAAATTTACTTATCTAGGTTGTACTATTAATTTTATAGCTGTTCTTTCTTCTCCATCTATTATTATATCTGTAAATGCAGGTATACACACTATGTCTTTTCCACTTGGAGCAATAAATCCTCTTGCTATAGCAATAGCCTTAACGGCTTGGTTTATAGCACCTGCTCCAACGGCTTGCATTTCTGCAATGTTATTTTCTTTTATTATAGCTGCAAGTGCACCTGCTACAGAATTCGGATTTGATTTTGTTGATACTTTTAATACATCCATTTTTGTTATTCCTCCTAGAGTTTATTATACAAATCGTTTTCATTTAATATAATTCTATAACTTTCTTAAAATTCCTTTTTTATAATTCATAAAATTTAAATTTATTTTATGAATCACTATTACTACCATCTTTACTCTATAATAATTTTAACATTATATTTCATGTATTTAAAAAGGAAGTATATTTTATCATATAAATAAAATATACTTCCTTTTTTACTTAGCAAAATCTACTGATCTAGTTTCCCTTATCACATTAATTTTAATTTGTCCCGGATATTCAAGTTCTTCCTCGACACTCTTAGCTAAATTATGTGCTAATTCAATTGTCCCAGCATCATCAATTTTATCTGGTTTAACAATAATTCTAATCTCTCTACCAGCTTGAATGGCATATGACTTCTCTACACCTTCATGTGAATTTGCAATTTCCTCTAACTTTTCCAATCTCTTAATATATGCTTCTAATGTCTCTCTTCTAGCCCCTGGTCTAGCTGCTGATATTGCATCCGCTGCTTGAACTAGTACGGCTTCTAAAGATTGCATTTCTACATCTGAATGATGCGCTGCTATTGCATTAATTACTAATGGTGATTCATGATACTTTTTAGCTAGATCTCCACCAATTAAAGCATGAGGCCCCTCTTGTTCTTGATCGACAGCTTTCCCAATATCATGTAGCAATCCTGCTCTTTTAGCTAGAGTAACATCTAAACCTAGCTCTGAAGCCATTAAACCAGCTAAGTATGAAACCTCTATGGAATGTTTTAACACATTTTGACCATAACTTGTTCTATACTTTAATCTACCAAGAAGTCTTATGATTTCTGGATGTAGTCCATGTACACTAGTTTCAAGGGCCGCTTGTTCCCCTTCTTCTTTTATATTGTTCTCTACGTCCTTAGTTGCTTTTTCAACCATCTCTTCGATTCTTGCTGGATGTATTCTTCCATCCACTATTAACTTTTCTAGTGCCATTCTTGCAACTTCTCTTCTAATCGGATCGAAGCTAGAAAGAATAACTGCTTCTGGAGTATCATCTATAATTAAGTCTACCCCTGTTAAAGTTTCTAATGTTCTAATGTTTCTTCCTTCTCTGCCTATTATTCTACCCTTCATCTCATCATTCGGTAGTGCAACAACGTGTACAGTTGTTTCAGACACATGATCAGCAGCACATCTTTGGATCGCAGTTGTGATTATTTCCCTTGATCTCTTGTCTGCTTCTTCCTTTGCCTTACTTTCAATATCTTTTATCATTAAAGCAGCATCATGTGTAATCTCTTTTCTAATTTCATCTAAAAGGATTTCACGAGCTTCTTCACCAGAAAGGGCTGATACTCTTTCAAGCTCTGCTCTTCTTTCCTCATAAAGTTTCTGTACCTTTGCTTCTACTTGATCTACTTCAAGCATTCTTTCATTGATTGTTTCGTCTTTCTTTTCAAGAAGTTCACTTTTCTTATCAAGTGATTCTTCCTTTTGGATTACTCTTCTTTCAAGCCTTTGAATCTCACTTCTTCTTTCACGAGATTCCTTATCAAAATCATTTCTTAATTTATGAAGTTCTTCTTTTGCCTCAAGGATTGATTCCTTTTTAGCTGTTTCTGCATCCTTTTTAGCTCTAAGTAAAACTTCTTCTGCTTCTTTTTCAAGCGATTCAACTTTAGTTTTTGATGTACCTTGAATCGTTTTATAAACCACTATTCCTAATACTAATAAAACTACTACGTCTATTAATATCATTACCGTTAGTCCCACATAAACACCTCCTAATTTATTATTTTCTCATTATATTTTCTAACAAGAAAGTATAAAAGGCGTCATACTCTTCTCACTGCACTTTAGAAATATGATAAACCAGTATTCCCTTATATTTTATATTAAAAATAAAATTATGTCAAGTTTGCTCATATAATGCTATATCTTTCATTATACTCTATAATACTTAATTATAAGTATAGCTACATAATGTGAATCAGCACAAATGTAGCTATATTATGCGTTGCATTTATCAGTATATTAATGCAACAATACTGTATTCGTTTTTCACCCTTAAATTCTATTTTTTTGTATCCTTAGCATCGCCTTTAGCTATATCATTTTTAGTACCTTTAATTTCATTAGTCTTATCATCTTTAGTTTTGTCTACTATATCTTCTTTAGCTAATTCTGCTAATGGAAGATTATATTTTTCTCTAATTTTATTTTCTACTTCTAATGCTATTTCCGGATTTTCTTTGAAAAATATCTTAGAATTTTCTCTTCCTTGTCCGAGTCTTATATCTCCATAAGAAAACCAAGCTCCACTTTTTTGAACTATTTCTTCTTTTACTCCAACATCCACTATGTTACCGTTTCTAGAAATCCCTTCATTATACATAATATCAAATTCTGCTTGTTTAAATGGTGGTGCTACTTTGTTTTTTGTTATTTTAATTCTGGTTCTATTACCAACGATGGCATCACCTTGTTTTATAGAATCTATTCTTCTAATATCCATTCTTACTGATGCATAAAATTTTAATGCTCTTCCTCCAGTCGTTGTTTCTGGCGAACCAAACATAACCCCTATTTTTTCTCTTAATTGGTTAATAAATATAGCAACACAATTTGTTTTATTTATTGATCCTGCAAGTTTTCTTAAGGCTTGTGACATAAGTCTCGCTTGAAGACCCATATGTGAGTCTCCCATTTCCCCTTCAATTTCAGCTTTAGGTACTAAAGCTGCAACAGAGTCTATTACTAAAACGTCAATTGCTCCTGAACGAACTAAAGCTTCTGCAATTTCAAGGCCTTGTTCTCCTGTATCAGGTTGAGATATTATTAAGCTATCTACATCAACACCAAGTTTTTGAGCATAACTAGGATCTAAAGCATGTTCTGCATCTATATATCCTACAGCACCGCCTTTTTTTTGTGCTTCTGCAGCTATATGAAGGGCAATTGTAGTTTTTCCTGAACTTTCTGGTCCATAAATTTCTATAATCCTACCCTTAGGTACTCCGCCAATTCCAAGTGCTATATCTAAATCTAAACATCCAGTTGATATAGCCTCCATTTTAGCAATATTGTTATTTCCAAGTATCATTACTGATCCTTTTCCAAATTGCTTTTCTATATGACTCATTGCACTTTCAATTGCTTTTAATTTTTCAGCATCTATATGTCCCATAATATTAAACTCCTCTCACCGAACTTACGTTCTATATTTATTATAAATTAATTATAAATTATAGTCAATAATTAATTCTAAGAAAAATTCCTTCTTTAATCCATTAAAAGAAGGAATCATCTAATTAATATCCACTTTTTTATATTCTTAAACATAAATTTTATTTATAATTTAAATTTTCTATTTTTAGCTTATTTTCTTATTTATCAATAGAAACAGCTTCTTTATTTTTCTTAAAGTAATCATATCCTGAAACCAAAGTTATAACTACTGCAATCATGAGCATTATATTGGGTACTATTACAAAAAATTCCTTTAAATAATAACTGCCAGTTACGAAATGTTTTAGATCTATTGAATCATGTATATTTACTTTTAATAACAATAAAATTATAGCTATTATTTGTATTACAGTCTTAATTTTCCCCCACCAGCTAGCAGCAATAACTCTACCTTGGGCTGCTGCTATTGATCTTAATCCTGAAACAGCAAATTCACGTGCAATTATAACAACTGCCGCCCATCCTGGCACCACATGTAATTCAACTAATGAAATTAATGCTGCCGTAACTAATAATTTATCAGCTAAGGGATCCATAAATTTCCCAAAATTAGTTATTTGATTTCTACTTCTAGCAATATATCCATCTAATTTATCAGTTAATGCCGCCAAGATAAATATAAAAGTAGCTATAAAACTTCCATAAGGTATATCTTTAGTAGCCATAAATAACAAAAATACAGGAACTAAAAATATTCTCATTAATGTTAACTTATTTGCAAGATTCATAAGCTTCAACTCCCACTAGATCATAATCCATATTCTTAACTATTTTGACCTTTATAAATTCACCCACATTTATATTTTTTGATGATTCAAATAATACACTTCCATCTATATCAGGAGCCATTTCATAGCTTCTTCCATAGTAATATTTACCGTCATTTCCTTCAACAAGGATATCATATAACTTTTCAATTTTCAATTTATTTATTTGCTCTGAAATATCTTTTTGCACTATCATTAATTTTTCTTCTCTTTTTTTCTTAATTTCTTCTATTATTTGTCCTTCCATTTTAGCAGCTGCAGTATCTTCTTCTTGAGAATAAGTAAACACACCTACTTTATCAAGCTTATATTCTTTAAGAAAATCAATTATTTCATTAAAATCTTCTTCAGTTTCTTTTGGAAATCCAACTATAAAGGTTGTTCTTAATACAATTCCCGAAACTTTTTCTCTTAATTTATTTATTTTATTCATTATATCTTGCTTACTTGTTTTTCTTCCCATAAGCTTTAAAATCTTATCACTTATATGTTGAATAGGTAAATCTAAGTACTTTACAACTTTTTCATTACTTGCAATTTCATCTATAAGCTCATCATATATCTCTTCTGGATAACAATAAAGCACTCTAATCCATTTAATGCCTTCAATTTTAGATAATTCCCTAAGTAATAAATGAAGGCTTTTCTTTTCATATATGTCACTACCATATAAAGTGGTATCTTGAGCTATGAGTATTATTTCTTTAACTCCACTTTCGCTTAAATCTTTTGCTTCATTTATGATATTTTCCATTTTTCTGCTTCTAAATTTTCCTCTTATTTTAGGAATTACACAGTATGTACAAAAATTATTACAGCCCTCTGCAATTCTAATATATGCACTTTCCTTTTGAGTTGTAAGAATTCTTTTTCCTTCATTAATATTTTCATCAGAATAATTTAAAAGTTCTGAAGCTATTTTATTTCCATCTATGAAATCTGTTATATATTCATTTATTTTATTGTAATCATTAACTCCAAGTATTATATCCATTTCAGGTATTAAATTTCTTAATTCTTCTCCATACCTTTGAGTAAGACATCCTGTTGCTATAAGCAATTTACATTTATAATTAATTTTATAATTTGCCATTTCGAGTATTGTATCAATAGATTCTTGCTTTGCGCTTTCTATAAATCCACAGGTATTTACAATAATTATATCTGCATTTTTAGGATCACTTGTAATTTCATACTCATTACTCATTTTACCTAATATTATTTCTGAATCAACTCTGTTTTTATCGCACCCTAAACTAACCATTCCCACCTTATACTTATCCGAAGTAGTACTTAGTTTTTCTTTTACATTTGTCATTTCTATTTTAATTTCACTCAAGTCTCATATCCTCCTGTTTTCTAATAGTTTTAATTATAACAAATTAAAACTATATTTTACAAGCCACTAATAATATATATACTGTTATATTACATGAAAATATATTAATTCCTTTAATTTAATGCATACATAAGAAAAAGTTAACATAAAATTTACCATAATTTCATATTTAGTTCAAACTTATGCAAAAAATAAAATTTAATTTTATTTTAGTTATTTTCTTCCTCATTATTATCATCGAAAAGTTGTTGTCTTGTAATAAGAATTTGTCTTGGTCTGCTTCCATCCTTTTCAGAGATAATACCTCTTTCTTCTAATTGATCCATAATTCTAGAAGCTCTATTAAACCCTATTCTGAATTTTCTTTGAATAAATGAAGTTGATGCTTGACCATACTCTACCACAGCATTTATTACTTCATTAAGTAATTCATCTACATCATCATTATTTTTACCTGACTCTGATGATTTTGAATCTGTTGCACTATTAATATGTTCAATTATATCTTCTTCATAATTACTATCACCTTGTTCACTCTTAATAAATGAAACTACTTGTTCAACCTCTTCTTCAGATATAAAGCATCCTTGTACTCTAAGTGGTTTACTTTCTCCTACCGGATAATATAACATATCCCCTTTTCCAAGAAGTTTTTCTGCACCCGCTCCATCTAAAATAGTTCTAGAATCTATTTGAGATGAAACTGCAAAAGATATTCTAGATGGTATATTAGCCTTAATTACTCCCGTTATTACATCTACTGATGGTCTTTGAGTTGCTATAACCAAATGCATACCAGCAGCTCTTGCCATTTGAGCTAATCTTCCAATATAATCTTCTACATCATTTGGACAAACCATCATAAGGTCAGCAAGCTCATCTACAATTATAACTATATAAGGAATCTTTGCTTCTATGGCACCTTTATCAAATAATTCATTATATGATTCCATATTTCTAACTCCAAACTCGGCAAAAAGCTTATATCTATTGGTCATTTCATTTACCGCCCAATTTAAAGCTGCTGCAGCCTTTTTAGGATCTGTAACAACTGGAATCAAAAGGTGAGGTATTCCATTATAAACATTTAATTCTACAACCTTAGGATCAACCATAAGAAGTTTAACTTCATCAGGATTATATTTATATAATAAACTTATTATAAGTGAATTTATACATACACTTTTCCCTGAACCTGTTGCCCCTGCAATTAATGTATGAGGCATTTTACTTAAATCTCCTACAACACACTTGCCTGAAATATCTTTTCCTAGTGCAAAGGCTAACTTTTTCTTAGAATTAATGAACTCCTCATTATCTAATACTTCTCTTAAAAATACTGGAGTTTGTTTTCCATTTGGAACTTCAATACCAACTGCTGCTTTTCCTGGAATTGGAGCTTCTATTCTTATTCCTGAAGCTGCAAGTCCAAGTGCTATATCATCTGATAAATTTACTATTTTACTGACTTTAACCCCTGGACTTGGTTGGAGTTCAAATCTTGTAACAGACGGACCTTTAGTTACTTGAGTCACCTTTGCATCAACCCCAAAGTTAGATAATATCTCTTCAAGTTTGTTTGCATTTTCTATTAATTCCTTTTTATCTGTACTATTTAACTTTGTATTAGCATTTAGTTTTAACAATTCTATATTAGGATGTTTATATTCTTTTACTTCTTTATGTTCAGAAATTTGTTCTTGTATTTCTTTATTAACTACATCTTTAACATCATTATCTAAATTTTCTTTTTTGCGAGAATGGTTCTGTATTGGTTTATCTAAGAAATTATCTATTTGAATATCTGATGAAATTTCAGATTTTAACTGTGGTGAAGCTTCTTCTTCATCTTCCTCTGAGTTCTTCATAAAATCTAAAATCTTTATTTTCTTATTTACTCCAGATAAAAAAGCCTCTTTTTCATTTTGACTTTTTTGTTCATTTCCATCTTTTTCTACTATATTTATAAAGTTTTCACGAGTTTTTTGTTTTTCAATTCGTTCTCTTTCCTTTACCTTATTATTTCTATTATTTCTTATTTTTTCCCCTTTATTATATGCCTTTATACCTAAATCATATAATGTAATATCAAAAATTAAAATAACAGCTATTATTGAAAACGCAAGAAGTATAATGTATGTGCCTAAAGCTCCTACAATTTTATAAAATGGATAGCATATAAGATATGATATTATTCCTCCATGCATAGTTTTAGTATTATCACTAATCATCCATTTAATATTTTCAAAAAAATCACTTTGATTGTCTAAACTTTGAATATTTATAATTCCGAATATCAACATAATAACAACTACTAATATGGTTATTCCAAAAAATCTCTTATTTAATTTAATATTTCCTCTTGTTTTTATATATTGGAATCCAAAATATATTAAATACATAGGCAATGCATTTGCACCTATTCCAATTACTACATATGATATTCTTTGTGCTAAAGATGATAATATTCCAGCTAATGACGTATATATTGCTATGGCAAGTATTATTCCTGTTGCAATATACACAATTCCTACTATATCAGGATTTATTGTATTTTCATCTTTTTTGCTTTTCACAGTAGTATTTTTACCTTTAGTCCTACCCAACTTAAATCACCTCGTATTTTTATTTCTACACTAAATAATTATTCTCCTCTATTTTTATTAAATATACATACTACAACTCATATTTTTTATCCGATATCTAGAGCATCTGTAAATCTCCTTCTTATTCAAGCGGAAGATAACAGCTGCATGCTTCTGGACTAGGTGCCCCTTGATGGTATAAGTCCAACTAAATTCACCTGGAGTATAAAACACCACCTAAAAAGTCTCACTTTATAAAAATCAAACATCTATTCTCCTATAATAAGATAACACTAAAAACAAAAATCGGCTATAGATTTTTTTCTATAGCCGGCATTTCTATTTTTCTATAAGTTCATTAAGTTTATCTATAGCCTCGTGTATCCCTCCAACTTGATCAATTAATCCGCAATCTACTGCCTGTTTTCCAATTAACATTGTTCCAACATCATTTAGTAAATCATCTGTTTGCAGCATAAGTTTTTCTAAAGTGTCTTGCTTAATATTAGATGTCCTTACTATAAATTCATTTATTCTATCTTGCATTTTTTTAAAATATTCAAATGTTTGAGATACTCCAATCACAAATCCATTCATTCTCACCGGATGAACTATCATGGTTGCAGATGGAGTTATAAACGAAAAATCTGAAGATGTTGCAAGAGGCACACCTATAGAGTGTCCTCCTCCAATCACTATAGAAACTGTAGCTTTGGACATACTGCTAATCATTTCAGATATAGCAAGACCCGCCTCTACATCGCCCCCAACAGTATTTAATACTATAAGTAATCCCTTAACGTCTTCATTTTGTTCAATATCTATTAATTGTGGAATAATGTGCTCATATTTTGTAGTTTTTGTTTGTGGCGGAAGTACTGAGTGCCCTTCTATTTGACCTATAATAGATAAAACTTGAATTTTCCTATTCGGATTTGCTAAACCTGTATTTCCTAGTTCCTTCACATTATCTATTTTATCTTTTACTTCTGATTTATTATTTTCATTTTCTGAATCTTCACTATTTAAAATATTTTTATACATAAAATAATTCCTCCTATACTCTTTTATTTTGTACAGTAGGAAATATTTTATTCATAATTAAAGCTTAAAAGTTTTATGTAAAACATTTATTGCATCTTTTTCGTTTTTAGAGTGAACCAAGCACCAAATCGTCATATGTGAATCTGCTGTTTGCAATACTTCTATATTATTATCGCTTAAGGCCTTTATAATCTTTGCCATAACACCTGGTATGCCCTTCATTTTTGATCCAATAACAGCCACTTTACTGCAATCTTCTATTAGATCATAACTCAAACTAGCGGTATCTAAAATATCTTCTAAAACATCTTTGTCATTTTGATTTATAGTAAAAATTTGTTCGCTTGGAAATATATTTATTAGATCCAAACTAATTTTATTTGCAGCAACTAAGTCTAAGACATTTTTATATTTAATATTGCCTTCATTTTCAGAAGCTTTAATAGAAACTTGAATTCTATTTTTTTGGCTAGTAATTCCAGTCATAATTCTATCTTTACTTTTATCCCCAAAATTATTTATTAAGGTGCCTTTACAGCTACTCATAGTGTTTTTAATCAATATAGGAACATTACCTTCCATAGCAACTTCTACAGCTTTAGGATGTATTACAGTGGCACCTTTATCAGCTAGTTGAAATACTTCATTGTAACTTATCACATCAATTAGATTGGCGTTTTCAACTATTCTTGGGTCAGCTGTCATAATTCCATCTACATCAGTATATATTTCAATAGCAGAAGCCTTAAGTGCAACTCCTAAGATAGAAGCTGAAGTATCACTTCCACCTCTACCGAGTGTAGTCAAATATCCACTTTCACTAATTCCTTGAAATCCTGTTATTACAGGAACTCTTCCTTGAGATACTAATTCTAAAATCTTCTTTGGATTAACTTCAGTACACGTAGCATTTGTGAAATTATTATCAGTTAGTATACCTGCTTGCCCGCCAGTAAGTGGCATAGCATCAATTCCTGCACTATATAAATCACTGCTCATAACAACTGAGCTTATAGTCTCTCCGCAGCACATAATCAGATCCTTTGCTAATTTATTTGTATTTTTGAATTTATCATCTACTAATGATAGCAATGTATCTGTAGCATAAGGCTCCCCCATCCTACCCATGGCAGACACTACTAGAACAGGACTATATCCTTCTTTAATAGCATTTTTAACTTTTTCAATAACTTTCGTTCTACTTTCATGTGTTGAAACTGAAGTTCCTCCAAATTTTTGTACAACTATTTTCATTGCATTTCCTCCTAATTATAGTTTTACCTTTTTAATCACATCATCATCTGCATCTAATATAATAGTTTTAGCCCCAATCTTTTTTACACACTCCCATGGAATTTCTAAAAAATCCTTACTACTAAATAGATTGAATTTCCCACCACTTAAATTAACTATTAGATATTTAAAGTTTCCTTCTTCATCTATTATTAAATCGTTATTTAATAAATAATCATATTTTTCTCCATCGTTGATGTTTATCAGTTCATATCTTTCTATATCACTTAAGTATTTAATTTTACTTTCTTCACTCATAACAAAAACCTCCTTTTAGTACTCATAAAATAATATGAGAAAAGGAGGTGTATTATTACATATTTCTTTATAAATTAATCTTATTATTATTCGAATTATCATAAGCTTTACTATTCTTTAAAATTATAGAGTCTAATTTAGCATATTCAACATCCTGCCCAACATAAGCTGTATTTAGAACTCCTTTTTTAAAGCATTTATCTAAAACATATTGAATATTATCTTTATTTATATCATCTATCTTTTTTATAACTTCTTCTTGAGTTTTTATCTTATTTCTAAAAAGATATGTTTTTGCATTTGCAAACATTCTTGAACTAGTACTTTCTAATCCTAAAATATAATTAGCTTTAATCTTTTCCTTATTTATTTCAAGTTGTTTATCAGTTATTCCATTTTTACTAAATAAAGAAATTTCTTTATCTATAACTTCTAAAGCTTTTTCTCCATAATTTCTATTTAAACCTGCATATATATTTAATGTACCTACACCTTGAAATGGTTGTAAATATGATGTTATTGAATAACATAGCCCTAATTCTTCTCTTACCTTTTGAAAAAGAATTGATGAAGCTCCACTTCCAAATATGTTATTAAGAAGTACTAATGCATAATTATTTTCATCTCCATAAGGTAATCCTTCTAATCCTAACGAAATATGTAGTTGTTCAATTTCTTTTTTTGCATATGCAGAATCAACTTGTATTATTGTTTCACTATATTCTGGTTTATACTCATTTTTACTTTCCCAAGAACCAAAATATTCATTAATTAAATCTTCCAATTCTTTATCATCAAATTTACCACAAACTGATATTACAGAGTTATAAGGCGTATATTTCTCACTAATAAAATTTAATATTTTTTCTCTAGTAAATGATTTCACGAGTGGTATAGTTCCAAGGATAGGGTATCCGAGTGATCCTTCTCCAAAGGAAGCTTTAGAATGTATATCATCTAGTACATCTTCTGGTGAATCATCACCCATATTAATTTCTTCAATTACTACGCCTTTTTCTTTTTCTATTTCTTCTGGATCAAACTTTGCATTTAATATTATATCTGAAAGTACATCCAATGATAAATCTAAATGGGTATTTAATGCTTTAATATAATAGCACGTAGCTTCTTTACTTGTAAAAGCATTAATTTGTCCACCTACATTTTCTATTTCTTCCATAATTCCCTTTGAAGTTCTTTTATCAGTTCCTTTAAAAAACATATGCTCAATGAAATGTGATATTCCATTAACTTCTATACTTTCATTTCTCGAACCATTTTGAACCATTACTCCAACACTAATAGAATTTAAATGTTCTATTTTTTCGGTTACCACTCTTAATCCATTTTTAAGGGTATATGTATTATACATGTTATATTTGCCCTCCTTGTTAGTTATGCATATGAAAAAAATACCAAATCAGCATGCTAGTCTATTTCCAGCTATACTTCATCAGTATATTTACCTAATAGTTCACTATAAGGCAAGCATACTTCCTTGTCTAGCTGGAAATATACATCGCATCATAGACTTACTATTTTCTTTAATATGCCTAAAAAAGGCAATTAATTGCCCTTTATTTAGCTTCTTTATTTTCTTGTTCTTCTAAAGCATCTTTTCTTGAAAGATTTATTCTACCTTGGTTATCAACTTCTGTAACCTTAACTAAAATTTCATCTCCAATTGATACTACATCTTCTACTTTATTTACTCTTTCTTTAGCTAACTTAGAAATATGAACTAAGCCTTCTTTTCCAGGTAAAATTTCAACAAATGCTCCAAATGTAGTTATCTTAGTAACTTTTCCCAAATAAACTTCTCCAGCTTTAAACTCTTTAGTTAAAGCTTCTATTATTTTAAGAGCTTTTGTAACACCTTCGTGGTCAGTTGAACTTACAAATACAGTTCCATCTTCTTTTATGTCAATTTTAACGCCTGTATCTTGTATTATCTTGTTTATAACCTTACCACCAGCTCCAATTACATCTCTTATCTTATCTGGATTTATGCTCATTGTTTGAGTCTTTGGTGCATATAATGAAACATCTTCTCTAGGAGATGCCATACATTCATTTATTTTATCAATTATAGTAAGTCTTGCTTTTCTTGCATCGCGAATTGCATTTTCTACTACATTAAAACTAAATCCATGAAGCTTAGTATCCACTTGAATTGATGTTATACCTTCTGTTGTTCCTGCTACCTTAAAGTCCATATCTCCGAAGAAATCTTCTATTCCTTGAATATCAGTTATTACCGCTTCTTCTGATAGATCATCTGATGTTATTAATCCCATTGCAATACCTGCAACTGGTCTTTTAAGAGGTACACCTGCATCTAATAATGCTAATGTCGAACCACAAACTGATGCTTGAGAAGTTGATCCATTTGAACTTAAAACTTCTGATACTAATCTAATAGTATATGGGAATTCTTCTTCTGATGGAAGCAGCGGTAAAAGAGCTCTTTCTGCTAATGCTCCATGACCAATTTCACGTCTACCAGGTCCTCTTAAAGGTTTTACTTCTCCAACACTATATCCTGGGAAGTTGTAATGATGCATATATCTTTTAGATTTTGCTTCATCTATTCCATCTAATATTTGAATTTCGCTAATTGATCCAAGTGTTGCAACAGTCATTACTTGAGTTAATCCTCTTGTAAATAATCCTGTACCATGTGTTCTAGGTAAAATTCCTACTTCGCAAGCCAAAGGTCTAACTTGGTCAAATGCTCTTCCATCAGGTCTTCTCTTATCCTTTAAAAGCATGTTTCTTACAACTTTCTTTTGCATTGTATAAAGAACTTCTTTTATATCCCCTGATTTATCAGCATATTTTTCACCGAATTCTGCTTTAACTTTTTCATTTACTGCATCTATAGCTGCATTTCTTGGATCCTTATCCATGATATACATTGCTTCTTTAACCATATCTTGAGCAAATTCTTTAATATCTTTTTCAAGTTCTGCATCTACAGTATATAATACTGGTACATCCTTTGTCTTTCCAAATTTAGCTACAGCTTCTTCTTGGAATGCAATAATCTTTTGACATTCATCAAAACCATATTTAATAGCATCTATCATAGTATCTTCTGGTATTTCGTTTCCACCAGCTTCAACCATCATTACTCTTTCTTTTGTAGTACATACTGTTAAAAAAAGAGTACTCTTCCCACGTGCTTCAGTATCTGGATTTACAACAAATTTACCATCTATAATTCCCACTTGCACTGCAGCAGCTGGAATTGTGTATGGAATACTTGAAAGACATAATGCAAGTGACGCTGCATTAATTGCTAATATTTCAGGTAAATTGTCATTTTCAACAGATACTATTGTATTAACTACTTGAACATCATTTCTGTATCCGTGAGGAAATAGAGGTCTTAGAGTTCTATCAACAGCTCTACCATTTAATATAGCTCTTTCTGACGGTCTAGCTTCTCTCTTAATAAATCCACCTGGAATTTTACCTACTGCATATAATCTTTCTTCATATTCAACGCTTAGAGGAAAGAAATCTATTCCTTGTCGTGGTTGTTCTGATGCATTAACATTAGTTAAAATTACTGTGTCTCCATAGCTAGTAAATGTTGCTGCGTTTGATAACATACCTACTTTTCCGAATTCAACTTTCAATACTCTTCCAGCGATTTCAGTCGTTAGAACGTTATTCATAATTTTGACCTCCCTTTAGGTTCATCTATTTATTATAATTTTTTAAATATTAAAATGTAACATGTTCTTGATTGCACTTCGTGCTTTTTCTATAGGTGAAATGTTCGAAATTGTTCTACTCACTCTTTCCATAGGTGTTTATTTTTTAAAATAATAGAGCGGAAAAACTCCGCTCTAAAAATTATCTTCTTAATCCTAATTCTTTGATTAAAGTTCTGTATCTTTCGATATCTTGATCACTTAAATAGTTTAAAAGACCTCTTCTTTGTCCTACCATCATTAATAGTCCTCTTCTTGAATGATGATCTTTCTTATGAACTTTTAAATGTTCAGTTAAAGATTTGATTCTTTCAGTAAGTAATGCTACTTGAACTTCTGGAGAACCAGTATCTCCTTCACTTCTTCCAAATTGTTTGATTAATTCTAATTTTCTTGCCTTATCCATTATAAGTGCACCTCCGTGTATTATATTATCCCCCAGTTCCAAGTAAAAAGATGGCACCTTAAAACTTAGAAGTAGGTTCCATGTGTTATTATATCAAAAGTAACTATTATTGTAAACTATATTATTAAACTCGACATGTAATTCTCATTTTTTGCAAAAGATTTGTCTTTTTCAAGCTGATTTTTTAATTCTTCTACGCTATTAAATTTTTTCATATCTCGAATTTTTTTTATAAAATTTATGTCAATTTTTTCTCCATAAATGTTTTTATTATAGTCTAAAATATATGTTTCTATTGTTAATTTTTCACCTTGTACAGTAGGATTGTTTCCTACTGATGTAATTCCTTTATATATATTATTATTCACCTTTATATTGGTATAATATACACCAACTTTAGGTAAAATAAATTTTTCATTATATTTTAAGTTTGCTGTTGGAAATCCTATAGTTCTTCCAATCTTCTTTCCGTTAATAACTTCCCCACTTAATGCATATGGTAAGCTAAGCATTTTACTAGCCTCTAAAACATCTCCATCTTCTAAAGATTTTCTTATTCTAGTGCTGCTTATAACTTGTGTTTTATATGTACATGGCTCCATAACACATAATTCATATCCATACTTATTTTGTAGTTTTTTCAGCAGTTCTATATTACCTAAGTTTTTGTATCCAAATTTATAATTAAAACCTACAACAAATCCTTTTACATTATACTTAATCACTAAAAACTCCACAAATTCTTCCGGTGTCATTTTCATAAATTCAAGATTAAATTCCTGAAAACAAACTATATCTACTTTGTAAGTTGTTAAAATTTCAACTTTTCTATCATTATCCATCAAAAGTTTAGTTACATGCTCTTTATTTATAAAGGTTTTAGGATGATTTTTAAATGTAAAAACCATGCTTTTACCGTTATTCTTCTTAGCAATCTCTACCACTTTATATATTAAAGAAAGATGCCCAATATGAAGTCCATCAAAACTTCCAAGCGCTATATAATTATTAAATTTTTGAATATCTTTTAAATCTTTATTTATAATAATCATGTCTTCACTCCCAAATTAAGGCATCTAAAAAAGTAATTAGGTATATGCAAATCAAATATGCTTAAAGCAACAATTTTTCAATTTTAAAGCCCTCATCATCTTGTTTTCCAATACCTATGAAAATTTCTTCACTATCATATACTCTATATAAAACATTTTTTTCGCATCTTTCATTTGTTAGCCGCCTATCAAAAACTTTAACTCCATTCACTAACAATTTAGTAAACGAACTATTTACAGTGATTTTAGGATAAAACGAAAGAGCCTCTTCAATAGTTATTATATATTCTTGTATATTTTCTTCAGTTAAATTTTCTATATTAACACTATTTTCCTGTGTAAAAATAGATGTCTCCGATCTATTCAGCTCTGCCATAGTTCCGCCTACATTCAACTTTTCACCAATATCGTAACATAAACTTCTTATGTATGTTCCTTTTGAACAAGCTACTTTCATGTATACATAAGGTAAATCAATTTCCAAATTAGATATATTATATATATTAATTCTTCTAGCTTCTCTTTCTATTTCAATACCTTGTCTAGCTAAGTCATAAAGTCTTACTCCATTTTTTTTAAGTGCAGAATACATTGGTGGAACTTGATCATATTCTCCAATAAAAGATAATACAACATCTGAAACTTCATCTTCTGTAAGATGTTCTGTGTTCTTTCTTTCTACTACGTCACCTTCTAAATCATATGTAGTTGTTTTTGTTCCAAGTAATAATTTAACATCATATACTTTTTTACTATTCATAATATAATCTATAGTTTTTGTAGCTTTCCCGAGACAAACTGGAAGAACTCCAGTTGCTTCAGGATCTAAAGTTCCAGTATGTCCAACTTTTTTTTCATGAGCTAAAAATTTAATTTTTCTAACTACATCAAAAGAAGTCATTCCTTTATTTTTAAATACATTTAATACTCCATTTATATGTGAAGTTTCTTTTTTCATAATTAAAGCTCCTATCCCCTTTTTTAATAGGTGAAGTTTTTATTTCTTCTTTCATAGGTGCATTTCTTCTTTGAGTGCATTTAATAATTTTTCTTTTGCTTCTATAATATCTACACCTTTTAGCATAACTCCAGCAGCCTTTATATGACCACCACCACCATACACTTCGGCGACTTTCCTTACATCTACATTGTTCTTAGATCTTAAACTTCCTTTAACACCATCTTTTACTTCTTTTAGAAGCATAGAAACTTCTACACCTTTAATTCCAAGTCCAACTGAACTTAGGTCTGAAGTATCAGTATTTATTAGATTAAAATCTTCCAGCATTCCTTTTGGTATTTGAAGGACTGCTACCTTGTTGTCTAAAACAAGCTCTATATTAGATAAAACACTTCCCATTAATTTCACTTTATTAAAAGGCTTATTATCAAAAAGACTAGTATGAACCTTGCTATTATCAACTCCAAGTTCAATAAGTTTGGATGCTATCTCATGAGTTCTACTTGTAACATTTGAATGTCTAAAGGAACCTGTATCTGTTACAATCCCAGTATAAACTGCACTTCCTATAGCTATTTCAATATCAGTTTTATTATTAAATTCAATTCCAAGTTCCTTTATTAATAAATATGATATCTCACATGTAGCAGCTGCATTTACATCTACATAATTAATAAATCCATACTTTTCATTAGAAATATGATGATCTATATTAATTATCTTTCCATTATAATTATCTAAATCTGCAGATATTCTGTCAGCATTACCACAATCTAATACTATTACTAAATCAGTATTCATTTTAGGTCCTGGTGTATTGCCATCAATCTCATTAGATAAAGAAAGGAAAGAGAAGTTATCAGAAATAACATCTCTTGATATAATATAAGAATCCTTTCCTAAATATCTAAGTGCATTTAAAAGTGCTAATATGCTCCCTATAGCATCTCCATCTGGAGATGCATGAAATGATAATCCAATTCTTTTTGATTTTAAAATTTCTTCTTTTATAGCCTTAAAATTCATTATTCTTTACTTATCTTGTGAATTAATTCATCCATATGCATACCATAGTTTATAGAATCATCTAATTCAAAAATTATTTCTGGGGTGTGTCTTAAATTTACTTTTTGACCTATTGCTTTTCTTACGAACCCACTTGAACGCTTTAATGCCTCAAGATTACTTTTCTTTTCTTCATCATCTTTAGTGAATATACTTACATAAACCTTAGCATATCTTAAGTCTTTAGTAACTTGAACATCAGTAACTGAAATCATAGCTGTAAGTCTTGGATCTTTAATTTCATTTTGAATTAAATTACTAATTTCTCTTTTATACTCTTCGTTAATTCTTCCACCTCTATAATTAGCCATGTTTACTTCACCTCTTTTAAAGTTCTTTTCTCTTAATTGCTTCCATCATAAAGCATTCAACGATGTCGCCCTCTTTAATATTATTGAATTTATCTACAGTTAAACCACATTCATATCCGGCATTTACTTCTTTTGCATCATCTTTAAATCTCTTAAGTGATGATAATGTTGATTCAAAAATTACTATTCCATCTCTTATAACTCTTACTTCTGCATTTCTTTGAAGCTTACCATTTAATACGTAACATCCTGCTATTGTTCCAACATTTGAAATCTTATATATTGATCTTATTTCTGCAGAACCTAATATAACTTCTCTGTATATTGGATCAAGCATTCCTATCATAGCTGCTTTAACATCATCAATTGCATCATAGATAATTCTATAGTTCTTAACATCTACACCATCTCTGTCTGCTTGGAATGCTGCATTATTATCAGGTCTTACATTAAACCCTATAACTATTGCATTAGAAGCATTTGCAAGTGTTATATCTGTTTCAGTTATAGCTCCAACACCACCATGAATAACTCTTACCTTTACATCATCAGTAGAAAGTTTTTCTAATGATTGCTTAATAGCTTCAACAGAACCTTGAACGTCTGCTTTTACTATTATAGCAAGTTCTTTAACACTACCTTCTTTAATTTGGTTATATAAGTCTTCTAATGAAACTCTATGATTTGCAAGTAAAGTTTCTGCTTTTAAGTTGCTTTTTCTGCTCTCAGCCATATTTCTAGCAGTTTTTTCGTCTTTTACTTGATTAAATCTATCTCCTGCTTCTGGCACTTCTGAAAGTCCTAAAACTTCTACTGGAATTGATGGACCTGCAGATTTAATGTTTTTACCAGTATCATCAAACATAGCTCTTATTCTACCATATGTAGAGCCAACTGCAATTGAATCTCCAACTCTTAAAGTTCCATTTTGAATTAATAAACTAGCAACTGAACCTCTACCTTTATCAAGTTTAGCTTCAATTACAGTTCCTCTTGCTCTTCTATTTTCATTAGCTTTAAGTTCAAGCATTTCTGCTGAAAGAAGAACCATTTCAAGTAACTTATCAATATTTAAATTTTGTTTTGCAGATACTTCTACACTTATAGTATCTCCGCCCCAATCTTCTGTAAGCAATCCACGATCTGCTAATTCTTGTTTAACTCTATCAATATTAGCGCCTGGTTTATCAATTTTATTTATTGCAACTACTATTGGAACTCCGGCAGCTTTACAGTGATCAATAGCTTCTTTAGTTTGTGGCATAATTCCATCATCAGCTGCTACAACTAATATAACAATATCTGTGATTTGTGCTCCTCTAGCTCTCATTGCTGTGAAAGCTTCATGACCTGGAGTATCTAAGAAAGTTATTTCTTCTCCATTTAATGTAATAGTATAAGCTCCTATATGTTGAGTTATCCCGCCTGCTTCTGAATCAGTAACCTTTGCTTTTCTTATACAATCAAGTAGTGATGTCTTACCGTGGTCAACGTGACCCATAACAGTTACAATTGGTGGTCTCTTTTGAAGATCTTCTTCATCATCTTCTTCGATTTCCAAAACTTCTAACTCTTGGCTTTCTTCTTTCTTTTCAACAATAACTTGATATTCAACACATACTTTTTTTGCTGTTTCGAAATCTACTTCTTGATTTACTCCCGCCATAACTCCTGAAAACATCAATGTTCTTATTACATCATTTGTAGGTTTCTCTAGCTTTTCAGCTAATTCCTTAACTGTTATGCTTTCACCTATTTCTATTACTCTAGCATCTTCCATACTTTTCTCAGCTTCAATTTTTAAAGCTTCTTCTTCTTCTTCTCTTCTAGTTTTTTTCTTTTTTCTACTTACATTGTTAAGTTGTTCCGCTAATTCATCTTCATATACGTCAACGATGCTCTTTGAAGTTTCAGTTTTTACCACTGAATTTTCTGCTCTTTCTGCTAATAATTCCTTTATTAATATAGCATCATCATCTTCAATTGTACTCATATGATTTTTTGCTTCTATATTAAATTCTTCCATTAATATAGTTATTAATTCCTTTGACTCGATGTTTAATTCTTTTGCTAATTCATGCACTCTTATTTTTGACATGCAGTCACCCCCATATTATTATCTACTCATATATTTTTTTCCTCCTCGTATAACGACAACATTTTTTTTGCTATATCGTTATCCAGTATTCCAAGTAGCATAATTTCTTTACGCCCAATTGGAGTTCCTAGTTCCTCTTTCGAGAAATCTTCAATATATGGTATATTTTTTTCTATACAATGTTTTTTAAATTTATCCTTAGATTTATCTGATAAATCATTAGATATTATAAACATATAGATTTTAGTTTTATTTCTATAATCATCACATTTACTATATCCTTCAAGCAAATTCCCTGATTTTTTTGCAATACTTAAAAAGTTGAAAAACTTATTCATTATTAACTTCATCCTTTAGTTTATCATAAATTTCTTCACTTATAGGAATTTCCAAGTTTCTACTAAGTCTTTTTGTTTTAAATGCTTTTTCGAAGCATTCTATGTTTTTGCAAATGTATGCGCCTCTTCCCGATTTTTTACCAGTTAAATCGACACAAACATCTTCTTCTGGAGTTTTCACTATTCTAATTAATTCTTTCTTTGGTTTCATTTCCATGCAACCTGTGCACATTCTTAAAGGAATTTTCTTAACCTTCATGAAAAGCACCTCACTATTCTTCTATTTTTTCAATTGAAGCATCTTCATTTGAATCATCAACTTCAATATCATCTGAAATTTCTAATTCACTTAAGTCCGTAGTATTTTCATTTTCTATTTCTACTTCAGTGTTTAGAATTCTTTCTTCTTCTGCATCTTGAGCATCTTTTTGAGTTTTATTCTTAATATCTATCTTCCAATTTGTAAGTTTAGCTGCAAGTCTTACATTTTGACCTTCTTTACCAATTGCTAGTGATAGTTGATTATCATCTACAACAACCTTGCAAGTTTTGTTATCTTCATTAACTACTACTTCTAAAACTTTTGCTGGACTTAATGAATTAGCTATAAATTCTTCTGGCTTTTTACTCCATTTTATTATATCTATCTTTTCATTTTTAAGTTCATTAACTATACTTTGTACTCTTGCTCCTTTAGGTCCTACACAAGCTCCCATTGGATCTACTTCTTCATTGTTAGAATATACAGCTATTTTACTTCTTGAACCTGCTTCTCTTGAAATATTCTTAATTTCAACTACGCCTTCAAAAATTTCTGGTACTTCAAGTTCAAATAATCTTTTAACTAATCCTGGATGTGTTCTTGAAACATGTATTTGAGGACCCTTTGTTCCATTCTTAACTTCAACTATATATAGTTTTAACCTTTCATTGAAATTATATTCCTCATTTGGAATTTGTTCATTAGGGCCTATTATACCTTCTAATTTTCCTAAATTAACAAAAACGATACCTTTGTCTTTTCTTAGTATAATTCCTGTAATTATATCAAATTCCTTTTCTTTATATTCATCATATATTATATTTCTTTCAGCTTCTTTAATTCTTTGAGTAACAACTTGCTTTGCAAGTTGAGCTGCAACTCTTCCAAAGTTTTTTGGAGTCACCTCTATGTTTATAATATCATCAACTTCATTTCTAGGACTTAATTCTTTTGCATCCTCAAGTGAAATTTCTGTTACATCATCATATACCTCATCTACTACTGTTTTCTGAGCATAGACATGTATTTCTCCCGTTTCTCTGTCCATATTTACTTTTACATTTTGCGCATTTGTATTAGCATTAGCATAATTTTTCTTATATGCTGCAACCATTGCATCTTGAATTGTTGTAAAAAGTAACTCTTCTGAAATCCCCTTTTCTTTAATTAATTCTTTAAGAGCACCTACAAACTCTTCATTCATTTTTATACCCTCCTTGCTATATTTCCCCTTCTAAATTTGCAAATTTTATTTTATCTTTTGGAATTTTAACTTCTGTTTCTGCGTCTATTACTATAGCGTCTTCTAAAACATCCTTTAATATTCCCTTTACACTTTTGGTTTCATTAATTGAGCTAGTAAGCTTAACTAATACTTCTTTTCCTATAACCATTTTAAAATGTTCTTCTTTATA
Organism: Clostridium gelidum; assembly: GCF_019977655.1. NCBI lineage: Bacteria > Bacillati > Bacillota > Clostridia > Eubacteriales > Clostridiaceae > Clostridium > Clostridium gelidum. The sequence goes on from NZ_AP024849.1 coordinate 4,468,730, forward strand.
TAAGCCTCTATTAAGACCTGGTGAAGAAACTTCTAAGAAATATGCATCCTTAATTGGATCTTCAACATCTAAAATTTCACTAACTCTTCTTGAAACTGCTACACAATCATCTAATGATATTCTATCATCTTTTTTATCTATATATATTCTTAAATAAAATTCTCCATTTTCCTTTATATATTCCACATAATATAATTCATACAATAATTCTGAAATAATAGGTTCAATTAGTTCTTCGATTTTTTCAATCAATGCATTCTTTTTCAATTTTCTAACCCTCACTTTCATCATTTAAAAACACCTAGCTTAAGCTTATCTTATGCATTTTTAAAATTTGTAATCAAAAACGCAACTATCTTAGATTAGTTGCGTTACAAACAGAAAGAGCGGGTAACTTTCCCACTCCTTTTTTCTAGCTATTAGAAATAAATCTACTTACATGATATCACAAATATTTTTACAATACAAGGAATATTTAAATTTAGTTAACAATTAACAGTTGAGTTTTTGAAAGCCTTTGGCTTTCTTTAAATATTAATTATAGTTTATCTATTTCTTCCATAAGAGCATCAACTAAGTCTTCTTCTTTTACCTTCTTTATAACTTTGCCATTTTTAAAAATGATTCCTTCTCCGATGCCGCCAGCAATTCCAATATCAGCTTCTCTAGCTTCTCCCGGTCCATTTACAACGCATCCCATAACTGCAACTTTTATATCTTTCTTGTAAGTTTCTAATCTTTTTTCAACTTCTTCTGCAATCTTTATCAAATTTATTTGAGTTCTTCCGCAAGTGGGACAAGATACGAATTCAACACCTTTTTTCTTTAATCCAAGAGTCTTTAAAATTTCAATCCCAACCTTTATTTCATGAATTGGGTCAGTCGTTAGCGATACTCTTATAGTATCTCCTATTCCTTCTGCAAGAAGTGTTCCAATTCCTATACTTGATTTAATTGTTCCTCTTTGAATAGTTCCGGCTTCTGTAACTCCTAAATGAAGAGGATAATCACATCTTCCAGCTATTAATCTATAACAATCTATCATCATAGATACATTAGATGACTTTATTGATATGACAATCTCATGAAAATCTAAATCCTCTAAAATTTTAACATGTCTGAGTGCACTTTCAACTAATCCTTCTGCTGTTGGCATACCATACTTTTCTAAAATATCTTTTTCTAAAGATCCAGAATTAACACCAATTCTTATGGGTATTTGTTTTTCCACACAAGCCTCTTTAAGAATTTTAATTCTATCTATGCTTCCTATATTACCAGGATTTATTCTAAGAGCTGAAACTCCATTTTCAATTGCTTTTAAAGCTAACTTATAATCAAAATGTATATCTGCAACTACTGGAATAGGTGATTTCTTTGTTATTTCTCTTAAACCTTCCGCATCATCCATATCTAGTACTGCACATCTTATAATATCGCAGCCTGCATCATATAACTTTTTTATTTGTTCTAATGTATCATCTATATTTTTAGTCTGAGTTGTAGTCATTGATTGTACTGTAATAGGGGCATCTCCCCCAACATATATATTTCCAACTTTAATCTTCTTTGAAATTCTTCTTTTCATATTTCCTCCACCTATCCTATTGCTTAGATTAACAAGATACATTTTATAATTAATAAAAATATTTTTTTACATTTCCAATTTAACTATTAGAAATGTACTTATATCATCAATCAAAATATTCTATTTCATTAAATTTACTAGACTATAAAATTTAAATTTTGTATTACATCTTAGTAATTATATCTCTTCAAACACATAATTGTAAACTTATAAAATGGAAAATTCCTTAATAAAAATAGCTTGCTCACATAAAATTACACGTGTAAGCAAGCTATATAATCTTAAATTATTTAATGTTGACTGGAAATACAAAATCTTTTATAGTTACTAATATCATAAGTCCTATAAGCGCTGCAAATCCAGCATAATTTAATTTTTCAACTATCTTATCTGGGACTTTTCTTCTAGTTATTAATTCAATTAATAATATTACACACCAACCACCATCTAATGCTGGAAAAGGTAATAAATTAAATACTGCTAAATTTACGCTTAAAAATCCAACAAAATAGACTAAATTCCAAATCCCTGATTCTGCAGTTGCTGCTGACATTTTAATTATTGTAACAGGTCCACCCACATCGGTTTTAAGGTTTGCTTTCCCAGTAAATATCATTTTAAGCCCTTTAAAAGTTTGAGACACCAATGATGCTGTTTGATTTAAACTTTGCTTAAAACTAGTTCCCATACTTGGGTTTTCTACTTTTTCAGCAAAACCCATTCCTATTTTATATTGACCTTCATCATTAAGTTTAGGCGTTATAGCTATATCTTTCTTGTCACCATTTCTATCAACTAAAAAATTTATTGTTTCCCCCTTTGATAAATATATATCAGCCATTATATCATCAAATGAAAAAACTTTAGAATTTGCTATTTTTAAAATCTTATCACCGTTCATCAGTCCTGCTTCATATGCAGGTGATGCATTTTCTATGTTACCAGCAATTGTTGGTCTATATCCAAAATTGTATGTTATTGTAGTAAATATAGCTATTGCCAATAAATAATTCATAATAACTCCAGCTATAATTATGCTTATTCTTCTTAAAGGAGATTTAGCAGAAAAACTTCTTTCATCTTCAACAGCCTCTTCTTCTCCCATCATTTTTACATATCCACCTATTGGGAAAAGTCTCAAAGAATATTTCGTTTCTTTTCCTTGTTTTGAAAAAACATTTGGGCCCATTCCAATAGAAAATTCTTCAACCCTAACACCATTTAGTTTTGCTAATGTAAAATGCCCCAGTTCATGAACGATTATTAAAACTCCAAAGGCTAATATAGCCATAATTATATATAGTATATACAAAAAATTACCTCCTTAAAGTACTGATGTTTCTACAACATATTCTTTTACTCTTTTATCTAAATCAATAATATTTTCTAGTGTTAATTCGTTTTTAACTTCAGCCTTAAATAATTCCATACATTTTTCTATTATATCTGAAATTTCTAAAAATTTTATTTTCTTATCTAAAAATAACTCTACGGCTGCTTCATTAGCTCCATTTAAAATAGTTGGCATAAGTCCGCCTATTTTCCCAGCTTTAAATGATAAATTTAATGCCTTAAACGTATCTGAGTCTGGTTTTTCAAAAGTTAATTTTGATATTTCATAAAAATCTATTGTATCCGCAATAAGATTTCCTCTTTTTTCATAATTGAGAGCATATTGTATTGGCAATTTCATATCTTGTGCTCCAAGTTGTGCTATTATACTTCCATCAGTATATTCTACCATAGAATGTATTATACTTTGTGGATGTACTACAACTTGTATATTATCATAATCACAATTGAAAAGCCAATGTGCTTCTATTACTTCAAGTCCTTTATTCATAAGTGTTGCAGAATCTATAGAGATTTTTCTTCCCATATTCCACTTTGGGTGCTTTAGTGCATCCTCTACTTTTATTTCTTTTAATTCATCTATTATTTTCCCCCTAAAAGGGCCTCCTGATGCAGTTAAAATAACTTTTCTTAATGTATTTATATCATTTCCTCTTAAAGCTTGAAAGATAGCACTATGTTCTGAATCTACTGGAAGTATCTTTATATTATTTTCTTTCGCAGCTTTCATTACAATTTCCCCTGCAACAACTAAAGTTTCTTTATTAGCAAGGGCAATATCCTTTTTAGCTTTTATAGCCTTCATAGTAGGTCCCAATCCTATCATACCAACTACAGATGTCAATACTATGTCAATTTCATCTAAAGAGGCTATTTTATTAAGCCCTTCTATACCTTCTAAAACTTCAATTGCTTTATTTTGTTTTTTACAATAATTCTTTATTTCATAAGCACTTTTTAAATCCATCATAGCTACATAAAGAGGTTTAAACTCTTCTATTATTTCAATAACCTTTTCTACTGAAGTATTTGCGGTTATTCCTATTAATCCTAATTCTCCATTTGATTTTCTAATTACATCTAAAGTTTGAGTTCCTATGGAACCCGTAACCCCTAGTATAGAAAGTTTTCTCATTCTTTTTCCTCCTAAAATCCAAGCACAACAATCACCATAATTAATTCAATATATCTATAATCATATGAAAATTTGAATACATAAATCTCACTCAAAATTGTACATTTTAAGTTTGAATAAACTTTTATAAATTCCGAAGGAAAAGTGATGCTCCAAATCTTGTATTTGCATAGCAGAACTTTCTCTGTGAGCTTTTATCCTTCATTGTTAATTGTTAATTGAATTAATCTGTGCTATAAATTATTTCTTTTGCTAAAATACTATACATCGGTCCAACTAATATTCCTAAAATACCAAAGACCTCCACTCCAATATATATAGATAATAATATGACAAGAGGATGAATCTCTAATTTGTCACCTAAAAATTTAGCCTCTAATATCTCCCTAACGATTTGCACTAATATATATAAACATATAAGCCCAAATGCACAAAGAAAATTCTTCATTACAATATTGTATATTATAATCGGAATAAATACAATTATAGTTCCAACGTATGGCAAAATATCTAAAATACCGCATATCACACCAAGAGTAAAAAAATTAGGAATTTTAAGTATAACAAATCCAATTATAATTTCTAGAGTTGTAATTAGCACTAATATTCCTTCTATTACAATCATTTGAATAAAATTTTCCTTTTGATTTTTAAATTTTAGCATTATATCTTTCGGAAATAACATTGAAATTAATTCTAATATTCTTTGCTTATCAATTAATACAAAAAATGTACATATATTCCCTATAAAATAAGCTAGAATACTTTCTCCAGTACTTACTGCTCCTCTTCTTATATTTTGGTCATTAATTATAGAAATTACACTTCTCCCAATTTTTAAATTTTGAAAGTCTATATTTAGTGCAATAGAAATATCCTGAATTAATTTATTTATCACATCCAAATTTGTTAGATATAACTTTCTAACTACACTAATAATTTCGCTTCCTAAATATATTCCTATAAGAATTATAATAATATTAACAATTATTATACTTAAAACACCTGCAATTTTATTTGATATTTTTAATTTGAGCATAATTATATATATAGGTGTGCAAATTATAGTCATTAGAATCATAAATAAAAAAGGTTTAAAATAATATTTTATAAAAAACGTACCTATTACTATAAATATAAAGCATAACAAAAGCGAAAAAAGTTTTTTATATGTTTTAAAAATATTCTTCACCTCCCTGACTTGAATTAAAGTACAAATTTCCACCTTAAAAGTTTTACTTTATAGTATGTATATGCTTATTATATTTGCTTAAAAACTCCATAATTTAATTTACATAAAAAAATCGCAAATTTATAAATTTGCGATTATTTTCCTAAAGTTTTATTATAAAAGTTAAGTAATAAAAAACAACAGTTGCTGAGAATATTATACTATCAAATCTATCTAATATTCCTCCATGTCCTGGTATTAAATTACTATAGTCCTTAATTCCCACATATCTTTTTATTGAAGACGCAACTAAATCTCCAAATTGACCAAATATTCCGCACAAAGCACCTATTATAAAATAATTATATATTGGCATAATATTTATATATCTTTGTACTATAATTCCAAAAATTCCAGTAAAAATCGTCGCTCCTATAAGTCCCCCTATTGAACCTTCTATAGTTTTTTTAGGTGATACTCTAGGTGAAAGTTTATGTTTACCAAAAAATTTGCCACTATAAAAAGCTGCTGTGTCTGAAAGCCATGAACCAATAAATATAATCCAAATTAAAAATTCACCCGCTGGTTTTGCACTAACTAAATATACAAAACCAAATAAAATTCCGCAATATATAAATCCTAATAGTGTTAATGAAACATCAATAAACGTATATTCCGAATTTATAACTGGAAGTATTAATAATATAAATGCTGCTGCAACAATAACATACATCATTAGTTCAAAATTATTATTTAGAAGATAATATATTACCAAAAGAATATATCCCGCACTTCTTATTGGTTTGAAATTTTTCTCTTTTAGCGCATTATAAAATTCCCAAATTGCCACTATAGATAATGCAAATACAAAGCCTTTAAGATACATTCCTCCAAGAAAAACAAATATTATAAATGGAGCAATTATCGCAGCACCTAAATATCTATTATTAGACTTCAAAATCTAATCACTCCTCTATTTAACTTTTCCAAAGCGCCTATCCCTATTTTGATAATCCACTATGGCTCTTTTTAAATCTATTTCTTTAAAATCTGGCCAATTTATATCAGAATACCAAAATTCAGAGTAAGCACATTGCCATAGCAAGAAATTACTAATTCTTTGTTCTCCAGATGGTCTAATAATTAAATCCGGATCTGGTATATCTTTAGTATATAAATATTCTTCTACCAACTTTTCATTAATTTCGTCTTCTTTTATTATATTATTTTTTACATCTGAACTAATAAGCTTAATAGCTCTAACTATTTCATCTCTTCCACCATAGTTTAAAGCAAAACTTAAGTTTATCTTTGTATTATTCTTAGTAGTTTCTATAGCTTCATTTAAAGCTTTTTGACATTCCTGTGGCAATTTTGTAATATCACCTAAAACGTTCATTCTAACGCCATTTTCATGACATTCTTTTAACTCTTTTCTTAAATAAGTAACTAAAAGCTTCATTAATGTTCCAACTTCGTCCTTAGGTCTTGACCAATTCTCAGTTGAAAAAGCATATAAAGTTAAATTCTTCACACCAAGTCTTGTAGCTTCTTTTAGGATTATTCTAATAGTTTCAACCCCTGCCTTATGTCCCATGCTTCTTGGCAAATTTTGTTCTTTGGCCCATCGTCCATTCCCATCCATTATTATAGCTATATGATTTGGTATGTTATTCATATCCAAGTCAAAATTTTCTTTATATTCTTTTTTTGATTTAAATATATTTAACATATTTTCTCCCCCTGGTTTTTAATGGAAAAAACCTGCTTTTTAGCAGGTTTTGAGCTTTAAACTGATAGTACTGATTTTTCTTTTGTCGCAATTATACTATCTATTTGCTTTACAACTGCATCAGTCTTCTTTTGAATCTCATCTTCAGCTTTTTTTATTTGATCTTCCGAGAAATCAGAATCTTTTTTTAAATCTTTAATTTTATCATTAGCGGTTTTTCTAATTGATCTTATAGCTACCTTAGCATCTTCTCCTGTTTTCTTTACTTTCTTAACAAGAACTTTTCTAGTTTCTTCTGTTAATTCTGGTACTACTAATCTAATAATTGAACCATCATTTGAAGGGTTTAAACCTAAATCTGATTTTAAGATAGCTTTTTCTATTTCTTTTAATAGAGGTTTTTCCCATGGTGTTATCATAAGTACTCTTGGTTCTGGAGCTGAAACATTTGCCACCTGGCTAAGTGGACACATACTTCCATAATAATCAACATGAATTCTATCAAGCATTGTTGGGTTTGCTCTACCTGCCTTCATTGTTGATAGATCCGACTCTAACACAGATAGTGTTTTTTTCATTTTTTCTTCTGCATTTTTAATGATTTCCTTAATCATGATTCTCCTCCTATTTCTTTGTTACTAATGTACCAATATTCTCTCCATACATTGCTCTTTTAATATTTCCTGGTTCATCTAATCCAAATACAAGAATTGGAATTCCATTATCCATACATAATGAAGTTGCTGTAGAATCCATAACTTGTAATCCTTGGTCTAATACTTCTATATATGATAGTGTATCATATTTTTTAGCATCTGGGTACTTATGAGGATCTTTATCATAAACGCCATCAACCTTTTTAGCTAAAAGAATTACATCTGCTTCAATTTCAGCAGCTCTAAGTGCTGCAGTAGTATCTGTTGAAAAATATGGATTTCCTGTACCAGCCGCAAAAATAACAACTCTTCCTTTTTCTAAGTGTCTCATTGCTCTTCTTCTTATGAATGGTTCTGCAATTTCCTTCATTTCTATAGCAGTTTGTACTCTAGTTCTAACACCTACTTGTTCTAAAGAATCTTGTAGCGCTAATGCATTTATACAAGTTGCCATCATTCCCATGTAATCTGCAGTAGTTCTGTCCATGCCTTCTCCACTTCTGCCTCTCCAAATGTTTCCGCCACCAACTACAGTTCCTACTTCAACACCCATGTCTACTAATTCTTTAATTTCAAGTGCTATTCTCTTAGCAACATTAAAATCAAGTCCAAATCCACTATCTCCAGCTAATGCTTCACCTGAAATCTTTAAAATTACTCTCTTGTATTTGCAATCTGACATTTATAATTACCTCCTGAATTTTTTAGAGATTATATTTGCTTTCGCACATTCCAAAAAATAACAAGCCAGTATGCTAGTCTATTTTTCATCATACTGCATCGGCATATTCACCTAATAGCCTACTATGAGATAAATATGCCTCCTTGTCTGATGCAAAATATACATCTCATCTTTGACTTGTTATTTTCTTTCATCTGCCTTATTCTTTAAAAAAAGAGAACACAAAGTGTTCTCTTTAGGTTTTAACTATTTACCGATTTGTCTTGCAACTTCTTCAGCAAAGTCTACCTTTTCAACTTCGATTCCTTCTCCTCTTTCGTATCTTACGAATCTAGTTACTGTAATTGGAGAACCAACCTCTTTAGATTTCTCTTCTAAGAATTTAGCAATTGACTTATCGCCATCCTTAACCCATGGTTGTTCTAAAAGACAAACTTCTTTAAAGTACTTATTAATTCTTCCCATAACCATTTTATCAACGATTTTTTCAGGTTTTCCTTCATTTAAAGCTTGAACTCTATAGATTTCTTTTTCTTTATCCATAGATTCTGTATCAACATCATCTTTGCTTAAGAATAATGGATTTGAAGCAGCAATTTGCATACAAACTTCTTTTCCAACTTCATCAAGAACTTCTGAATCTTTGTCGCAAGCAACTTCTACTAGAACTCCAATTCTTCCACCACCATGAATATAGCTCTTAACTACTCCATTTTCAACAGAGAATTTAGTGAATCTTCTAACTGACATGTTTTCACCAAGTTTTGCTATTAAAGCTTTTAAGCTTTCTGAAACTACAGTTTCTCCATCAAACTTTTCATTAAGAAGTTCTTCTACTGTAGCAATTGACTTTTCAACTGCTATTTTAGCTAACTTATCAGCAAAAGCAACAAATTCTTCATTTAAAGCAACAAAATCTGTTTCACAGTTAAATTCAAGAACTGCTCCACTTTTCTTATCATCTGCAATATATGTTTTAACTACACCTTCTGCAGCAACTCTACTAGATTTTTTAGCTGCATCGGAAAGTCCTTTTTCTCTTAAAAATTCAACAGCTTTTTCAATATCTCCATCTGTTTCTACTAAAGCTTTTTTACAATCCATCATTTTAGAACCAGTCATTTCTCTTAGTTCTTTAACTAATTGTGCACTTATATTTGCCATAATCTAAATTCCTCCTAAATAATAAAGTAATCCTTTAACTTCTAATAAAAGGGCAGTAAAGTGAACCTCACTTACCCCTTATATTTGAATTATTCAGCTAATTCTTCGCCTTGTCTTCCTTCCATAATAGCATCAGCCATTTTAGCAGTTATTAATTTAACAGCTCTAATAGCATCATCATTACCTGGAATAACATAATCAACTTCTTCTGGATCACAGTTAGTATCTACAATGGCAACTACTGGTATTCCTAAAATTCTAGCTTCTAATATAGCGTTCTTTTCTTTTCTTGGATCAACGATAAACATTGCTCCAACATTTTCAACGTCTAAGTTTCTAATACCACCAAGATTAGTTGTAAGCTTTTCCATTTGTGCCTTAAGCTTTATAACTTCCTTCTTAGGAAGAACTTCAAAAGTTCCATCTTCTTGCATTTTTTCTATTTGTTCTAATTTTCTTATTCTACCTTTGATAGTTTGGAAGTTTGTTAACATTCCACCTAACCATCTGTTATTTACGAAATGCATGTTACTTCTTATAGCTTCGTCATGAATTGCTTCTTGAGCTTGCTTCTTAGTTCCAACAAAAAGTACATCTTTTCCTTCTTCAGATACTTGTTTAATAAAGTTATAAGCTTCTTCAGCCTTCTTAACTGTTTTTTGAAGATCTATTATATAGATCCCATTTCTTTCTGTGAAGATGTATTGAGCCATCTTAGGGTTCCATCTTCTTGTTTGGTGGCCGAAATGTACACCTGCTTCTAATAATTGTTTCATTGATATTACTGACATTTTGTTACCTCCTTGGTTTTTACCGCCACTATCTTTAGCTTATAAATTTCCCTTAAATTAAGGGCACCTAATCTATAAATTGGATAATGTGTGTATTTGTTATCTTAAGTAGTATATCACAAGGTATTTAACGTATCAACAAAAATTTTTCAATTTAGACAGTTTAAAAAATAAATTAGCTAAATATGCCACATTTCATTTTCATATATGTTCCTTTAAAATCAAAAATAGCTATAGGATACCTTTTACCTATAGCTACTTAATTTATTTAATCTTTTTTAATTCTTCTGTTAATTTTTCATTTAATATCTTTATATAAGTTCCTTTCATGCCAAGAGATCTAGATTCAATCACTCCAGCACTCTCAAACTTTCTGAGTGCATTTACTATAACACTTCTAGTTATTCCCACTTTATCTGCTATCTTTGAAGCTACTAACAATCCTTCACTTCCATTTAGTTCTTCAAATATATGTTCAACAGCTTCTAGCTCAGAATAAGAAAGAGTTCCTATTGCCAATTGAACAACTGCTTTTTTTCTAGTTTCTTCTGCAATTTCATCTTGCATAGCTCTAATCATTTCCATTCCTACAATTGTTGCACTATATTCTACTAACACTAAATCTTCATCTGTAAAAGAGGTCCCAAATCTAGCTAATATTAATGTCCCTAATCTTTCTCTACTTCCTATAATCGGAACTATTGTCGATAATTTATCTACTTTTTTACAGTTACCAATTTCTTGGAATACACATCTACCTTCATTAGGAAGATTTGCCAATGTCTCATTAACTTGCAAAAGTGATTTATTGTAATCTTCAGGAAATTTTTTATCTTCTATTACCTTTTTCTCCATAGCTTCACATTCAAAATCCTTACCAAACGTATAGCCAAGTACTTTTCCTTTTCTACTTATTATGTATGCATTACATTCAAGAACTTCACTTAATAATGTACATATATCTTGGAATGCCAAAGGTTCTGTACCAGACCTCAGCAAAATCTTATTTAACATTCTAGTTTTACTTAATAATGATGACATATTCTTATCCTCCTTGGCAACTGTATAACAATATTATTTAAACACAAAAACACCTGTCCAAATATGTCTTAAATAAAAAGAATATAATTGTTAGAAAATTCTTAATTTATTGAATTTTTTTACAAGTTGCTATTAAGACTAGTTTATCATATAAAATTCTGCTTTTCAACATTCTTTTTTTGTGATTCGACAAAATAATATTTCTTGTTTATTAACGCTATTTTTATATTTACTTTTCTTCATCTTCTGTTATATCCTTTTTTAATTCTTCTTTATAATTACATTCACTATTTGAGCATTGTATATACTTTCCTTTTGTCTTTGAATATTTCAATACCATATAAGAATTACAATTAGGACATTTTTCTTTTACTGGTTCATACCAACTTACAAACTTGCACTCTGGATATCCTGAGCATCCAAAAAATTTCTTTCCCTTTTTGCTTTTCTTAGCTACAATAGTTTTTCCACACTCTGGACACGGTACATCTAATTCTTCAACTATAGGTTTAGCATTTTTACATTCTGGATATCCTGGGCATGCTAAAAATTCACCAAATCTACCTCTTTTAATTACCATCATACGTCCACATTTTTCACATTTTACATCGCTGACCTTATCTTCAATTACAACCTTCGATATTTCTTTTTCCGCTTTCTCAATTGCAATTTTTAATGGATCAAAAAACTCTCCAACTATTTTAGTCCAATTTTCAGATCCCTCTTCTACATCATCAAGCTTTTTCTCCATATCCGCTGTAAAATCTACGTCTACTATTTGTTTAAAATATTCACTTACGATATTATTTACTATATCTCCAAGTTCCGTGGGTAATAAGTTCTTCTTTTCACGGATAACATAGTTTCTTCCAAGTATAGTTGAAATAGTTGGTACATAAGTACTCGGTCTACCTATTCCTTTTTCTTCTAACAATTTAACAAATGATGCTTCAGTGTATCTAGGTAGCGGTTGAGTAAAATGTTGAGTCCCTTTAAGTGAATCTGTTTTAAGTTCTTCATCCTCTTCTAAATCTGGTAATAATACTGAACTTTCGTCATCTTCATTTGAATATTCATATATTTTCATAAAACCATCAAAAGAAATTATTGAACCTGATGCTTTAAATTTATAATCCCCATTTAATATATCTATTGAATTTGTATTTAGTTCACATGATGCCATTTGACTTGCCACAAACCTGTTCCATATTAATGAATATAATTTAAATTGTTCTGCATTCAAGTTTTCTTTTGCAATTTGTGGTGTAATTTCAACATAAGTAGGTCTTATTGCTTCATGGGCATCTTGAATATTCTTTTTACCTTTATATATTCTTGGAGAACTCGGTACATATTTTTCGCCATAAGTATTTTCAATAAATTCTTTAGTTTTAGTTTGTGCTTCTTCAGAAATTCTTACCGAGTCCGTTCTCATGTATGTTATCAAGCCTACTGTTCCATAACCTTTTATTTCTACACCTTCATAAAGTCCTTGTGCTATAGACATAGTTCTTTTAGTCATAAAATTTAATTTTTTATTTGCTTCTTGTTGAAGTGTACTTGTTGTGAACGGCGGAAGTGGATTTCTATTTTTCTTACCTTTCTTTATGTTTTTTACAATAAAGTTTCCACCTTCAAGTTCACTTACAATTCTATTTGACAATTCTTCATTTTCAATTTCAATCTTTTTTCCTTTATATGTTGAAAGTCTCGCTGGAAACTTCTTTTTTTCTTTTTTCAGCATACAATCTATAGACCAGTACTCCTTGGGAATGAATTCATTTATTTCCTTTTCTCTATCACATATTAATTTCAAAGCTACTGATTGTACTCTGCCTGCACTAAGTCCCCATTTTACATTTTTCCATAAGATTGGACTTATTTCATAACCAACTAGCCTATCTAATATTCTTCTTGCTTGTTGTGCATCTACTAAATCTAAATCAATTTTTCTTGCTTCTTTTATAGATGCCTTTACAGCAGTCTTTGTAACTTCATTAAATACAATTCTACATGTTTCATCTTCTGAAATTTTTAAAATATTAGCTAAGTGCCATGAAATAGCTTCTCCTTCACGATCTGGATCGGTAGCTAGATAAACTTTATCTGCTTTTTTAGCAGCTTTTCTTAATTTATCTATTAATTCTCCCTTTCCTCTAATGTTTATATATTTAGGAGTATAGTTATTATCTATATCAACGCCCAATCTACTCTTAGGTAAATCTCTTACATGCCCCATTGATGCTTCTACTATATAATTTTTTCCCAAATATTTTGCGATTGTTTTTGCTTTTGCCGGTGATTCAACAATTACAAGTTTTTGTCCCATATTACAACTTCATAAAATTTATGAAGTATTCACCCCCCTATACATTTTTAAATTGTTCTCACATAGTAATTTCCAGGTAAACAAATAATTTCACTTTTTATCTGCATTTCAAATAGTAATGCATATAAAGCACCTCTATCTACAGACGTATTTTTAAAAATATCATCTATATGAACTGGTGAATCTGTTATCATATCTAATATTTCATTTTTTTCTGGTGTAAACTTCATAGGTTTAATGTGAACATGTTCTAAGCTAAGTGTAACTCTTAAATCTTCTACATCTGTACAAATTACAGCACCATCTCTAAGCAATTTATTAGAACCCCTTGCTCCACTATAAAATATGGAACCAGGTACAGCCATAACTGTCTTTTGTTGCTGTAATGCTAATCTTGCTGTTATTAATGATCCACTTTTTTCTGACGCTTCTACTACTATTACACCTTCGCTAAGCCCACTAATTATTCTATTTCTCCTAGGAAAATTATCTTTTAATGGTGGTGTACCAAGTAAAAATTCAGAAATTACTACGCCATTTTCTGCTATCTTTGAAAACAAACCTTCGTTTTCAGATGGATACGTTATGTCTATTCCACAACCTAATACGGATATGTTATATCCATTATTCTCCAAAGCTGTTTTATGTGCAATGGAATCTATTCCTCTTGCGCCTCCACTTATAAGCGTTATATTATTAGTAATAAGCTCCTTTGTCAAGAGCTTTGTTGCAGCCAATCCATAATTTGAGCATTTTCTTGCCCCTACAACTCCTATAGATTTCTTATTTATGAGATCTATATTTCCCCTATAAAACAGAAAATATGGCGAATCTAAAATCCCACTTAATTTCTCACTATATAAAGGATTGGCGTATGTAATATAACCGATTTTTTTTTTAAATAATGTTTCTTTGAGATTTATAGTTTCATAGTACAAATCATCTTTTTGAAAATTATTTAATTTTTTTGATATTATTTTATTTTCTTTTAATATTTCTTCAAAATTATTATATACATTTTTTGCACTTTTATATGTATCAATTAACTTTTTCTTTCGAAAGTTTGATATATTAACAAGTATTAACCATAAATCATAATCCATTTATCTATATTCCTTTCACTTATCTAGGATCGTGCCACTCTTAACTCCTACTTTAATATAATCATAATAGTTGCTTACAGTGGCTCGACATCAAATAATTTCTCCATTAATATTTTTTCTATAACTAAAAGCTTCTAAAAGATGTCCTTCTAGTATATCTTTTTCATTTTCTATATCTGCTATTGTTCTTGATAATTTTATTACCTTACCATATCCTCTTAAAGATACATTGCAGTCATTGTAATAATGTTTTAGAATTTCTGTACATTTATTATTAACTCTGCATATTTCAAAAATATTCTTTCCTTTTATATCCGAATTATATTTATATGCTGTATTTTTAAATCTTTCTTTTTGAATCAATCTAGCTCTAAGAACATTTTCTCTCATAATTTTCGAATCATAGGTGTCTCTTTCATTCTTTATTTCATCATAATTCAATCTAGGAACATAATTCAAAATATCAATCCTATCTAATAACGCACTTGAAAACTTTTTAGAGTATTTTTTAATCTTAGTATTTAAATAATAGTTATCCTCACTACACTCTTTATCTTGATTGTTTTCAACAGGATTAAACGCACCAATAAGCAAAAAATTAGCAGGCATTTGATAACTTCCACTAATCCTATTTATATTTACATATTTCTCTTCAAGAGGTTCCCGTAGAGATTCTAAAGCTTCCTTTTTAAATTCTAAAATTTCATCTAAGAATAATATTCCATTATGTGCAAGTGTTATTTCACCAGGTTTTATTTCTTTTCCACCGCCAATTAATGCTACTCTTGTAGTTGTATGATGTGGAGATCTAAAAGGTCTACTAATATGTGAAGTTTTAGTTATAAGACCACTTGCGCTATAAATCTTTGCAATTTCTATTAATTCTTCTTGAGATAAAGATGGTAAAATTGATATTAAAGCTTTTGCAAGCATTGTTTTACCACATCCAGGCTCTCCATAGAGAATAACATTGTGATTTCCAGCCGCTGCTATTTCTAGTGCTCTTTTAGATGAATACTGACCTATAATACCACCATAATCTAATGAATCGTCACTTTCGTAAACTTTAATTTCATTATCTGCTTCATAAGGAAGTACATCCTCATATGTAATATATGAAATTACTTCTTTTAAAGTTTTTAAAGGATAGTACTCTCCACCTTCAAAATAATAACTTTCTTCTACATTGTCATAAGGAAAAATAAACTTATTAATCTTCTCCTTAACACCTTCAATTATTATAGGTATCGTCCCTTTTATTCCTTTCAGTTCACCAAATAGAGATAATTCTCCAAATACTATATATTCCTTCATATCTTTCCTAAATATTTGATTAGACTCCATAAGAATTCCAAGTGCAATAGGTAAATCTAAAAGGGAGCCTATCTTCCTTACATCTGCTGGAGCCAAATTAATAGTAATTCTGCCGAGTGGAAACTCAAAGCCACAATTTGTAATTGCTGCTCTAACTCTCTCTTTAGCTTCTTTTACTGAGGCATCTGGAAGTCCGACTATATTAAATACCGGCAAGCCCTTACATATATCTACCTCAACGTTTATTAAAAAACCTTCTAAACCATTGTGCGTTGCACTAATTATTTTTACTGCCATATAAATCACCCATTAACGATTATAGACACACATTTAAATATTAATTCTAAAAAAGTAAATTTGTTTAATTTATTTTTAATTGTTAATAATCTTAAATACATAAAATTAATATTAGGCATATACAAAAATTATAAGTGAATATACTATTCTATTTTGTGCCTAATTCTAAAGTTGGAGTGATTTAGTGAAAAAATTAAATAAAGAAATCGGAAATTATTGTGAAAATTTAGCTAAGAAATATTTACTTGACAGTAACTATCATATATTAGATTGTAATTTCAGAAATTTTTTAGGTGAGATTGATATTATTTGTGTTAAAGATAAGATACTAATAATTATTGAAGTGAAGGGTAGATATAATTATGATTATGGTTTACCTAAAGAATCAATTAATCTTTCAAAACAAAAATCAATAATAAAAGTTACTAACTCTTATATTTATTATAAAAAATTAATTAACATTAATATAAGATTTGATGTTATAGAAGTTTATTTAAACAATCAAAATACACTTTTTAAAATAAACCATCTAAAGGATGCTTTTAGACTATAAATGATTTACATGAAATCATAGATTTTGTGTGAATCACCCACTTAGTCAACATATATGAATTTAGTTTGTTTAAAAAGATAAAAACTCTGTAATAATACTACTTATTCCAGTATTATTACAGAGTTTTTCTTAATCTTAAATCACATTTACTCATCAACTAAGTTGGAGAAACCAAATATAAAAGCTCACATAGAAATTTCTATTCTCACTTTTTCGACTCTCACTTATCACTTATCACTTATCACTTATAACAATTTTGTTAAAAAGCTATTTCTATGTATATCACATTTTCCATATCTTTTTAAAGCTTCTATATGTTTTGATGTGCCATATCCAACATTATTTTCAAAATCATAGTTTGGATATTTTTTAGCATATTCTTTCATAAGATTATCTCTATATACTTTCGCAACAATTGATGCTGCAGCAATACAAGCACTTTTTGTATCACCTTTTATAACCGCCTTATTTTCTATCTCAATATTCTTAACTAAATATCCATCTGATAATACTAAGTCAGGCTTTATAGCAAGTGAATTACAGCTCTCTAAAAATATCTTATTATTAGAATAAGATATCCCCCTTTCATCTATTTCCTCATTTGAAGAAACTGCTATATGATAACTCAGTGCTTTTTCTTTTATAATTTCAGAAAGTTCTTCTCTCTTAGATTCTTTTACTTTTTTAGAATCATTTACATATAAAATCAAATCTTTATCTAAAACATTTAAGTCAAGCATAACGCAGCAGGCAACAATAGGACCTGCAAGAGGCCCTCTTCCCACTTCATCTACACCTGCCACATATCTATAATTTCCAAACGATTTATCAAAATCATACATTGCTTTAACTCGTTGAATTTCATTTAAATATATATCTAATTCTCTTTGAATTTTATTTTTAAGAGATAATACATTCTTTCTTTTATCGCCGTCTAACCAATCTATAACTTTTGCACTATCTCCATCTTTATATAAATCAACTATGGAAATTTTATTTATTTCTTCTTTAATTTCTGAAAATGACAAAACCTTTGTATCCTTATTCAACAGCATCATTAGTTTTTTCATCTCCCGGACGTTCTAAAGAAATGTTTCCAATTTTTCCACCTCTAAATTCATCAAGTAAAATAACTGCTATTCTATTATAGTCAATTTGTCCTCCTGAAATTAGAGTTCCGCGCCTTTTGCCTATAGCATCTAAAGTATCTACTGGATTTTCAAAAACTTCTGCTATTTTATATCTTTCTATTAATTTAGCTGTATAACTTATTTGCAGTCTTTCTACAAGCTTTAAGGCTAATTCTTCTATATCCATTATTTCATCTTTTATAGCGCCTGTAAAAGCTAAATTTAAAGCTGTTCTATTATCTTCAAATCTAGGCCACAATACTCCTGGTGTATCTAAAAGCTCAATTCCTATATCTGTCTTTATCCATTGTTTACTCTTAGTAACACCTGGTCTATCTCCTGTTTTAGCTATATTATTTTTTCCCAATTTATTTATAAACGTAGATTTCCCTACATTAGGTATTCCAACAACCATAACTCTTGTTGTTATATTAACCATACCCCTTGTTCTTAATCTATCATGCTTTTCTTTCAGAAGAATAAGTAGCTCAGGTTTTATATTTTTAAGTCCATCACCTTTTAAACAGTTGACTTCGAGTACTCTAACATCTTCTTTAGTTAAATGTTTAATCCACTCTCTAGTTACATTACCATCAGTTAAATCACTTTTGTTTAAAAGTATAATTCTAGGTTTTCCTTCTAATAACTTTTCAATATCTGGATTAGCTGAGCTTCTAGGAATTCTAGCATCTCTTATTTCAATAACAGCATCAACTAATGCTAAGTTTTCTTTAATTTCTCTTTGAGTTTTTTTCATATGTCCCGGGAACCAATTAATTACCATGTAGATTCCTCCTTATTTTTTTATTTGAACGTATAAAAAAAAGGACTGAAACAGTCCCTTTTAATACTATCTAGTTAATAATTCTTTAACTTTAGCAGATTTACCAACTCTATCTCTTAAGTAGTAAAGTTTAGCTCTTCTTACTTTACCTCTTCTTGAGATTTCGATTTTTTCGATAATTGGCGCATTCATTGGGAAAGTTCTTTCAACTCCAGTTCCTAAAGCAACTCTTCTTACAGTGAAAGTTTCTCTTAATCCACCATTTTGTTTTTTCATTACAGTACCTTCGAACATTTGTACTCTTTCTCTTGTACCTTCTTTAACCTTAACATAAACTTTTATGTTGTCTCCAACCTTAAAGTTTGGTAGATCAGTTCTGATTTGTTCAGCTTCAATAGCTCTTATTATTTCGTTCATTGTGCATTCCCTCCTTTAAAGATAATTTGACGTTCTTAACATATTATATAGTGACAGAGGAACGCCCGTACTAGCACAATTTTAATAATAACACATGTTTTTTTATTTTTCAACAAAAATTATGTATTATATTTTATTTTTTAATGTGAATTTTCTGTATTATTCTTCAAAATCTTAATATCTTCTTTAGTCAAAGTTATATTTTTATATAAATCCGGCCTATTTTTTTTAGTTATATTCAAAGACTTAACCCTTCTCCATTTTCTTATATTTTCATGATGTCCAGATAATAATATTTCAGGAACCTTATCTCCTTCAAAATCTTCGGGTCTAGTATATTGTGGATATTCTAATAATCCATCATAAAAAGATTCTTCCATAAAACTTTCTTCTTTTCCAAGAACACCTGGAATAAGTCTTAGAATGGAGTCTATAACTGGAATTGCAGCCATTTCCCCTCCAGTTAATACAAAATCACCAAGTGAAAGTTCCATGTCTATATGTTTATAAACTCTTTCATCGATTCCTTCATAATGTCCACATAGAAATATAAGATTATCTTCTTTAGAAAGTTCTTTTGCAATTTCTTGATTAAAAGTCTTTCCTCTAGGTCCTAAAAATATGACCTTGCCTTTATTATTTTCTTTTGCATACCTTATACTATCAACTATAGGTTGAGGTGCCATAACCATTCCTGCACCACCACCATAAGGAGAATCATCAACTTTTTTATGTTTATTTAAAGTATAATCTCGTATATTTAATAAACTGAAGTCAATTAAATTATTTTCTCTTGCTCTCCCTATAATACTATGGTCAAAAATAGAAAACATCTCAGGAAATAATGTCAATATACTAATCTTCATCTTGCCACTGTCCAACTGGTTTAATAATGATTTTTTTTAGATTTATATCAATACTAAGTACTATATCTCTAAGAACTGGTATTAATACTTCCTTAGGTTGTTGAATCCAATATACATCATTATTAGGAGTGCTTATTACATCAAAAACTCTTCCAATTTCTTTTTCACCAGTATCATATACTGTACATTGCTTTAAATCTGAAACATAATAAGTATCTGGTGGAAGTTCAGGTTCTTTATCAATTGAAATTTCAATATATTTTTCCTTATAAGTTTCAGCATCATTCATAGAGTCTATTCCTTCTATTTTTAATATAACTCTATCCTTTTGAAATTTAACTCCTAATATATTCTTTTCCACTCCACCTACTAAAACAGTTTTTAGACGTTTAAATTTGTTAATATCTTCTGTTAAAGGATAAACTTTAACTTCACCTTTAATTCCATGGGTATTTATAATTTGACCAATTTTAAATAATTTATCCAATCTTGTCACCTCTATTTTATATATAATATTTTTTCATATACCTAAAAAGAGTTAGGTTAACCCTAACTCTTGATTTTTAGATGATTTCTACTATAACTCGTTTATTATGTTTAACTGCTACAGCCTTTATAACTGTTCTTATAGCCTTCGCAATTCTTCCTTGCTTACCTATAATCTTCCCCATATCTTCTGGTGCTACTGTTAATTTTAGTATTATGGATTGTTCTCCATTTACTTCATTAACAACAACTGAATCTGGGTTGTCAACAAGGGATTTAGCGATAAATTCAACTAATTCCTTCATAAACGTCCACAATTAGTACCTACTAATTGTGAAATTCACCTCCAAAAATTACTTAGTAACGCCTGCGTTAGTGAAAAGTCTTTTAATTACATCTGTTTGTTGTGCTCCCTTAGCAATCCATGCTGTAGCTTTTTCTTCATTAACTTTAAAGTCAATTGGTTCAGTTAATGGATTGTAGTATCCAATTTCTTCGATGAATTTACCATCTCTTGGTGCTCTTGAATCTGCAACAACTATTCTATAGAAAGGTGCTTTTTTAGAACCCATTCTTCTTAATCTAATTTTTACTGCCATTTTTAATTTCACCTCCTTTAAATATGCTTATATATTTTAGGTATTGTATAAAAATACTTAACCAAATATGTCTTTTTTCTAGAATGGTAGCTTACCAAATAAGCCGCCGCCCTTCTTTCCTTGCTTTGTTAATGACTTCATTTGCTTCATTTGCTTTTTCATCATTTCATAGCCTTTCATAAGCTTGTTAATTTCTTGCACACTTGTACCTGATCCTTTAGCTATTCTGCTCTTTCTAGAAGGCGATTTTGCTATAAGACTTGGATTTTTTCTTTCTTTAGCTGTCATAGATTGAATAACTGCTTTACTTTTATCAAGTGCTTCTGTTCCTTTATCAAAATCAACACCTTGAAGTTCTTTCGAATTCATACCAGGTATCATTTCCATAATTTTGTTTAACGGTCCAAGCTTCTTCATTTGTTCCATTGCCATTAGATAATCATCAAAGTTAAATTCTTGATTTAACATTCTCTTACCTAAATCTGTTGCTTCCTTTTCATCAATAGCTTCTTGAGCTTTTTCAATAAGTGATAACACATCACCCATTCCAAGTATTCTAGATGCCATTCTGTCAGGATGAAACACTTCAAAGTCATTCATTTTTTCACCAATACCAGCAAATTTAATTGGTTTATCAATTATGCTCTTGATTGAAAGTGCAGCTCCACCTCTAGTATCACCATCTAATTTTGTTAATATAACACCACTTAAGTCTAAATCATTATTAAAATTTTCTGCTACATTAACAGCATCTTGACCAGTCATTGAATCAACAACTAATAATATTTCTGATGGTTTTACATTTTCTTTTATATTTTTTAATTCCTGCATTAATTCTTCATCAATATGAAGTCTACCTGCAGTATCTATAATAACTACATTATTTCCATTATCTTTTGCATGAATTATTGCATTCTTTGCAATTTCAACGGGACTCACTTTATCCCCCATAGAGAATACTGGAATCTCAATTTGTTTTCCTACAACCTCTAATTGTTTTATAGCTGCAGGTCTATAAATATCACATGCTACGAGTAATGGTTTCTTATTATCTTTTCTAAGGTTTAACGCAAGTTTACCACACATAGTAGTTTTACCCGCTCCTTGTAATCCAACCAACATTATAACTGTAAGACCTGAACTACTGTAGTTAATTTTACTTTCACTACCACCCATAAGATTAGTAAGTTCTTCATTAACTATTTTTATTACATGTTGTCCTGGTGTTAAACTTTCAAGTACTTCATCTCCAACACACTTAGTGCTAACAGATGCAATAAATTGTTTAACAACTTTATAGTTAACATCAGCTTCTAATAAGGCAAGCTTTACTTCTCTCATGGCTTCTTTTATATCTTTTTCATTCAACTTTCCTTTACCTTTTAATTTTCTGAAAGTTTCCTGTAATTTTTCACCTAATCCTTCGAAAGCCATGTTTGTCTCCTCCTTATAAATTTTCTAGTTTCTCTTTATATTTTATAATATCCTCATTATCTATGGAATACTTATTTTTTAAATACTCTAAAAAATTTATAATTTCCTTTTCTCTATTCATACTATTTTTAAGTAAGCTCAGCTTACTTTCATAGGAGAGAAGTTGTTTATAACATCTTTTGATTAAATCGTGAATAGCCTGACGACTCGTTTTATTGAGTTCCGCTATTTCAGATAAAGATAAATCATCATTATAATACCACTGCAGAATTTCATTTTGCTTTTCAGTTAACAATGGACCATAAAAATCCATAAGCAATGAAATTTCAACTCTATCTTCCATTTAATCACCTTACCCACAAAAAAGATTTTAACAGGATTTTTTATATGTGTCAAGTACTTTTACTTAACACATATAAAAATTTTATATTAATGCTTCTGCGAATCCCTCTGCATCAAACTTTTGAAGATCTTCAATGCCTTCTCCAACACCTATATATCTAACAGGAATATTTAAACTTTGTTTTATTGATAAAACTACTCCACCTTTTGCAGTTCCATCTAATTTAGTTAATATTATTCCATCAATCGGGCAAGATTCCATAAATTGTTTAGCTTGAATCACAGCATTTTGTCCTGTAGTTGCATCTAAAACAAGTAATGTTTCTTTTTTATAACCTTCTAACTCCCTATCTATTATTCTATTAATTTTTTCAAGTTCATTCATTAAATTCTTCTTGTTATGAAGTCTTCCTGCAGTGTCACATATCAATAAATCAATATTTCTAGCTTTAGCTGCAGCTATTGCATCAAAAATAACTGCTGCAGGGTCTGAACCTTCTTGATGTTTCACTATATCAACGCCTGCTCGGCTGCTCCAAACTTCAAGTTGATCTATAGCTGCTGCTCTAAATGTATCTGCAGCAGCTAATAATACTTTTTTACCAGCTTCTTTGTTCTTAGCTGCAAGTTTTCCAATAGAAGTTGTTTTACCTGCACCATTAACTCCAATTACAAGGATTACTTTTTTAGATTCTTCATCATCGTCATAAGAACCTTCAAGCAATATATCTTTTATAACTTCCTTTAATGCAATCTTAACTTCCTTAGGATCATTTATCTTTTCCTTACGTATCTTGCTTCTTAATCTTTCTATAATATTTACTGTAGTATCCATCCCTACATCCGATATAATTAATATTTCTTCTAATTCTTCATATAAATCTTCATCTATGGTTATTGCTAAATTTAAAACCTCATTAATTTTATCAGTTAATCCATTCCTAGTCTTTGTTAATCCATCTTTTAGTTTATTAAATAAATTTTCAAACAAATTCATTTCCTCCTAAATAAAATTTTCCGATAAGTCTACTGATACTACTTTAGATATTCCTTTTTCCTCCATAGTTACCCCATATATAATATCACTAACTTCCATAGTGCCTTTTCTATGAGTTATAATTATAAACTGAGTATTCTTAGAAAACAGTTTTAGAAACTCTGCATATCTGTATACATTAGCATCATCTAGTGCTGCTTCAATTTCATCTAGTATACAAAATGGAGTTGGCTTCATTTTTAAAATTGCAAAAAGTAATGCTATTGCAGATAAAACTTTTTCTCCACCTGACATTAAATTAATATTTTGAAGTTTCTTCCCTGGTGGCTCTACATTTATATCAATATTAGCTGTAAGTTCATCACCTTCACCTAATATAAGTTCTGCACTTCCACCTTTAAATAGCTCTTTAAAAGTTTCATTAAAATTATAATTTAAAATTCTAAAATTATCCCTAAACAAAACTTTCATTTCACCCGTCATCTCTTCGATAACAGATTTTAATTCTTTTTTAGCATTCTCTAAATCTTCTGCTTGCGTCGACATAAACTCATACTTATCTTTTATTTCCTCATATTCCTCTATAGCGGCTAAATTTACCACTCCAAGCTTTGTTATTTTACCCTTTGTAGTATAAATCTCTTGTTTTAAAGCTTCATCATCAATTACTGGTTCGCATATATCTAAAGCTTCTGCATATGTTAGTTCTAATTCTTCGTTAAGTTTTCTATACATGTGTTCTTTATCAGCTTCTTTTTTAGCCTTAACTACTTCTCTTTTATTAACTTCCATTTCTTTTACTCTAATTTCGTCTAAAATACCACTTATTATATTATCTTTTTCTTTAAATTCTTGCTTTAACTTTTCTTTTATTATTTCTTGATCTTTAAAATTTAATTCCAATTTTTCAATATCAATAATATTCTCTTTTATATTATTATTTCTAACTTCTATCTCTAAATTTAAACTTTCAATACTATTTTTATTTTCAGTATTTTCCTTATTTAAAAGTTCACTTTTAATAGCTATATCCTGAATTTCTTTTCCCAAACGCGTAAATTCATTTTTTCTATTTTGTATAGCTTCATCTAAAGTTGCCTTATTTATTTTCATTTCTGTAAGTTTCGTATCGTTGTCATTTACTTCTTGTACTTTTACGATTATTATTTCTTCTAAATCTATACTTTTACTTTTATTAAATGTATTTTCATTTTCAATAGATTTAATTTCATTTTCTTTAATTATAAGCTTTTTTAATATAATTTCTTTTTCATTTACTATTCTTTCAATCTCTTCTTTAGATACTTCTAAATTTCTTTTTAATTTATCAGTCTCATCACCTAGCCCTTGAATTTCACTTTCTTTTTTAGTTAATTCAATACTTTTTTCATGAACTTCATCTCTTTTATTTAATATATCTTCATCTAACTTTTTGATTTCTTCTTTAATATCTTGAACTACTTTTACCGCTTCTTCATAAAATTCCTTTTTACGATGTATATCTTTTGTTAATTCTTCGATTTCTCTTTTTCTACCTAGAACATTAGAATTTTTTCCTTTTATGCTGCCCCCAGTTAATGATCCTCCTGGATTTAATACTTCTCCATCTAAAGTAACAATCTTATAATTATATTTTCCAATACGTGCAATATTTAAAGCGCAATCCATATTAGTACAAATTATCGTTCTTCCAAGAACGTAGTCTATTATATTTTTATACTCTTTATCGTAAGAAATTATGTCACTTCCAATGCCAATATAGCCATTAGCTGACGTAATGTTTTTATCTAAATCTAATTTTCTGCCTCTTATTATGTTTAACGGCAAAAATGTCGCTCTTCCTAAGTTATTTTTTTTCAAATATCCAATAAGAACTTTAGCTATTTCTTCATTTTTTGTTATTACGTTAGATATTGCAGCTCCTAATGCTATTTCTATAGCTGTTTCATAATTCTTTGGAGCTGTAAAAACTTCACCTAAAACTTTAGTATCGGAAGCAGAAGTAATTTTTTCCTCATGGATTGACTCCATCAATGATTTTACAGACCTATTATACCCCTCATAATGCTTCTCTAAGTTTTCTAGCATAACCTTATTTGCATCAAGTTTAGTTAATATTCTATTTAATTCTCTAAGGTCATTTTCCTTTTTAGTCAAATCTGAAGATAATGAACTTATTTTTTTCTTATCTTCTACTATTTGTAGACTTAATAACTTGATATTGTCTTTCTTACTTTCAATATCATTACTTAATCCTTTATAAGTTGCCAAATTAATCACTATGTTATGCTCTAAAGATGATATAGATGAATTTAAAGTTTCTCTTTTTTCTTCTCTAAGTGAAATATCTTTATTTAATATAGTAATCTCATTTTTTATATCCGAATTACTTCTTAAGAGTTCAAATTCGCCTTCTTTTAAAGCTTTAAGTTCTTCTTCTATGCTTTTAAGTTCTATAGAACTTTTCACATTGCTTTCTTCTAACTTTTCAATATCTTGATTTTTGAACTTTTGCTCTTCTAGCTTTTTAGCTAATTCTGCTTCTAATATTATTTTACTTTCATTTATTTCTCTTATTTTAACTCCAATATCACTTACTTCATAATTATTTCTATTGATTTTCTCTTCAAAACTCTTGATTCTTTCCTTGTAAAGTTCAACACTTTTTTCATCATCACTTACTATTTCTTTCAAATTATAATATTGTTCTTTTTCTTCTAAATTTTTCTTTTCTATTTCTTCTATTTTGTATTCTAAAACCTTAAGTTTTTCTTTATCACTAACCATTTCTTTTCGTTTATCTTCAATACCATTAATTTTCAATTCTAAATCTTCATTAAAGTTTTTTAGTTCCTCTTCCATATTCTTTATAGTATGGACGATAAGTGATACTTCTTTTGTTTTTAGGTCTTTAGATAATTCATTAAACTCTAATGCCTTTTCTCGTTCAATTCTTAAAGGCTCTATTCGCTCTTCATAAGTTGATAAAATATCATTTATTCTAACTAAATTATCATCAGTATTACTCAACTTTTTTTCTGCTTCTTCTTTTCTAGTCTTAAATTTTACAATACCTGCTGCTTCTTCTACAAGAGATCGTCTTTCTTCAGCCTTACCACTTAAAATAGCTTCAATCTTACCTTGTCCAATTAGTGAATATCCTTCTTTACCTATTCCTGTATCCATAAAAAGATTTGTTACATCTTTAAGTCTGCATTTTGAATTATTAATTAAATACTCAGAGTCTCCTGACCTAAATATTCTTCTAGATATTGTCACTTCATTATATTCTGTTGCTAATTGTTCATCACTATTATCAAGAGTTAGTGAAACTTGTGCGAGTCCAACAGCCTTTCTAAACTGAGTTCCTGAAAATATTACATCTTCCATCTTCCCACCTCGGAGTACCTTAACACTTTGTTCTCCAAGTACCCATCTTACAGCATCAGAAATATTACTTTTCCCACTTCCATTAGGACCTACAACTGCTGTTACACCTTTTCTAAATTTTAATTCTGTTTTATCAGCAAAGGATTTAAATCCTCTTATTTCCAGAGATTTTAAAAACAATTCATTCACTCCTTCTCTTTAAAATATTGCTGGTATAAAACTTATAATAATAGCTAATGCCATAAAAATAGCTAATGCAATTGTCATCTTGTCTCTAGTCTTTTTTTTCATATTAAACACTCCTCATTATATTTTAGTTTATATTAAAGCTTAATAAATATCAATATAGTATGTAAGTATAATATTAAAAGCGAGAGGAAACCTCTCGCTAATATATTATATCTAATTTTTTATCTTTTAGACAGAGTTTTATATGTCCTCTATCAATTTTATCATCTTGTTCTACCACAATAAATTTATTATTATCCTTAAGTTTGTTAAAATATATTTTTTTATTAGCATAGAGTTTACTCAAGTCTTTAGAATTAATATGAATACATGCATTTTTTTCTTCTTTCATATTTTCTAAAATTATATCTACGAGCAGGCTACCTTCAACTAATTCTCTAAAAGAAGGATGGAATGGTCCAGCTACAATATCTCCGCCCTCATTTATACTTTCCGTTGGTTGAAGTCCCATTCTTATTACATTAATTTCGTTTTTTCTATACATGTCGTACATAACTTTACTTATGTTCACCGCTTCTTCTAAAGAGTATGGGATATATTGATCAGAAGTGTACATTTTTTCCATAGGTGTATCTTTTATAACTAAAGATGGATATATTCTGCAAATATCTGGCTTCATCTCAATGGACGCTTTAGTTGTGTTTATATCCTTCTCAAATGTATCCCCCGGAAGTCCTGGCATTATTTGATGACCTAAAACAATATTATATTCTTTAATCAGTTTAGACGCTTCTATAACATCAAAAACGTTATGTCCTCTTCCAGACTTTTTCAATACATCTTCATCCAATGATTGAACACCAAGTTCTATTATATCAACTCCATATTCCTTAAGATAAGTTAATATATAATCATTAATATAATCCGGTCTTGTAGATAACCTTATTTTCTCTATAAGTTTTTTATCTTTAAATTCTTTAGCTATGTTTAAAAGTTCTTTTTGCTTTTCTTCTCTTATTCCTGTAAATGTTCCTCCAAAAAATGAAACTTCAATAGTTGCATTCTTATTTTGTATTGTTTCTAAATAATCATTTATTGTATCCCTTACAGTTTGTGCTGTAACATCATCACTGGCTCCAGTTATTCTATCTTGATTGCAAAACACGCAATTATGTGGACAGCCCGCGTGTGGCACAAATATAGGTATTATATAATAATTCTTACTCATTTATCTTATCCAATATATCTAAAGCTTGTTTGGCTGCATTTTGTTCTGATTCTTTTTTACTGTAACCGGATCCTTCACCCATTAGTTTTTTATCTATAACCACATTGGTAAAAAATTTTCTTCTATGAGGTGGTCCTTCATATCTTGTTAATTCATATTGAATTATTATCTCTCCATCTTTTTGAAGGAGTTCTTGAAGTTTTGTTTTAAAATCCAATACTATTTCATTATTTATAGCTTTATTTATTACTTCCTCAAAATGAAGCAATATAAAATCTCTAACAAATCCAAGACCTTTGTCTAAATAAACAGCAGCAAGTACCGCTTCAACAGCATCCGCTTGTATTGAAATTCTTTCTCTTCCACCGGTAAGTTCTTCACCTTTGCTCATTCTAATATAAGACCCAAGATTTATTTTTTTTGCGATTTCATAAAGAGAATTTTCACAAACTATCAAACTTCTTATTTTAGTTAATTCGCCTTCACTCTTATACTTAAAGTTATTAAAAAGATATTCTGTAATACAAAGCTGTAATACTGAATCTCCTAAAAACTCAAGTCTTTCATTATATTCAGCATCTTTAAATTGATTTCCAAACGAACTATGTGTAAGTGCTGTTTTTAGTAAAGTAGGATTATTAAAACAAACTCCCAGGTTTTCTTCTATTTCTTTAAGTGTGTATCTATTCATGTATTCCACTCCTTGAAGTTTATTCTTCAACTTGCTAAAACACTTTTTATGCTTAAGGCATATTCCTAGTATAACAAATTCAAGAATAAACTAAATTAATCTGAAAATATAAAATCCCGCAAACCTGCGGGATTATTTTATTCTTCGTGATGAGCTTTTACGTAATTTACAACATCTCCAACTGTTTTGAAGTTTTCAACGTCTTCATCAGGTATTTCTAAATCAAGTTCATCTTCTAGAGCCATTATAAGTTCAACTATATCTAATGAGTCAGCATTTAAATCTTCAATAAATGATGCTTCCATAACAACGCTTCCTACATCGACGCTTAACTTATCCGCAATAATTGCTTGTATTTTTTCAAACATTATTTTCACCTCCCAAGTTCTACATTTAGATAATAGTATATATTGTTTAAATCGTCAATATTAGTTTATCAATATTTTAATTAATTTTCTATAGAAAACTCATTTTTTATATGTTTTAGCACATCATTTTCATAGAAAATTTTAGTTTGCTTAATAGCGTTTTTGAATGCCTTTGCATCTGAGCTACCATGAGCTTTTATGCATATTCCATCAACACCTAAAAAAGGCGCTCCACCAACTTCTTTATAATCAAATTTTCGCATTATATTTTTAAGTACAGGTTTTAATAAAACTACACCTAATTTAGAAATAATTGATGACCTAAGCACTTCATCCTTCATTATGCCTAAAATACTTGAGGCGGAACCTTCATACATTTTTAAAGCTGTATTTCCTACAAAACCATCACTAACTAAAATATTAGTATCCCCTGTAGGTATATCTCTTGGTTCTATATTCCCTTTAAAGTTAAGAGAATTTTCTTCTTTTAAAAGCTGATATGTTGCTTTTGTAAGTTCATTGCCTTTTTCTTCTTCTTCTCCAATATTTATAAGTCCTATACTAGGATTTTTCACATTAAAAATCTTTTGATAATAGATTTTCCCCATTTTCGCAAATTGAACTAAAAACGCTGGCTTACAATCAACATTAGCACCAACATCTACTATCATAAAATTTCCATGTCTACCTGGCATTATAGGTGCAAGTGCAGGTCTTTCTATCCCATTAATTCTACCTATTATTAGAGTACATCCTGCTAAAAATGCGCCTGTACTTCCTGCTGATATTATCCCATCACAAGTTCCGTCTTTAACTAAATTTAATGATTTAACAATACTAGAATCTTTTTTTCTTCGAAGTGCCATTACAGGATGTTCACTCGGTAAAATCACTTCTTTAGCATCAATAACAGTAACCTTATCTTTAGGATATGTATATTTATCTAATTCTGAATTTATAATTTCTTTTGGTCCTGTAATATATAATTCAATATTATTATATTCTTTTAAAGCTTGAATTGCACCATCTATTACAGCTACAGGCGCATTATCTCCACCCATACCATCTATAGCTATCCTCATATAATAATCCCCCTTCATCTTATCTACGTAGATAATATGTTTAAAAGTTGATTTTTGTTGAATCTTGACTATGATTTTCCATATCATTTTGTATAAAAGAAAAGAAAGTCATAAAGACTTTCTTCATTAGTTTGCAGTAGCTACAACTTCCTTACCCTTGTAAAAACCACAGTTTTTACATACTCTATGAGCAAGTTTCATTTCATGGCATTGTGGACATTCTACTATACCAGGTAAACTAGCTTTAAAAGTTTGAGCTCTTCTTTTCTTTGTTCTAGCGCTACATTGCTTTCTTGCTGGACATCCCATATCTTACACCTCCTTATTATCAAACAAACCTCTCAAGGCTTCAAAACGTATATCTACGTCTTCTTTATTACAAGAACATGTATCTAAATTTAAATTACATCCACATTCTTGGCAAAGTCCTTTACAGTCATCTTTGCAAATTCTTCTAATAGGTAATGTTGAAATTATACTAGTTTCAACAATTTCGGTGATGTCTAAAACATCATCAAATACAACAATAGCTTCATCATCTTCAGATTTACTATTAGCTGTAAACCTTTCTTCTATATCAATATCTATTGGATAGATAAAGGTATCTAAGCATTTTGAACATATCATTTCTAAATCAGCTTTAATATTAGCACTTACTATTAATATATCTCCATTTGGTACAATATCCCCAATAACTTTACAAGAGCCTATATATTTAATTATATCCCCTTCAAAGTCAAATTGTGGTATTTCAAATGCGTAATCAATTTTTTTGCTTCTATCTTTACCTAAAATAATATCTGAAATTTGTACTTTCATAAAATTACAGAGTACATTATATAATAAACTTACAGCACACTATATAACAATCTCCCTTTTTCACTCCTTAGCACATATATTTATAAACCAAACACAACTTATTATATAAATTGACTAGTAAAAAGTCAAGGTATTTATTATAAATGATTAATAGTTAATGATGAATAATGAATGATTGAGGTTGAAATTACTAAGTAATTTCTTTTTATTAATCTATTTTTTGAAAAGCTACAGCTTTTCTTCCTTAATTATTCATCATTCATTCTTAATTTTTCATTTATTTAACTAGTTCTAAAGTTTCTTTAGCAATCATTAGCTCTTCATTTGTTGGTATTACAAACACTTTAACTTTTGAAGTCTCTTTAGAAATTTCCATGCCATCTCCAATGTTTTGATTATTATTCTTTTCTGCATCTATTTCTATGCCTAAAAACTCCATATTGTTTAAAGCTCTTCCTCTTATTTCCGGAGCATGTTCACCTACACCAGCAGTAAATACAATTCCATCTACACCTGCCATTGCCGCTGCATAAGCACCAATTTGTTTCTTAATTTGGTATCCGAAAATATCCATAGTAAGTATTGCTCTAGGGTCTTTTCTTTCAACACCACTTCTTATGTCTCTAAAATCTGTTCCTATACCAGATATGCCTAAAATTCCTGATTCTTTATTTAATAATTCATCTATTTGTTCTGCTGAATATCCCTTTTGCTTAATTAAATATGTAACTATTGATGGATCTATACTTCCACATCTTGATCCCATTATAATACCATCTAGAGGTGTAAATCCCATTGTTGTATCAACTGATTTACCACCATCAACTGCTGTAATACTTACTCCATTACCTATATGGCAAGTAATAATCTTTAAATCTTTAATATCCTTATCCATAGTTTCAGCAACTTTACCCGCTACATACTTATGTGATGTTCCATGGAAACCATATCTTCTGATATTATCCTCTTTATAGAATTTATATGGTAGTGGATACATAAATGCTTTTTCTTCCATAGTTTGATGAAATGCTGTATCAAATACTGCAACCATTGGTGTATTTTGCATAAGTTCTTGACAAGCTTTTATTCCAGTTATATTAGCTGGATTATGAAGAGGTGCAAGCTTTACGAAATCTTGAAGATTTTCAAGAACTTCATCATCAATTATTACTGAAGTTGCATATTTTTCTCCACCATGAACAACTCTGTGTCCAACTGCTGCTATCTCATCCATTGATTTTATTACACCATAAGTTTCATCAACTAAACTTTTTAACACAAGTTCAATTGCATCTTGATGATCTTTAAGTGGTGTTTCAACCACATATTTATCTTTACCTTCAACTTTTTGTGTTAATATTGATCCTTCAATTCCTATTCTTTCCACAAGTCCTTGCGCTAAAGGTTGCTCACTCGCCATATCAATAAGTTGATACTTTAGTGAAGAACTACCACAATTTATAACTAATATTTTCATAATTTTCTCTCCTTTACTAATCCTCAATATTTTTCAATTAGACATATGAAAGAAAATAATGAGCCAACTATGCAATGTATATTTTGTCTTAAGACTATGTTCCCCTAAGGGTACCTAGTAAAAATTTCCAGGCAGAATATAAAATTCCACATGAAATTTTTCACTTTAGGTCAGACGAGGAATTATGTTACCTGATATTTACTATTAGGTAAACATATTAGCAAAGTATTACACGAAATAAACTAGCATACTGACTTATTATTTTTTTTTAGAATATGCCTTAAAAATTCCTAAAATCTATAATTCATAATACTAAATATTAGTTTGTGCTTGAACTGCTGTTAATGCAACAACATTTACGATATCGTCTGAGCTACATCCTCTTGATAAATCATTTATTGGTTTTGCAAAACCTTGACAAATTGGTCCAATAGCAGCCGCATTTGCAAATCTTTGAACTAGTTTATATCCTATATTCCCAGATTGTAAATCTGGGAATACCAAAACATTAGCGCGTCCTGCAACTTTACTTTCTGGTGCCTTTTGATCTGCCACCTTTTTAACTATAGCTGCATCTAATTGCAATTCTCCGTCTATATCTAAATCCGGTCTGAGTTCTTGTGCTTTTTGTGTTGCATTTCTCACCTTATCTACCAATTCATTATCAGCGCTTCCCATTGTAGAGAACGATAACATTGCTACTTTAGGCTCCATTTTACACAATTTCTTAGCTGTTTCTGCTGTTGCAATTGCAATTGCAGCTAATTGATCTTCAGTAGGGTTTGGATTAACTGCGCAGTCTGCAAATAGTAGTAATCCTTCTTCTCCATAACTTGATCCTGGAACTTGCATTATAAAAAAGCTTGAAACAACAGATACCCCTGGGGCTGTCTTTATTATTTGTAGTCCAGGCCTTAGTAGGTCTCCAGTAGTATGAATTGCTCCTGATACCATCCCGTCTGCATCATCTAATTTAACCATCATAGTCGCAAAATATAGAGGGTCCCTAACTATTTTTTCTGCCTTCTCCATAGTCATACCCTTTTTCTTTCTAAGTTCATAAAAAGCTGTTATATATTTAGTTAAATTCTCTGACTCATTTGGATCTATTATTTCAACTCCTGATAAATCTACATCCAATTCTTTTGACTTATTTATTATTTCTTCTTTATTACCAACTAAAAGTGGATATGCTAATCCTAATTTGTGTATTTTTTCTGCTGCTGCTATATTTCTTTCTTCATTACCTTCTGGAAGAACAATTTTCTTTTTGTTTGCTTGTGCATGAGTCCATATTTTTTTCATAAGGTCCATATCTCGTTTCTCCTCTCTATACTCTATCTCTAATACTACTATACTCCTATATTAGGGGTTTTTTCAACATAAATTCGCTATAAAAATAGAAGTCTTTAGATTGGCAATAATCTAAATTATCTGATAACACGATTGTAAAATAACAATATACTAAAAGTATTTTTTTTAACAATTATTTTTTATATAAAATTACTTTATAATTCATTCGTAAATATAGCTATATATTCTACCTTAAGCAATTTATATATTAAGTATTTCAATATACTATAGGATATTCTTAGTTATAATCAATAAAAAAGCACATAATAATCCTGTAAATACGACATATACTTATTTTTCAACCTAAATATCTCTTAATATAAATTTTATTTTTTTTTCAATTCTCTGAATATTGAAAAAGTATCTCATTAATATAGTAATACCATTAAAGTATATTTTTTAACAATTACTTTTAACCATATTTCGTTACTCTTATTTGGCAAATATTATATATATGCTATACTAGTTTTAAACATAGGCAAGAAAATATCAAGTCTAAGATTTTTATTAAAAAGGGGATGATTATAATAATTACAGGAATAATTACAGAATATAATCCATTTCACAAAGGGCATGAATATCATCTTCAAAAAGCAAAAGAGCACACAAATGCAGATGGAATAGTTTGCGTTATGAGTGGTAATTTTATGCAAAGGGGGATCCCTTCAATTATAGATAAATGGAAAAGAGCAGAAATGGCAATTAGAAATGGAGTAGATTTAGTTTTAGAATTACCTCTAGTTTATTCAATATCTTCTGCTGAACATTTTGCTTTTGGAGGTGTATCTCTTCTTAATTCTTTGGGAATAGTAGATTATCTCTACTTCGGAAGTGAAGAAGGTACTATAAATACCTTAGACGATATAGCTAACACTTTAGTTTCTGAGCCTTCCGAATATAAAAGTCTTTTGAAAAATAATTTAAAATTAGGCTTACCTTTTCATTTAAGCCGAGCAAATGCTCTTAATGATTATTTAAATTCTAATGATGTTTTAAATTTATTATCTAATTCTAATAATATTTTAGGCATTGAATATATAAAAGCTTTAAAAACACTAAATAGCTTAATAATACCTAGAACATTGAAACGAGAAGGTGCATCTTATAATGATAATAATTTGAATTGTTCTTTTTCGTCAGCCACCTCCATAAGGAATTATCTTAAAGAAAATTCATTAACCGCATTAATTGATATACTTCCAAAATCTAGTTATGATATTTTATATGATTTGTCTTCCTCAAATTATCCATTTATTTTTGAAGAGGATATGTTTAAATATATTAAATATAAATTATTTACAAATGAAAAATCTCTTTTTAATTTACCTGATGTCTCGGAGGGTTTAGAAAACAAAATATTAAAAGAAATTATTAAGGCCAATTCTTTAAATGAATTAATACTAAATTCTAAGAGTAAAAGATATACTTATACTAGAATTAATAGAATTCTTACTCAAAGTTTTTTAAATCTTGAAGATTTTGATTTATTTAGCTTATCTAAAACGCCTACACCTTATGCGAGAGTTCTTGGATTTAATTCTATTGGACGTACTATGCTAAAGAATATAAAAGCAAAAGGTAATATTAATATAATAACAAAAGTTCCTAGAAATAATTTATCTGACCATATGAAAATTGATATTTTAGGCACGAAAACCTATTCTCTTTTAAATCCAAAGGTAAATCCTATGGATGATTATTTAAAAGGTCCTATTATAATATAGTAATATTTTACATAACCATAAGAATATACATAATTCATATGAAATAAAAATTGGAGTGATTTCATGATATATGCTATTATCTTATGGTTTTTAATTATAAGCTTAATTATTGTTTTAATTAAGCAACTTAATATAAAAAAAAATATTATTATTTGCATTTTCATTTCTATATTAATAATTCTTTTTATATTGAATATAAATCAATGTATTTCTGCTACTATTTCAGGATGCAAATTATGGTATAATTCCATATTACCTACAACTTTTCCCTT
Organism: Clostridium gelidum; assembly: GCF_019977655.1. Lineage (NCBI taxonomy): Bacteria > Bacillati > Bacillota > Clostridia > Eubacteriales > Clostridiaceae > Clostridium > Clostridium gelidum. The sequence continues at coordinate 4,505,287 of NZ_AP024849.1, forward strand.
TATAGTTATTTGCAATTTACTAATATATTATGATGGAATAAACCTCTATTCTAAGTTTCTTGGCCCTTTAGTTTGTAAACCACTGGGACTTTCTAAGAATTGTTCTTTTCCACTCGTAGCTAGCATTCTGTGTGGCTATCCCTTAGGTGCAAAGTATTGTGTTGATTTGTATTCTATGAACTATATTGAAAAAGATGAATATGAAAGACTTTTGAACATAGCTTCTAATGTTGGACCACTGTTTTTGATTGGTTCTGTTGCTGGAACCTTACTTGGGAATCTCTCTTTAGGTTATATTTTGCTTATTGGGAATTATACATCAGCTATCTTTATAGGATTTATAACAAAAAAAAAGAGAAACTTAAATCGGTTAAGTTCTCTGTCTTGTCCTAAATATGAATTTATAGATTTTGGTTCCGCAATAAAAAATGCAGTTCAAAATGGAATAAATACCACCTTATCTATTGGTGGATTTATTATAATTTTTTCTGTTGTAATCTCTCTAATTAAAAACAATACTTATTTTTATATTATGTTTCAACAATTGGAGAATTTTTTTAGCTTACCCAGCGGAACTTTATATTGTTTATTTTTAGGAAGTATAGAAATGACAAATGGATGTAGTATAATATCTACCCTATCCCTTTCTCTTTCTCTTAAATTAAGTATGATAAGTTTCTTATGCTCATTTTCTGGTCTAGCTGTGATCGCACAAGTAAGCTCTTTTGTAAGTGATACTAAAATTCATTATAGTAAATATATTTTTTTTAAAATAGTCCAAGGAATCTTTAGTTTTATTATAACTTATATATCATTAGAAATCTTGCCTACAAGCATATATACATTTAAGCTTGGCCTAAATTATTATATGAGTGTATATGCACATTTTTATCCAATATTAGTATTAATTTTGCTAACACTTTTATTGATTATAGTTAATAAGGTTTCTAAATTATTTCTTCATACCACGTAATTCTTTAACATTGTCTTGTATAACATCACATGCACCACTTAAACTTGTATCTATATTCTTTGCAACTGATTCAAAACTACTTTGGAGACTTTTTATTAATTTTATCTTTTGATCTTCTATTTCTTTATCTAATTGAGTTAATATTTCATCAGAATAATCTCTAGAACCTAGTCTTATAGCCTTAGCATCTCGTTGTGCTGAGGTTATAATTTCCTCTGCCCTTATCTTTGCTTCCTTTACAATATCATGTTTTTCAACATTTTGCTTCATCATAGTCATAGTGTCTTTTCTAACAGAATCATATTCTTTTTTAGCTTCATCTAATATTCGTTCTCTTTCATTCATAACCCATTCAGCTTTTTTAAATTGATCTGGCATATAATTAATTATTTGATCAATTACTTCAATAATTTCTTTTTTATCAATCATAACTTTACCACTCATTGGTACCTTTGATGAATTTTCCACCAAATCCTGTAAATATTCTAATAATTCTATAACATTAACCTCCATTTTTTCCATAAAAACACTCCTTAGATATTTATTCTAGCTACTATATCTGAGACAATTTCGCTTGGGACAAGTCCCTTAATATTCCCTCCAAATTTTGCCACCTGCTTAACACCAGATGAACTTATATGTAAATTTTTAGAAGATGCCATCATACATACAGTTTCAATATCTGAATCCAATTCACTATTCATAAATGACATTTGCATTTCATATTCAAAATCACAAGTCGTTCTTAAGCCCTTTAAAATTATATTAGAATTACATTCTTTTAGAAAATTTACTAAAAGCCCATTAAAACTTCTAACTTCAACATTTTCTATATCTTTTGTCACTTTCTTTATTAATTGAACTCTTTCATCAATTTCAAAAAGATACTTTTTATCCACATTAACTAGTACTGCTACTATAATTTTATCAAAAGCCTTTGATCCCCTTTTTATAATATCAAGATGTCCATTAGTTATAGGATCAAAGCTTCCTGGATATACTGCAATTTTCATTGTTTATTTCTCCTCATACTTATAATAACATACAGTTGTATTTCCATACTTCTTGCTCTTTATTAACTTTATATTTTCATATTCTTCATAAATTTCTTCAATAGTATCTATTTTCGTAACTATTATTCCATCATCCTTTAATAAATCATGTTCCTTAACAATTTTCATAGCTTCTGGAATCATTTCTTTACAATAAGGTGGATCAATAAATATTATATCAAATTTTTTTCCTTTGCTTGCTAATTGTTTAAGTCCTACATATGCATCCGTGTTTATAGGAAAACAAAATTCTTGAAATTTAAGACTTTCAACATTTTGCTTTAACAGTGGGAATGTAACTGCACTCTTATCAAATAAGTAAACCTCACTTGCCCCTCTGCTGGCAGCTTCTAATCCCAAGCTTCCTGTCCCTGAAAAAACGTCTACAACTACGCCCTCTGGTATATATGATTGAATTGTGCTAAACATAGCTTCCTTAACTCTATCTAATGTTGGTCTAGTTTCCATTGTCGCTGGAGGTATCAATTTATGTCCTCTTGCTTTTCCTGCTATTATTCTCAAGTTTTATTCCTCCTTAACTAAGCATACAAGAAAATCTGCTTCGCAGACTTTTCAATTTATAATTCACAATTTATGATCTTGGTTGCACTTAGTGCCTTTTTTATCTGTGAAATGATCTTGGTTGTTCTTCGCACTTCTTTTATCTGTGTGTATTTTTTCATATGTGTATATATTAACACATCTATATATAGTATTTCAAATTAATTAAAACAAATATATTTACTGCTTTTTTCTAGATTCTTGCTTAGTTCATTTATTATTTCCTTATTTACACTACTTTCATTTTGTAGAATATTGTTTGCTTCTAGTTTAGCACATCTTAATATTTTTATATCCTCATAAAGATTTGCAAGGATAAATCCTTCATCTCCACTTTGTTTTCTACCAAACATTTCGCCTGCACCTCTAAGTTCTAAATCTTTTTCTGATATTAAAAAACCATCACTACATTCTGTCATTATTTGCATCCTCTTTTTAGTTGTATTGCTTTTAGCTTTTGCTATAAGAACGCAATAAGAAGAATACTCTCCACGTCCAACTCTCCCTCTTAATTGATGAAGCTGAGAAAGACCAAATCTTTCTGCATTTTCAACAATCATTACAGAAGCATTAGGCACATTAACCCCAACTTCAATTACAGTGGTTGAAATTAAAACGTTAAATTCATTATTTTTAAATCTTTTTATTATATCTTCTTTCTCGCTTCCCTTCATTTTTCCATGAAGAATTTCAACCTTTAAATCTTTAAATATTCCTGTTGTAAGTTTATTATATACTGTCTCCACTGAATTCAATTCTTCCTTTTCGTCTTCTTCTATAAGAGGACAAACTATATATACTTGTCTTCCCATTTTAATTTCATCATAAGCCAAATCATAACCTATATCTCTTTGAGCTTCTCCATAAAATCTAGTATCTATTTTCTTTCTACCTGGTGGCAATTCATCAATTATAGATACATCTAAATCAGAATAAAGATATAAAGCTAAGGTTCTAGGAATTGGGGTAGCTGTCATAACTAAACAATCTGCTCTTTTTCCTTTATTTATGAGCTTACTTCTTTGCTCCACTCCAAATCTGTGCTGTTCATCAGTTACTATTAATCCTAATTTTCTAAATTCTACATCGTCTTGGAAAAGTGCATGGGTTCCTATTACCAAAATAGGCTCTGAAGTTTTAATTCTCTCTTTAATTCTTTGCTTTTCCTTTGAAGTAGTTGATCCTGTTAGTAATTCTATTTCTATATTAAAATCCTTAAAAACTTTTTTTGCTTCTTCAAAATGCTGACTTGCAAGAATTTCTGTTGGTGCCATAAAAGCACATTGATAACCATTCAAAATAACATTAAAAATAGCTATTAGAGCAACTATGGTTTTTCCACTTCCAACATCACCTTGAATCAATCTATTCATAGAATATTTTGATTTTTGATCCCTCAAAATTTCACGTACAACTCTAGTTTGTGCACCAGTAAGAGGGAATGGTAGTTTTTCTTTAAATTCACTAAACTCGTCTACCCATTCAAAAAATATTCCATTGGTATTTTTTTTAATATTATTTTTTAGAAGCAATAATTTTAATGAATATGTAAATAATTCTTGAAACTTAAGTCTTATTTCAGCTTTTTCTAGCATCTCTTTATTTTCTGGGAAATGTATGCTTCTTATGGCATCATTTAATGAAATCAAAGAATATTTATCTACTACATCCTTAGGTAAATTTTCTTTAACTTCCATATGTGATAATATCTCGTTAATCAATTTTTCAAATAATTTATTACTTATATCTGATTTTAATGGATACTTAGGTAAAATCTCACTAGAAAGTGCTTCTTCACAAGTAACTGTAGGATTAACTACTTCTAATGTATTTCCTATTTTTTTAAACTTACCCATTAAATTATATACTTGTCCTTGTCTAAAAGTATTTCTTATATATCTTTGATTAAACCATTTTCCAGACACTTTATATCCATCATAATTAAAATCTATTGTTGTGAGGATCTTACCAGTTTTTGTTCTAATATCACTTCTAAATTTAACAACTTCACATTTTAATATTTGTTTATCTTCTCCACTAATACTTTCAAAATCTGCATTACCATCTACAAATTCGTAATTTCTTGGGAAATATAATAAGATATCTAATATATTAAAAATTCCACATCTATTTAATTTTTCACTAGCTTTAGGACCTACTCCCTTTAACTCAGAAATATTACTATATATATCCAAAATTTCCCTCCTTCCAAAAATGACAAAAAGCGCCCATTATTTAGGCGCTTTTATTGTTATCCTTATTCTACTGACATTAAAAAATAGTAAAGAGGTTGATTTCCTTTATAGAATTGAATATCTAACTCCTCATATTTACCTTGTAACTCAAGTTGAAACCCACTCGCTTCCTCATCAGTTACTTCTTCACCATAATATACAGTAATAAGTTCACATTCGTCATCTATCATGTCATCTAGAACTTTATTTGCTACAGTTTTTTTGTCTTCGCCTACTTCTTTTATTTTGCCTTCTACGAGTCCTAGCATATTTCCTTCTTTAATATCAATCCCATCAATTTCAGTATCGCGAACTGCATAAGTTACTGACCCAGTTTTAACCTCTTCAATTGTGTTTTTCAAATTATTGAAATTATCCTCTGGTTCAGAATCGAAATTGAACATAGTTGCACATGCTATTCCTTGTGGAATAGTTGTTGTAGGTACTACACGAATATCTTTATCAGATATTTCTGCTGCTTGATTAGCTGCCATAATTATATTTTTATTATTTGGCATAATAAAAATATGTTCAGCATTTATTTTATTAACAGCATCTAAAATATCTTGAGTAGATGGATTCATGGTTTGACCACCTTCAATAACATAATCTATACCCAAATCTTTAAATATGCTTGAAATTCCATCGCCCATTGCTACTGTTATAAATCCATATTTCTTCTTTTCATCGTCTAAAATCTCATCTTCATTTTGAAGATTGTTTTCTTCTATATTATCATTATTTAATTCTTTGTCCTTAGCATTCATTAAAATTTCTCTATGCTCTTCTCTCATATTATCAATTTTAATTTTTGATAATTCTCCTATAGCTACTGCCTTAGATAATACAAGTCCTGGATCATTCGTATGTATGTGAACTTTAATAACATCATCATATCCAACAACAATCATAGAATCTCCAAGAGACTCTATTTCATTTTGGAATTTCTTTGCACGTTTAGCATCACCTAAGATTATAAATTCAGTACAATAACCAAATTTAATCTCTATGTCTTCAGTAGCTTGTGCTAATGTATTACCAGGTATTCCTATTTTTATATCCTTTATTTCAGCTTTAATTTCTTCCTTTAAAGCTTCATGCATACCTTTAAGTATTATATAAAGTCCCATTCCACCAGAATCGACTACTTTAGCTTTTTTAAGTGCTGGTAGCATTTCTGGAGTTCTATCTAGCATATCTTTAGATTTAATTGTTACTTCTTCCATAAAACTTACTATATCTTTAGCTTCAGATGCTATTGCTGCGTCTGCTGCTGCTCTGATTACAGAAAGTATAGTTCCTTCCGTTGGTCTCATAACTGCCTTATATGCTGATTTTGACCCTTCAAGGAAACCAATTGCAAATTCAATAACATCTACTTCTTTTTTCCCTTCGAGTCCCTTAGAAATTCCTCTAAGTATTTGAGATAATATAACTCCCGAGTTACCTCTAGCACCCATTAATGCACCTTTGGCTAATTTTTTAGATACTTCTCCTATAGAATCAGTATTTATATTTTCTATTTCTTTAACTGCTGCTTTAAATGTCATAGACATATTAGTTCCAGTGTCTCCATCTGGAACCGGAAATACATTTAGTGCATTTACAAAGTCACTTTGTTCTAGTAGTCTATTACTAGCATTAACAACCATGTTATAAAAATCATGGCCATTGATTTTTGTATATTCCATTCAGTTTATCCTCCTAAACTCTAACCGCTTGAACATTTACTGTTATAGATGAAACCTTAAGACCCGTATAGTTTTCAACACTATAACGAACCTTTTGAATTATATTATTAGATATAACCGATATTTTTGTTCCATATTCAACCATAACAAACAATTCGATTTGTAATTTGTTTTCATTTGTTAATTGTAATTTAACACCTTTTGCTAAATTTTCTATGCCCATAAGTTCCCAAAGTCCTTCGCCAGCATTTCTAGAAACCATACCAACTACTCCATAGCATTCCATTGTTGATAATCCAACAATTTTAGCTAAAACTTCTTCTGAATAATTTATATTACCATTTTCATTTGAAAATCCAATCATTCATATTCCTCCTAAAATCTTATATCCTATTTTATATTTTATATTAGAACAATATATTATTCAAGTATTCAGATAATATATATTGTAAACTACTAATATTATATTATTCTAAACTACTATTTATTTACTATTTATTATAAACTACTATTAATTTATAATAAATACTAATTTATCTTGCCTATTATATTTCCCTATGGTATAATTTAGTCTGTCCTATTGAAGATGATTATCTATGCAATATAAGGAGGTGTTTTCTAATGGCAAGAAGATGCGAAATATGTGATAAAGGTGTTGTAGCAGGTGTACAATACAGCCATTCACATCGTCAATCAAAGAGAACTTGGGCTCCTAACATAAAGAAAGTAAAAGCTTTAGTTAACGGAACACCAAGAACTGTTCATGTATGTACAAGATGCCTTAGATCTGGAAAGGTCCAAAGAGCAATATAGTTCATAATAAAAAATGCAATTGTTATCCCAATTGCATTTTTTGTTGTTTAGAGTTATTTAAGCTCTTAACAGTTAACAATTAACAATTTACAGTTGAGGATGATATTCCTTTATTGTCCATTGTAAATTGACACTTGTCAATTGGAAAGTTACTTTTATGTATACTCTAGTTTTTTCTTCTAAAAAATCTTATTATATTGGATAAAAATCTTGGCAATTTAAATGCTATTATTTTCATAACTATCCCTCCTAAATATTAATAATATAAAGTACCCATCTTAAAATTAATTTCGTCTTATTATATTAATATTCAGTTACTCCTAAAAATGTTCCAACTTTTATTGATTAAAAAAAAATAACTTCAAACCATTGAACGTATATTAGACATAAAAAATAACAAGTCATATTTAACTTGTTATTTGCTTTCATATACCTAATCAATTGAGTGCAGAATTAATAATTCTCCATCTTCATAACTAATCTCTATTGGAGTATCAATAAACTCATTACATATAGCTCTTGGATCTAATAAGCTTAAATCACAAGTCTCTAAATTGTACTTAGCACCTCTAATATTAAAATTCTTAACTTTATCGCATAGTGCATGAAAAGATATGTTTTCACCATAGTCTCCAAATAACTCCATTTTCTTTTCAGCTAAATAAAGTCTATTATTATCATTTATTATTTCAAGATTTGCTCCTCTTTTTTTAGTTGTTAAAAGAAGACCTATATTCCCAAGTGTATGATCCATTCTAGATCCAATTGCTCCAAATAAATATATTTTCTCTGAGCCTCTTTTAATAGCTTCTATTATTGCAATTTCAGTATCTGTATAGTCCTTTTCAGGTGGAAACTCTAAAACTTCTTTTATTTGTAATTTTACAGCATCTAAAATTTCCTTTTTAACAGAATCAAAATCTCCAAGGAGCAAATCTGGAACAATCCCATAATTATAGAGACATTCACTCCCTCTATCAGCAGCTATTATAAAATCTACCTTACCTAGATAACCTCTTAACAATTTTTCTGAAGGTGCTGTTCCTCCACTTACAATCGCCACATTCAAAGTATTACCCCCTTAAAGCTTTTATATTATCGCTGATTTCTCCTCCACAAAACACAGCAGAACCTGCAACAATTACATTAGCACCAGCTTCTATAATTTCTTTTACATTCGTTTTATCTACGCCACCATCCACTTCTATTAATAGTGATGGGTTAACTTTATTACTAAATTCTTTTATTTCTCTAATTTTATCTAAACAATATGGTATAAATTTTTGTCCTCCGTAACCTGGATTTACAGACATTATTAAAACCATATCTAAATTTACTATTAAATCCTTTAATACACTTGTTGGAGTTCCTGGATTCAATGAAATTGCAGCTTTAATACCTTTTGACTTAATATAATTAATTGTTCTATCTATATGTTGATCTGCTTCATAATGAACAGTAATTATATCTGCTCCTGCAATTATAAAATCATCTATGTACTTTGATGGATTGTTTATCATTAAATGTATATCAAATGGTTTATCTGTTCTATTTCTTATTGATTTTATCACTGGTAATCCTAGGGATATATTAGGTACAAAAGATCCATCCATTACATCTATATGGATAAAATCGGCTCCCCCTTTATCTATTCTCTCTATATCTTCTCCTAATTTCGAAAAATCTGCTGACAATATTGATGGTGCAATCTTTACCATTTGTTTTTTTCCTCCTTCATTATTTCTTCTAATGTTTTTATATAAAAATTATATCTATATTTATTAACTTCTTCATTATCCATTGCCTCTTTTACAGCACAACTTGGTTCTTTATAATGTAGACATCCTCTATATTTGCACTTATCATTATACTCAGTAAATTCAGGGAAACAATATTTAAGAGACTCTTTATCCATTAAATCTTTTATTTCTAATGTAGAAAATCCTGGTGTATCAACAATATATCCACCCGAAACTTCTATAAGTTCACTATGTCTTGTGGTATGCTTACCTCTTCCAATCTTTTCACTAACGACTCCAGTCTCCATATGTGCTTTACTAGAGAGTTTATTAATTAGTGTAGATTTCCCTGCTCCAGATGGACCACAGAAAACTGTAATATTCCCTTGAATTTTTTCTTCTAATCTCTCTATTCCAAGTCCTTCTTTTGCATTTATATAAAGAACTTCATATCCTATATCATTTATCCTCTTTTTTATTTCATCTCTTTCTTCCTCTGAAACCAAATCTATTTTATTTAAACAAACTATAACTTCAATATTATTATACTCACATAAAATTAAAAATTTGTTTAATAAATCAAAATTTATATCTGGACTCTTAACTGCAAAAACAATAAATGCTAGTGAAACATTTGCAACAGTTGGTCTACTTAATTTCGATTTTCGCTCATGTATTTCTTCAATAACACCTTTTCCATTTTCTATTTTAATAGTAACATTATCTCCTACCATGGGTGTTATATCTTTATGTCTAAATATACCTCTAGCTTTGCATTCTATTAAACCTTCTTCTGTCTTAATATAATAGAATCCTCCTATACCTTTTATTATCTTTCCATTCATATTTTTCCTCCATAATTTTACAGACTTTGTATAATAATTTTTAAGAACTTTAATATATCTTCTTACATTATTAGTATATTGAATCTTTTATAATTTTATACAGTTATAAAAATAAGGAGAGGGTTTTTACCAACCCCTCCTCATATTTTTTTATTAAGTTATCCTTAAAAATAACAATTTTGATTTTATATTTTAAAGTGCTTCTTTAAATATTAATTACTAGTTTTAGTATCCCAAGGACCTTTAGGAGCTGTTCCTGTACTTGGAGCTGTTCCTGTACTTGGAGTTTTTTCTGTACTTGGTGTTGTTCCTGTACTAGGAGTTGTTGTGCCTGGTGTTGGCGTTGGTGTATTTTTATCTGGTTTAACAGTTCCTGGATTAGTTATTTGAGGTTGTTGTTTTGCAACATATTTTCCAACTACTATTGTAATTGAAGTTCCTTGTTCTACTTTACTTCCTTCAATAGATTGGCTTAATACTTTAGCATTCTCGCCCTCAATTTCAGTTAGCTTCTCCTCAACATTAACCTTTAATTTAGCATCAATTAATCTACTCTTAGCTACTTCTGTATCTAAGCTTATTACATTAGGTACTGTTGTAAATTTAATTTCTGCTCCTTTACTTACAACAACAGTTACTTTAGTATCTGAAGTAATTTCAGTATCCTTTTTAGGCGTTTGCCTTATTACCTGCCCTTTTGGTGCATTATCATCAAATTCTTGACTAATATTATCACTACTAATTTTAATTCCATAAGAATTTAAAACATTATTTGCATAATCCATATCATTATCAATTAAATCAGGCATTTTAGCTTTTGTTTTCCCTTCACTTACAATAACCCTGACGGAGCTCTTTTCTTTAACCATAGTTCCTACTTCTGGGTTCATTTTAATAATTGTTCCTTCTGGTTCATCACTAGAGTCTGTTCCGCCTTCTACTAAAACTAAGTTTAAGCCTTCAAGTTGTTTTTTTGCATCATTAACACTTTCTCCAATTATATTAGGAACTTGAACTTCTTTAGTATTCGCCGCAATTGAATTACTAGCTATTTTATATGCTCCAGCACCTAGACCTATCAGTAATAATAATACTACTACACCTATTGCGATTTTTATTATCTTACTTTTTTTCGCACTCATTTTCTCCTCATCTTCTTCATAATAATCATCGTCTTCATCATAATCTTCATAGTCTTCATTATTATTCTTATTATTTGTCTTTTCTTTACTTGCCATTTGATCAGTTACAGCTGACATTATAATAGTATGATCATTACCTTCTTCTTTTTTATCAATCTTCGCATTAGGGTCATCCTTAATTTTTTGAAGATCTGCTATCATTTCTTTAGCACTTTGATATCTTTTAACAGGTTCCTTTTCCATGGCCTTTAAAATTAATTGGTTTAAGCTATCAGGAACTTTTGAATTAAGATTTTTCGGAGGTACAACCTCTTCTTGAACATGTTTTAATGCTATAGTCACAGCAGTATCCGCTTGAAAAGGAAGACTTCCTGTAACCATTTCGTATAAAACAACTCCTAATGAATATAAATCTGTTCTACAATCAATAAAACTTCCCTTTGCTTGCTCTGGAGATAGATAATGAGCAGATCCCATTATTGTATCCGTATTTGTAATAGTTTCAGAAGTTACCGATTTTGCTATTCCAAAATCAGTTACTTTCATTATTCCATCTTCCGTTACTAAAATGTTTTGCGGCTTAACATCTCTATGAATTATATTGTTTCTATGAGCACAATCCAAAGCTTTAGAAATTTGAATAGCAACAGATATAGCTGTCTCGTAATTCATCTTTCCTACTTGCTTTATTATATCCTTTAAAGTTTTACCTTTAACATATTCCATTACAATGTAACTTATATCATCTTGAGTTCCTACATCAAGTATATTTACTATATTGTTGTCAGATAAAGTCGCAATGGCAGTTGCTTCTTCCTTAAATTTCTCAACAATGTCAGCATTATCACAAAATTCTTTTTTAAGAATTTTAACTGCAACAAACCTATTTAGTTTATTACATCTTGCTTTAAATACTTGTGACATTCCACCTTCACCTATTTTTTCTAACAACTCGTATCGGTTTCCAAGTACAATTCCATCCATACTACATTTCTCCTCCAAACAACAATACTGTTATATTATCTCTGCCACCTTTTTCTTTTGCCAAATGCACTAATTTATTAGCACTATTTACATAGTCTCTTTCTTCAGTGACAACTTGTAGAATCTCTTCCTTAGTCAACTCATTTATAAGTCCATCTGAACACAATAAATACTCATCATATTCATTATTATCTAATTCAAATACGTCTACATTCACAGTGCTACTAGTACCTAAAGCTCTGGTGATAATATTCTTCTTTGGATGATTTTCTGCTTCTTTTTCACTTATGTCTCCACTATCAACAAGCTCTTGTACTAACGAGTGATCTTTTGTAATCTTTCTTATTTCATTATTTTTTATTCCAAGACAACAACTATCCCCTACATTAGCAACATGTATAAAATTTCCAGTAATAAGACAAGCTGTAACTGTAGTTCCCATTCCACTTAAAATTTCATTAGTGTTCGAAAAATTAAATATATCCCTATTCACTTTTTTAATAGCTTCATTAATTAAGTTTTCTAATATGCAAGAAGAAAAATTTTCATTTACATAGCTAACAATTCGTTCTGCGGCCATTTGGCTTGCAACTTCTCCTGCATTGTGTCCACCCATTCCATCTGCTACTACATATATCTTAAATTCTTCTTTTTCTAAATAAGAAGCAAAATCTTCATTTAACGTGCGTTTTAATCCCACATCACTAACTAAACCTACCATTTCATTCTCTCCTCTATTCTTGGGTTTCGATGTAACTTCTTCTAAGTTGTCCACATGCTGCATTAATGTCACTTCCCATTTCACGTCTTGTAGTAACTTCTATGCCAAACGAAGTCAATATTTCAGAAAAATCATCGATTGCCTTTTTTGAAGATCGTTTATAAGTGTTTTCTTTTATTTCATTTACTGGTATTAAATTTACATGGCAAAGCATTCCGCGGAGTAACTTTCCAAGAGCTTTTGCATCTTCTTTGCTATCATTTATTTCTTTTACTAATGCATATTCAAAAGTAATTCTTCTGTTGGTTTTATTAATATAATATCTACAAGCTTCTAATATTTCGTAAATAGTATGTTTATTAGCTATAGGCATAATCTCTTTTCTTTTTTCATCACTAAATGCATGTAGTGATATTGCAAGAGTTATGCTAAATTCTTTATCCGCCAATTCATATATCTTTGGCACAATTCCACAAGTAGATAATGTTATATGTCTTTGCCCAACATTTAATCCATATTCCGCTGAAACTACTTCTAAGAATTTTACAACATTATCATAATTATCTAGTGGTTCTCCACTTCCCATTAAGACAATATTAGATATTCTTTCCTTAATGTAGTTTTGAACTACAAGAATCTGTGATAAAATTTCTCCTGTGGTTAAATTTCTAACACGCCCATCTATAGTAGATGCGCAAAATTTACATCCCATTCTACAACCAATTTGAGTTGATATACATATGGAATTACCATGTTTATATCTCATAAGTACAGATTCTATTAAATTTCCATCTTCAAATCCTAGTAAAAATTTTTCAGTTCCATCAATATCAGATTTATATACTTTTATTATCTTCGGCATGTTAACAGTAAAATTTTCTTTTAATTTAGATATTAATGGCTTAGATATATTCTTCATATTATCAAAGTCATTAATATCCTTATAAATCCATGATAATATTTGTTTACCCCTAAATGCACTTTCACCATTTTCTTTCATCCATACTTTAAGTTCTTCTAAAGTATAATCTAGTAAATTGTTCATTTATTCACCTACTATTATCTTTTTTCAAGTTTTGCCACAAAAAATCCATCCATGTATTCATTAGGCATAATAGTTAAAGACCCATTTCTATTGTATACTAAGTTATCTTGCTTACCAACAAAGATTTTTTTAATGTTACAATCTTTATGACGATTCAAAAACCAAGCAATATTTTCTTCATTTTCTTCTTTATTTAATGTACAAGTAGAATATATCATTAGTCCACCAGTTTTTAAATATTTCCATGCATTTTCCATTATATCTCTTTGAACAGGTATAACATCTCTTAAATCATTTCTAGTCTTATTCCATTTTATCTCTGGTTTTTTTCTTATTATACCAATTCCAGAACATGGAACATCTAGTAAAATTCTATCGCTAGATTCAATTAACTCACTGTTTAATTTAGTTGCGTCATTTGTATTAACTTCAACATTAGTTAATCCTAACCTCTCACAGCTTTCTCTTATTAATCCAAGCTTAGACTCATGAAGATCAAATGCTAATACTTTTCCAGTATTTTGAAGTATTTCTGCTATATGAGTAGTTTTTCCACCTGGTGCACTACATAAATCTATAACAGTCATGCCTTCTTCCAATTCTAATAAAGGCGCGATAATCATTGCACTTTCATCTTGAACTGTAATCTTTCCATCGTTAAAAAGTGGATTATTTTCTATGGATTTACCACCTTTAATTAAAATTGCTTCTGGACAAATAGAACCTTCTTCAATTTCATATTCTAGTGCTTCTAGTTCTTCAAAAGCTCCATCATAATCTACTTTAATTTCATTTACTCTAACGCTAACCTGTGGAATTGCATTTAAGCCTGACATTATTTTCTTAGATATTGGTTCTCCATATTGCTTAATTAATAATCTTATCATCCAAGGTTCAAAAGAAAATTTGTATGAATATTCATCAATTTTATTTCCTGGAACCTCAATATCATCTGGATTCTTAGTGAAATTTCTAAGTATTCCATTTACTAATTTTGAATCACCTTCAGATATTTGTTTCGCTTCTTCTACTGCTTCATTACAAGCAGCATAGCTTGGTATTTTATCCAAGAAATTCATTTGATATATTGCTACTCTTAAAATATTTAGTGTATCCTTATTCATTAATTTTATGTCTTTTACAAAGTTAGAAATTATAATATCTAATGTTTTTCTTCTTCTTAACACACCATATACAATTTCAGTTAGTAATGATTTATCTTTATCGTTTAATTCTGATTCATTTAGTTCTTTTGATAGTATTATATTAGAATATGCTCCTTCATTTAAAACTCTATCTAATATTTTCACTGCTAATTCTCTACAATTCATATTCTACCTCTTCTTCTTAGTCGTCTCTATTGCTAATTGCAATGAGTCGTATTAATTGTGGTATTTTAAACTAAAGAATAATATTCTTCTCTATTTCATGTCCATTGAGATATTGTTCTATAGTTAATGGCTTACCGTTTGGAAACTGTACTTTTTTTATAATCAGTACACCAATTCTACATGCAACCTTTATACCATTTTTGCTTACATCTATAATTGTTCCAGGTTCCTTTGAATTTTCTTCTTCCAAAAATTCTGTTTCATAGATTTTCATTCTTTCGCCCTTATATTCAGTATAAGCAATAGGCCAAGGATTTAATCCTCTTACTAAATTATGAATTTCCATTGAACTTTTGTTCCAATTTATATTTGCAAGATTTTTATCTAACATTTTTGCATAAAAAGTTTCATCTGCTTGCTTTTGCATTACTATATTTTCATTTGAAATACCTTCTATACTTTTAATTAAAAGCTCTGCTCCTCGTACCATTAATATATCATGTAATTCTCCAGTTGTCATATTATTAGTAATTTCAACTTCATCTTTAAGAATCATATCACCTGTATCTAACCCTACATCCATAAGCATTGTAGTATTTCCAGATACTTTTTCACCATTTATTATTGCCCAATTTAATGGTGCTGCTCCTCTATACATAGGTAGGAGAGATGCATGAAGATTTATGCATCCAAATTTAGGTATATCCAGTATTTCTTTAGTTAAAATTTGTCCAAAAGCTACTACTATTATAAAATCAGGTTTTAAGGATTTTAATTTTTCAATTAAATCTATATCCTCTTTAATTTTTATAGGCTGATATATTGGAATCCCATGTTTTAATGCTTCTTCTTTAACTACAGAATATGCCATCTTTTTGCCTCTACCCTTTGGTTTATCTGGTTGAGTTAAGACAGCTGTAACATTATATTCTTCAATTAATCTTTTTAAAGAAGGAACAGCAAAATCAGGAGTACCCATAAATACTATGTTCATTCTGTTTTTTCTCCTGTCATTATTTATTTTTTTACTCTGTCAATAAATAAAGTTCCATTTAAATGATCATACTCATGTAAAATAGCTCTTGCAAGTAATTCTTCTGCTTCTATTTCAAATTGTTCGCCTTTTTCGTTTAAAGCTCTTGCTCTAACATAATTAGGTCTCATAACTTCTTTTAATTCTCCTGGTAAACTTAAGCATCCTTCTTCATCTATTTGTGAACCACTTGTTTCTATTATTTCTGCATTTATAAATACTAATGGACCTTCTCCAATATCTATAACAAATAATCTCTTTAATATTCCAACTTGTGGTGCTGCAAGACCAACACCATCATATTCATACATTGTTTCCTTCATATCTTCAATTAAAGTTAATAATCTATCATCTATTTCATCAACTTCTCTACACTTCTTTCTTAATACATCGTCTCCAAATTGTCTTATAGTTCTTATTGCCATGGTTTGGTTTCCCCCTACATCATATTATTAGGATTAATATCTATACTAATCCTTATTTCATTATATACACTCTTATTTAATAGATAAAGTGTATCTTTAACTTTTTCACTAAACTCATCATCAAAATTTCCTTTTATTATTATTTGCCATCTATAATTTTCCTTGATCTTTGTAATCATACAAGGAACTGGACCAAGAAGCTTAAAATCTTCTACTAATAGTTTTTTCAAATTGTCTGCTAAAGTATTCATAAAATTCTTTAGTTTTTCTTCAAATTTTGAAGAGCCATTAATCAATAATATTTTACCAAAAGGCGGATTTTCCATCAACCGTCTTATATTGATTTCTTCTTTAAATAGAGATTCATAATCTTCTTCCTTGGCATATTTTAAGCTATAGTGGTTTGGCGTATAACTTTGAACAATTACAGTACCTTCATCTTCGCCACGACCAGCTCTTCCTGCAACTTGAGTTATTATTTGATATGTTCTCTCAGAAGCTCTGTAGTCTGGCAAATTAAGCGACATATCCGCAGCCAAAACTCCAACTAAAGTAACATTTTTGAAATCTAATCCTTTTGATACCATTTGAGTTCCTATTAAAATATCTGCTTCTCCATTTTTAAAAGAATTGTAAATAGACTCATGCGAATTTTTATGCCTAGTAGTATCTACATCCATTCTTAATACTTTTGCTGTCGGAAAATATTTTTTAACTTCTAGTTCAACTCGCTCTGTTCCTGCACCAAAAAATTTCACATATTTACTATTGCATTTTGGACACACCTTACTAACTTTTTCTGCTCTTCCACAATAATGACATATTAAATATCCATTCTTATGGTATGTCATAGAGACATCACATTCTGGACATTTAAATACATATCCACAGCTTCTACAGGATATAAATGTGGAATAACCTCTTCTATTTAAAAATAAAATTACTTGTTTTTTATTTTTTAAAGCTATTTCAATTTCTCCAAAAAGTTTTTTACTAAATAAAGAAAGATTTTTATTCTTAAGTTCCTCCCGCATATCTACTATGTGCATTTCTGGCATTTTATTCCCATTAATTCTTTTATGCATTTCTATTAACTTATATTCCCCTTGAAGAGATTTATAATAACTTTCAATACTTGGAGTAGCTGAACCTAAAATTAATTTACAATTTTTAAGTTCACATAAAAATTCACTTACTTCTCTAGTGTGATATTTAGGATTATGTTCTGATTTATATGTATTTTCGTGTTCTTCATCAATTATTATAAGACCAAGATCCAGCACAGGCAAAAACAATGCACTCCTTGCCCCTATAACTAATTTAGCTTTTCCCATCTTTACTCTATACCATTCATCAAATCTTTCTCCATCAGATAGTCTACTATGAAATAATGCTACGTCTTCGCCAAATCTGCCTTTAAATCTCTCTATCATTTGAGGTGTCAATGAAATTTCCGGTACCAAAACAATTGCACTTTTACCTCGATTTAATACATCTTCAACTAATCTCATATATACTTCTGTTTTTCCCGAGCCTGTAACTCCCTTTATAAGGAACTTTAATGTTTGTTCCTTTAAAATTGTATTTAAACAATGTTCTTGTTCTTCATTTAGCAATTTATTATTATCACTTTCATATTTACGAGTATTATATCTAAAAACTACTTGTTCTTCCACTTTTAAAATATCTTTTTCGATAAGCTTATTTAATGAATATATAGAAAACTGTTCATTATTTGTAATTTCCGTTTTAGTATAAACACCATTATTACTAACTATAAACCTATATAAATTTATGTAATTTTCTTTTTTGAGTTCATCTACGTTTATTTCTTTATTAATAGATATTACTTTTTTCTTTTTATTCTTTGAACCTTTCATAATACCAACTGGAATCATAAGACGAACAGCATCAATAAATTTACAAAGATATTTTTTTCTCAAAAATTTAATCATTTTAATATCATCTTGTGTTAATATAGCCTCATCATCACATAATCTCAAAATATCTTTGACCTTGTAATTAAAATTTGCACACTCATCTTCCAATATTGAATATACAAATCCTTCTACAGGGTTACTTCTTTGCCCAAAGGGAACTTTAACTCTAAATCCTACATCTATATTTTCTATAAGTTCATAAGGCACTTTATATGTAAATGGTCTATCTATCTCTTGGGCATCACTATTTATAATTATTTCAGCATACATAATATTTACCTCTACCACCTTACGACCAATTTCATACCCTCAAGGGCACTTAGTATCATTAATTCTTAGTCTATTATAACACAATATCCAAGTCATTCACTTTTTCAACCCTTAGGCACATGAACTTGTTATTTTTTGATTGTGCCTTATATTAATAAAGAAGCGCAAAGATTCTAGCGCTTCTCAAATATGATATCAAATAAATTACTTGCAATTTTTTCTTTACTCATCTTATCTAAATGTATTTCTTTTCCTTCTTTAGATAAAACTATTACTTTATTATCTTCTGAGGCAAAACCAGTATCACTTGCAGTTATATCATTTGCTACAATATAATCTAAATTCTTTCTTTTAAGTTTAAGTCTAGCATTTTCCTTTAAATTCTGACTTTCAGCTGCAAAGCCCACCAAAATTTGTTTTTGTTTTTTATTTCCAAGTTCCATTAAAATATCATTATCGCGAGTGAATTCTATCCCTAAATCTCCATTAGTTTTTTTTATCTTTTGAGCGCTGTAATTTTTAGGTTTATAATCGGCAACAGCTGCTGATTTAATTACTATATCAGCACTATCAAATCGCTTGATAACTTCATTTTTCATCTCTTCATTTGTTGAAACGTTAATAACATTAATGTTCCTTGGAACCTCTAGCGCTGTTGGCCCAGAGATTAAAGTTACATTAGCACCTCTATTTCGTGCTTCTTTAGCTATTGCATAACCCATTTTTCCAGTTGATCTATTTGTAATAAACCTAACAGGATCTATAGGTGCTATAGTTGGCCCTGCTGTTACTATAACATTCTTATTTAATAAATCTTTTTTCTCATTTAGTTCCATTAAAACACGATCTACTATAACTTCTGGACTTTCAAGTTTCCCTTTTCCTGTTGTTCCACAAGCAAGTCGTCCTTCTGCTGGATCTATAAATTCATATCCAAAAGACTTAAGCTTTTTTATATTATCTTGAACTATAGGATTTTCATACATATTTGTATTCATTGCAGGTGCAAAAATAACCTTAGCTTTTGTTGCCATTATTGTAGTTGAAAGCATATCATCAGCTATTCCATTTGCAACTTTTCCTATTATATTAGCAGTAGCAGGTGCTACTAAAAACACATCTGCCTTTTCTGCTAAACTAATATGCTGAATTTCCCAGGCTTTTGGTTCTGTAAACATATCACATGAAACCATATTTTGACTTAATGATTGAAAAGAAAGTGGTGTTACAAATTTAGTAGCTGACTCGGTCATAATTACATTCACATTAACACCTTTTTTTATAAGTAAACTTACAATTTCTAAGGCTTTATATGCTGCAATACCCCCACTTACTCCTATCACTACATTTCTGTTCATTTTATTCTTGACCTTGCTTTAAGATTTCAAATTCAAATGCATCTTCATCCAATTCTTTAATTGCAATTGTTAATGGTTTTTTTGAATCCACTAAAATTTTAGGTTGAGAACCCTCAATTAATTGTCTAGCTCTCTTTGATGTTAACATTACCAAAGAATATCTGTCATGTATTTTGTCTAATAAATCTACCACTGATGGTTCAATCATAGAGTTGTTCATTTGTCATGCCCTCCTTCGAATATAATATACTATCTTTTATTCTATCTACTCTGCATTTTTCAGCAGATATTATAGCTTCCAATTTTTCAACTGCAGTCTCAACCTTGTCATTTACGACTGCATAATTATATTTAGAAATATAATTTATTTCTTTGTACGCAGAATTAAATCTTTTCATTAATGATTCTTGAGTTTCGCTTCCACGACTTATAATTCTTTGTTTTAATTCTTCCATAGATGGTGGAAGTATAAATATGAAAACGCCCTCTTCTGTATTTTCCTTAACTTTTAATGCACCTTGTATATCTATTTCTAAAATAACATCTTTTCCACTTTCTAATATTTCTTCAACATTAGACTTAGGTGTGCCATAATAATTGTCATATACTTCTGCATATTCTAAAAAATCATTAGCTTTTATTTTTTCTTTAAATTGTTTTTTAGACATAAAGTGGTAATTAATTCCTTCCACTTCTCCGTTTCTTGGATTTCGTGTAGTTGCAGACACAGATAACTCTACGTTTTTATTTCTATCCATAAAACTTTTACATATAGTACCTTTCCCTGCACCTGATGGTCCTGATATAACTATTAGTAGCCCTCTACCATCGACTGTCATTATTCATCAACCTCATCAACTACTACTTCATCTTTTGTTGCTAATCTATGAGCCACTGTTTCAGGTTGAACTGCTGATAATATAATATGATCACTATCGGTTATTATAACTGCTCTAGTTCTTCTTCCATAAGTAGCATCTATAAGCATCCCTCTGTCCCTTGCTTCTTGAATAATTCTTTTAATAGGTGCTGATTCTGGGCTAACAATTGCAACTAATCTATTTGCAGAAACTATATTGCCAAAACCTATGTTTATTAATTTAATTCCCATTTTTTCCTCCTAATTATTCAATATTTTGAACTTGCTCTCTTATTTTTTCAATTGTATTCTTCACTTCTATTACTTTGTTAGTCATATCTACATCTGTTGATTTAGATGCTATAGTATTAGCTTCTCTATTCATTTCTTGAATTATGAAATCTAATTTTCTTCCAATTGATTCATTTAAATCCAAAGTGCTTCTCATTTGACTTAAGTGGCTTCTAAGTCTAGTTATTTCTTCATCTACAGCTGCCTTATCAGAAAGAATAGCTACTTCAAGGGCTATACGACTTTCATCAATATCTACTCCAGATAATAATTCGCTTAATCTTTCTTCAAGCTTTTTCTTGTAGTGCTTAGGGATATTATCTGCTACTTTTTCAATTTCTCCAACATATTCTTCTATTATTTTAGCTTTTGATAATATGTCTTCTTTTAACTTTTCTCCTTCTTTACCTCTCATTTCTTCCATGAGACTCAGAGCAGATTCAACCAATGGAGAAATTTCATTAAAAATATTATCCAAATCCTCTTCTCGTTCTTCTAAATTAATTACATCTGGAAACCTAGCTATTTTAGTAGTAGATATATCATCTATACTACCTAATTCCTTTTGGATTTGCTTTAAACATTCATAATAATTCTTAGCTAACTCCATATTTAATTTCGGTTTTCCAACATCATTTCCATAATTCTTATAATTTATAAAAACATCAACTTTACCTCTATTTAATTTTTTACTAATTATACTTCTTATTTTCTCTTCTAGGGCAAGCATTGTTCTAGGCATTCTAATATTTATATCTAAATATCTATGATTTACACTTTTCATTTCTATAGAAAAACATGAAGCTTTGCCTTCTTCACTTTGAGCTCTTCCAAAGCTAGTCATACTTTTTATCAACTTTACACCTCCTTCTAAATAGTTTCACTAGTTCAATAGACTAATCATAAATGAACAAAGCATACCCTGTCAATGCTTTGTTCACACATTGTTAACATTTATATTTATTTTATATTATTTTTAGTAAATATAATACAAAAAAGAGATTACCTTACGATCCTTTATAAAATCATTGTAAGGTAATCTCTATTTCCAGCTTATTTTTTGGCAGGTCGGCGTATCCTGCATCTCTATTTACTATACTTAGCGCGTGAGGAGCCCTTTCTCACCTCAAAAATAAGTTTTTTAAAGTATATTAGGCACATGAAAATAAATAACAAGTCCAAAATTGCCATGAATATTTTTCATCAGGCAAGGAGACGAATTGCCCTCATAGTGGGCCTATTAGGTCAATTTGCCGACGCAGCATGATGTGAAATAGGCTAGCAAATGGACTTGTTATTTTTTTGATTGTGCCTTATCTATATACTCTCTTTTAATTCAATATTTTCAGCTTTTAATACTCTTCCCTTGTATATTCTTGCATTCAATTTTGACAACGTAATAGGATACATTGTTGCTACATATATATATTGTTCGTCTATATCAATTTCCAATCCCAAAAGTAAAATAATATTATCAATCTTTTTTATCAATTGAAGTGATCCAACCGATACTCGACCATAGTCTAATCCAACATATTCCGGGTTTTTTATTATTTTTTCTATAATATCTATTATATTATCTTTCATCTTTTTGGTGAGTTGCCTACCATGTCTTTTTTTTATATGGTTTATAACACCTGGAGAGGCATAAACAATTCTAGATAAATCAAGCTCCAAGAACTCACTTATAGAGATTTTTATTTTGCCAACTTTCTTATAAGCTTTATACTCTCTTTTCATAATACCCCTCATTTATATCCTTTCTTTTATTATATCCAAAGACTATGTATTTCTCTCCACTTAGTTACATAAAAAAAACAAAAAAGAAGTGTTGATTATACTATATTTGTATAATATACAAATATAGCGGCACTTATTTAACTACACTCTAAAATCAACACTTTTTCCATCTATCTTTTTAAAGTATTATACAAATCAATCCGCCATTACCTTCATTAATGATTTTTTGTAATGTTTTTTGAATCTTAACTTGTACATCTTCTGGCATCTTATATAATTTGTTTTGTAACCCTTCCTTTACTAGCACTTCTAATGATTTTCCAAACATGTTACTTTGCCAAAGGAGATCTGGGTTTGTTTCAAATTGATCAAGTAATCCTTTTACGAGTTCTTCTGATTCCTTTTCAGATCCCATTATAGGACTTATTTCAGTTTTTATATCACATTTTATAAAATGTAAGCTTGGAGCACTAGCTTTTAACTTTACACCATATTTATTACCTTGTTTAATAATTTCAGGTTCTTCAAACTTCATTTCTGCAAGTTGTGGCGCAACTAGTCCGTATCCAGTTTCCTTTACATCTTCTAATGCATCTTTGACTTTATCATATTCATATTTAGCATGAGTTAAATCTTTTATGATACCAAGTAAATCACTTTCAGATTTAACTTCTAAATCACATATTTCACTAAGAACTTTATAAAAAATTCCATCTTTAGGTTTCATAAGTACTTTTGCCATTCCATTCCCTAAATCAACTTCTTTTATTGCCGCTGTTCCCATAAAATCTTCTTCTTCAAAATTATTTAAACAATATTTAATGTCTCTTACTCTAGAAACATCTTGACTCATATTCATAATTATGTTGAAAAAGTCTTTTTTTAGCCAATGGTTACACTCTAATTTTTCTAACCATTCAGGCATATCTATATTAATCTCTTTTATAGGGAATTCTTTAAGTACATGTTTAAATAATTCTTCAATATCTTGTTCTTCCATATTATAAACGTCCATGACTTGTACTGTTACATTATATTTATCTTCTAATTCTTTCTTCAGTACCTTAGTTTCTTGAGAATTAGGTTTACTTGTATTAAGAACAACAATAAACGGTTTATTTAAGGATTGCAGTTCGGATATTACCCTTTCCTCTGCATCTATATAATCATTTCTATCTATTCCTGTTATAGTACCATCTGTAGTAACTACAAGACCTATTGTAGAATGGTCATTTATAACCTTTCTTGTTCCAATTTCAGCAGCATCTTCAAAAGGAATCTCATAATCAAACCAAGGCGTATGAACCATCTTACTTTCCTCTCCGTCTAAATAACCTAGTGCGCCTTTTACAATATATCCTACGCAATCAACCATCCTTACTTTAAATTTAATTTCGTCTCCTAAATTTATTTCAACTGCCTCATTAGGTACAAACTTAGGTTCTGTTGTATGAATGTTTTTGCCAGATCCGCTTTGTGGCAATTCATCTTTAGCTCTTTCCTTTTTATAAGTATTATCAATTTTAGGTATTACCATAAGATCCATGAATTTTTTTATAAATGTAGATTTACCTGTTCTAACTGGTCCTACAACTCCTACATATATGTCCCCTTGGGTTCTATCTGCTATATCTTTGTATATGTTAAAATCATCCATCTAGTTCCCTCCTATATTCTTTTTACCAATATATATATATTCATTCTAATTTTAAAATATACACACCTATAAAAAAATAAACACATATAAAAAAGCACGCACTTCTAAAAAGTGCAAAGCACAATTAGGAACTTATTAAGTGCAACCAAGATCATTTCACATATAAAAAATAAAAAAAATTCTAAAATAACTGTAACCATTTATATATATGATGGTTAAAATTATTTTAGAATTCTATAAATATCCAATGTGAAAACTAAACAATTAAATATATAATACAAAATAATCACTCAAGGGAAGTTTCCCTTGAGTGATTACTATATTTACGTGTATATTTAATTTTAAAATGTTTCGCTTTTTTTGCCTCTATTCATAAGTTCATCAATAATAACTTTAGCATCTCTGCCTTCAAATAGACCTTTATAAAGACCATCTGTTATAGGCATGGATATATCCATCTTTTCTTTAAGCTCATAAAAAGCTCTACATGCCTTTACACCTTCAACAACCATTCCAACTTCTTTTAGAGCTTCTTCAACTGGCATTCCTTTGCCTATTAATAAACCAGCTCTTCTATTTCTAGAATGCATAGATGTGCACGTAACTATCAGATCTCCCATACCAGTCAACCCATAAAAAGTTTCTAATCTTCCACCAAGTGCTGTTCCAACTCTAGAAATTTCTTTCATCCCTCTTGTAAGAAGTGCAGCCTTTGTATTATCTCCATATCCAAGACCATCAATAACACCTGCAGCTAGTGCAATTATATTTTTCACAGCACCACCAATTTCAACTCCTATAAGATCATCATTAGTATAAATTCTAAAATATGAATTCATAAATAAGTCTTGAACGTCTGCTGCATATTTCATATCTTTAGATGTACTTACAATCGTAGTTGGAAGCCTCATATTAACTTCTTCTGCATGACTTGGACCTGATAAAATAACTACTGGATTATCTAATTCTTCTTCAATTACAACTGATAATCTTTTATCACTATTTTCTTCAATTCCTTTAGCAATTGAAATTATTGGTATATCCTTAGATATTTTTCCTTTTAATAGTTTGCACATACTTCTAATAACATGAGAAGGAACTGATAATACAATATAATCAGTGCCTTCAATTGCTTCATCAATATTATTAAATGTAGTTACGGTGGCCGGGAATATTAAATCTTTCATATACTTTTCATTTGTTCTTTTAATATTTATTTCATTAACAACACTTTCATTCCTGTCGTATATATTAACAATATTATTTTTTTCTGCAAGTAACACAGCCAGGGCACTACCAAAGCTTCCCCCGCCTAGAAAAGTAATCTTACTCATAATTATTCCTTTCTTGATCTATATTCTATTTGTATACCAGTTCCTTTAAAATCAAAACTATTTCTTAATTGATTTTCCATATATCTTTCATATGAGAAATGTCTAGCATTTTCATCATTTACAAAGAACACGAACTTTGGTGGTTTAGTTGCAACTTGAGTTACATAGTAAATTTTCATTCTCTTAAGTGAAACTGTAGGTGGTTCTTTCATAAGAACTGCTTTACTTACAACGTCATTTAATATTCCTGTTGAAATTCTCTTGCTATAATTATCATAACAATATTTCGCCATTGAAAGTACCTTATTAGTTCTTTGTCCTGTTAATGCAGAAATAAATAAATACTCAGCATAACTTAAGAACTTTAAGTTTCCTTGTAATTCCTTTTTGAATTTATCTAAAGTCTTACCATCTTTTTCAACTAGATCCCACTTGTTAACAATAACCATAATAGCTTTTCTAAGCTCATGTGCATATCCTATGATTTTTTCATCTTGCTCTGTAACACCATCTGTTGCATCAATCATAAGTATACAAACATCAGCTCTTTCAATTGCAGTATAAGTTCTTATAACACTATATCTTTCAATTTCTTCTTTTACCTTTGACTTTCTTCTAATCCCAGCAGTATCAACTAAGATAAATTTGCCTTCTGATGTTTCTAAATAACTATCTATTGCATCTCTTGTTGTTCCTGGAATATCTGAAACTATTACTCTTTCTTCACCAAGTAATTTATTAATTAATGAAGACTTCCCTACATTAGGTTTACCAACCATAGCTATTCTAATATATTCATCATCATCTGTATCGTAAATTGATTTATCAAAATTCTTAACTACTTCATCAAGCATATCTCCAAGTCCTAGTCCTTGACCTGCTGATATTGTTATAGGCTCACCTATTCCTAAATTGTAAAATTCAAATGCATTATTTTCATCTTTTAAATTGTCGATTTTATTAACTACTAAAACTACTGGTTTTTTGCTCTTTCTAAGCATTGTTGCAACTTCATGGTCTGATGCAGTTAATCCTTCTTTTCCATCAACTATAAATATTATTACATCTGCAGTTTCAATTGCAATTTTTGCTTGTCTTCTCATTTGTTTTAATATAATATCTTGGTTTTCTGGTTCAATACCACCTGTATCTATCATTGTAAAGTTATAACTTAGCCATTCAGCTTCTGCATATACCCTATCTCTTGTAACACCTGGTGTATCTTGTACTATTGAAATTCTTTTTCCTGCTAATTTATTAAATAATGTTGATTTTCCAACATTAGGTCTTCCAACTATAGCAACTATCGGTTTAGCCATTTTTATTTTCCTCCTTGTTTGTTTCATTTAATTTTTGAATCAAATCTTCTCCTGTGTAATCTACTACTATAACCTTCACGTTTAAAGCTAATTCTATATCTTTTATTTTCATATTATCTAACATAATTTGTTCATCAGAATCCGCGAGCTCATATCCTTTTCTAAACATATTATTAGACAATATTAAATATTCACTATTTATTATGCCCTTCATTTGATCTATTATATCAGTTCCTGTTAAAAGTCCCGCTATAGTAATTGTCTCTCCAAAATAATTATTTATTATCTTGTAAGCATCAATTTTTATTTTAGAATTTCGTCTTTTAATTTTATGCGTAGCTTCTAACAATTCATTATATGCGAGGCACCCTGTAACAATAGAAAAACTGCCACTATTCTTTAAATCCAAATCATCTAATGTGTTAATTATGGCATCTCTAAAGCATCTAACCATACCTATTCCATCTTCTATTTGATGATAATCATCATAAAACTCTTGACGTGGAATTTGTTTATCTGCGACTAAATAAAATT
This sequence comes from Clostridium gelidum, assembly GCF_019977655.1. Classification (NCBI taxonomy): domain Bacteria; kingdom Bacillati; phylum Bacillota; class Clostridia; order Eubacteriales; family Clostridiaceae; genus Clostridium; species Clostridium gelidum. Next base: position 4,533,178 of record NZ_AP024849.1, read on the forward strand.
CATCAGATAATCTAACAAATGGTTCTCCAATTTCTCTTATATACATGTCTTGAAGTCTTTTAACTGCTTCAAGTTCTTCTATAGACATTTCTTTTGTATATGTCTTAACCTCTTTAAGTCCTTGTCTAAATTTAGTTATACCTATTGGAACTACTGCGACATCAGAAACTTGTGGATATAATGTATATAAGTCTTTAATTGTTCTTTTAAGTTCCTCTCCATTATTTATTCCTGGAACTGAAACTATTTGTGCATTCATTATAATCCCTGCAGCTGCTAGTTTTTGCATTCTTTCAAATACATCTCCAGCAAATTTGTTGTTAAGCATTTGAACTCTAAGGTGTGGATTTGTTGTATGAACAGATACGTTGATAGGACTTATGTGATATTTAATTATTCTATCAATATCTTCGTCCTTCATATTGGTTAGAGTAACAAAGTTACCTTGCAGAAAAGATAATCTTGAATCATCATCTTTAAAATATAGTGTTTCTCTCATTCCCTTTGGAAGCTGATCTATAAAACAAAATATGCATTTATTGCTACATGATTTTGCTACATCCATTAAGCCGCCACCAAATTCTATGCCTAAATCCTCACCATATTCTTTTTCAATTTCAATTTCCCATATCTCGCCATTTGCCTTTTCTATTTCTAAAACAAGTTCTTCATCGGCTGATAAAAATTTATAATCTATAATATCATTTATTTTATTATCATTAATAGATAGTAAAACATCATTAACTTCAATCCCGACTTCTTCTGCAATTCCATTTGAGATTACTTTTGTTATAATATTTTTCATGTCTTCACTCCCAATTATAACATACTTATCCTTGTTATATTACATTAATACCTTAGTTAAGTCAACAAGTCATTTAGCAAATCGTCTCATAATTTTATTAACTTAGCAGTATTTGAATTATATAATTGTAGGAACGAACATAGTAAGATAAGACTCACTTTATCCTAGATAAGCTTGGACCTAAATTAGGACAATCAAAAAAATCGTAAAACCACAATCCTGTCTTGTTGTCCTATTATCTTTTTGTAAATCTTCTTTTTTAATCTAGCCTCTTGAGATTATTTTCTCTAATATTGCTGCATCTATCTTATTGTATTCTTTATTATGTTGATTGTTTCTTCAATATCTTCTGCTGTAATACCTCTATGAGTTACAAGTCGGCAGGTTTCTCTATCTATAACTTTTATTTTTATTCCATGTTCTTCTAAATCCTTACTCATATAGTAAGCATCTTTTCCAACACTTTTAAGGTCTATTTGTACAATATTAGTTAGCGTCTTTTCATAATTGACTATATTCTCATTTAAATTAGCAAGTCCTATTGCTAAATTCTTAGCGTTTATATTATCATCTTGTATCCTATCAATCATGGTTTCAAGTGCAACAACACCTGCTGCTGCCATATGACCAGCCTGTGCCAATCCACCACCAATTCTTTGTCTCATTCTTCGTGCTTTTTCAATAAAATCTTTTGTTCCAAGAAGAACAGATCCTACAGGTGCACTTAATCCTTTGCAGAGAGAGAACTGCATAATATCTATATCTTTACATAATATTTTAGGTTCAACTTTTAGAGCACTTGCCGCATTAAATATTCGAGCTCCATCTAAATAAACTAGTAGATCATTTTTATGAGCTAGTAAAGATACTTCAGATATATACTCTTTTGATAGCGGAATACCACGGTTTAAATCATATGTATTTTCTAAACATAATACCTTTGTCATTGGAACTTGTAGTCCACGTTTTCTAATTGATTTTTGAATGTCTTGAAAATCAAAATGTCCTTCGCTGCTTCTAAGAGATCTGGTTTGTACTCCTGCAAGTGCAGCTAATCCTCCAGTTTCCATATTATAAATGTGGGACTCCTCACCAACTAATACTTCATCTCCGTGGTGAGTAGAAGTCATAATAGCTATTTGGTTTGCCATAGTACAAGAAATTACAAATAGTCCAGCTTCTTTTCCAAACATTTTAGCACTCATTTCTTCTAAGTGGTTTACGGTTGGATCCTCACGACTAAAATCATCTCCTACTTCTGCATTTGCCATAGCTTGTCGCATTTCAAATGTAGCTAATGTTGCTGCATCACTTCTATAATCTCTAATTAAATTCATTTTTGACCTCCTTGAAATTGAACTCTATTTATAGAATATAGTTTTATCACATCAGTAGATGTGTTCTTATTATAGTATTTTTAGTAAATACCGTATTATTAAATTTACAAAGCTCATTATTTACCAATTAATTCACCAAATCTACATATATAAATAATAACTCACGGGAAGTTTCCCTTGAGTGATTATTGGATAAATTAAATAATACGATGTTTTTTCAATCTTATATATATATCATAAAAAAATTATGAAGAAAGGTTTCTTTGTATTACTTCGTCTACTTTAAATTTAACTTCTTCATTTATGTTAAGTTTAAAACTTTTATTAGTTTTAAACAATGTATTCACTTTAAATTCAATTCTATTTGGTGATACCAGGCTATAACTCTGAATTTTAGACCATTTATAAAAATAACCAAAGTAATATATTCCATTTTCTCTTATTTGTGAATTTATAAATGTCTTTATTATAGTTGATATTGAGACTTCTATCAAAAATATTATTCCTAAAATATTATTAATATTATTAATTCTATTACTTTTTCCATAGTAAAAATAATCTCTTACATTATGCCAGAACATCATACAAACTATTATTAATCCCACTATATAGAAAATAATTAAACCTCTGTCTTCTTTTACTTTCATAATTAATTCCCCATGATGGCATACTGTATATAAATCTTTTAGTAATAAACTTGCTCCCAAAACAATCAGCATTATATCAAAAAAAGAAAACTCATTCAAGCAATTCACCCCCTTTGCACTCATTTAGTGCTTCCTTTAACATTTTAGTAGCCCAATTATATGTATCTATAGTGTCATAATGCCTATAATTACCTTTTAAGGACACAATCAAAAATAAATATATGTCATACCATCTAGTTCTTACATGTTGAATTTTTGTAAGCTTTTGAGCATTATATTTTCCAACATCATAGTTAATTTTTATAGTAATAACTAATAATGTGAGATATAAGTACTGTTGAAATAACAACTTTTTCTCTATTATTTCATTACTATTTTATTACTCTCTACATATATATCTGAATTTGCATCTGGCTTTAGAAGTAGTTCTTTAGTTTTTTTACTTTCCACATAAAATATCGCATTACCACACCCTAAAAATGCATTATTTCCTATACTTGTAACACTACTTGGAATTGTTACGCTTGTTAAACTACTGCAATCGTTAAATGCATATTTTTCTATACTTATTGCTCCATTTGGAATTGTTATACTTTCTAAACTACTGCAGCTATAGAATGCAGCGCTTCCAACACTTGTTACACTACTTGGGATTGTTATACTTTGTAAATTACGGCAACCATAAAACGCGCTATTTCCTATACTTACTACACTACTTGGAATTGTTATACTTTCTAAACTAATACAATCTGAAAATTCACTACCACTTATATTGGTTACACCCTTTGGAATTTTTATGCTTATCAATTTATTACAATGCCCAAATGCATTATCACCTATATTTATCACACTATCTGGTATATTTATGCTTGTTAAACCAATACAGCCATTAAATGTTCTTTCTCCTATATTTGTTATACTATTTGGAATTGTTATACTTGTTAGATTACGAGACAATATAAATGCACCATCGCCTATACTTGCTACACTACTTGGAATAATATAACTTGTATCCTTTTTCCCTTCGGGATATTTTATTATTTCAGTCTTTAATTTATTAAATAATACTCCCTCAAGACTTGTATAATATTTATTATTATGTTTTGGAATTATATCATTTAAATTACCACAATTTCCAAATGCATTAGTTCCTATACTCGTTATACACTCAGGAATTGTTATCTTTATCAATATACCACAATCTACAAACGCATTTTTTCCTATACTCGTTACTGTCTCACCATTAATTGTGCTTGGTATAACTACTTCACTTTGATTACCAATATATTTTGTTATTGTTCCTGTTGCTGCATCAAATTTAAAATCTGCTTCGTTACTTATTGAATCTGCACATGCTTCACTAGAACTTAAATAGTAATAATCAATAATTATATTTTTAGCAGCATAACAACCAACTAATATAATTATTATTACTAAAACTATAATTTTCTTAGAAAAATTTTTTATCATAACATTATCACCTTATTTTCATATTAATTCATAACATATTTTCAATTTAATATTTTAATTTTACAAGTCAATCCTAACTCTTTATCCTTATCCGTAAGCTGTAATTCTAGAATTACAGCTTACTTTTTTAATCAAATACAAATTTTACGAGAGAATTATTTTTCCATGTATTTCTCAATTCATCAATATAATCATTTCTATCATTAAATATAATATCCTCATATATAGGTTTTAATTTTGGATATTTATTATTTATATATTCTAGCATTTTTCCCATTGATATACTATCTTTTTCTATGGTCAATTTATCTAAAAACACTGGTATATATTTATTTAAACTTCCTATCATTTCATTTACATCTGTAATACCTGGTAAAATTGGAGTTATGAAAGCCCATACTTTTATTCCTTGTTCATGTAATTTATTTGCTACTTCAATATTTTTAATTGTATGAGATTCTTCTAAATTTGAAAGGAGGTTTAAATTTGATAGACCTAACAATACAGTTACATCTCCTTTATAATTTTTTAATATGTCTATATCCCTAAAAACCAAATCATAATGTGCCTTTGTAGTAATCATTGTGGTATATGAAGTTCACTTAACTCTATTAGACACTTTCTAGTTAATTCATATTTATTTTCAATTTCCATGTATGGATCACAAAAATACCACAAATTCATTACTGAATAATGTGATATTTCAATGTGTTATTTACTTTTATTAATTTATAACGTAATAAAAATGTACAATAAGTTATCGTCTTGGTCTGATTTTTCTTATTTCCATCAAATCTAATGGTCGCGCAACAGGATTGAATCCGACTTTATTATAAACGCCATGAGCGTCTTTTGTAATTAGTAACCATTGATATACATCCTCTAATTTTTGATTATTTAAGATATAATTAATAATTTTCTGACCTATTCCTTTTTTTCTAAAATTCACATCAATATATACGTCAGTTATATATGCAAATCTTGTTTTATCAGAAATTACTCTTCCATAACCAATTTGTTCCGTATCATTAACAAATGCACCGACAATTAAAGCTGAATTAATAGCACCCTTTTTTACTTCATGGATTTTAATTTCTGGACTCCAAAATGAATTTGAAAGCATTTGGGTTACTTTTTCAAAATCCATATTTTCAATTCCATCTTTTATAATAATATCGTTCATAAAAGCCTCACTCCTTATTACTCAATTTTACTATTGTTAATTAATTGATTTGATAAAATATAGCTTAATATTAATATACACGCTTACCTAAGGTAAGAGTCAACCACCTTGTAAAAAATACCAATATATTGAATTCCATTATTCAATATTCCTCATGCAATATATTTCTCCATCTTTTTAATTGCTTCTTTTTCTATCTGCTTTATTCTAGAATATGTTATATTCAACTTTTCTTCTAATCTCCAATATCTTTTATGTTCTATATACTCGTCGGTTATTATATGGCTAACTCTTACATTTACTTTAATCCCCTTAAACTTGCCAATAATTCTATCGGTAATTATGATAATAATATCATTAAGATGTGACTGTTATTTTAGGTGATCCATGATAATCCCAAGATAAGAAAATTTAAAAAATAGATATTTGTTATAAAAATAATGTTTTTGAAACAAAAGCTGACACTATATGTATATTCGTGATATATTATGTAAATTATGTTACAATAGGTTTTATATAGAATTATAATCTAATGCACAATAGTTAATAGAGATGAAGAAAGGGGTATTTTGAATTATGAGGATTAGTACCTTAAATTCATTTTTTAAAGATGCTTTAAAAAATCTTAGAAGAAATCTTACTAGCAGCATTGCTTCAATTGCTATAGTAATGTCAATGTTATTTCTTTTAGGATCATTTTTGCTATTTATATTCAATATTAAAATGGGGATTATTGGTGTTTACTCCGAATTTGAAATACTGGTAACTTTAAAGGATGATATAAAGATTACAGATCAGCAAAATATATATAATAAAATAAAAGCGGCAAATGGTGTAACTGATATTACTTTTAAAAATAATATTCCCCTATCCGCATCATATATAATTAAAGTGAATGGATCAGATGATATACCTAAAGTAATTTCTCAAATTAATGAATTACAAGGTATAAATGAAATTAATGGTGGTAAAATTCTTCCGAGTAAAATTGTAACAATTACTATACTAATTCAATTGCTAGGAGTGATACTTTTCCTTACACTTTTGGTAGCATCATTTATTTTAATTAAAAATACGCTAAAACTTGCTATGTATACAAGACGTGATGAAATTAGTATAATGCAATATCTTGGTGCAACAGATTGGTTTATTAGGTGGCCATTTATTTTCGAGGGTATAATAATTGGATTTTTAGGAGCAATGTCCGCAGTAAGTGTAATGTATTTCTTATATAGATCTGTATATAGACAAGTAACTCCTTATGTTGCAACAACGATTAGTTTTATAGATCCATCTTTTATATTAACAACTATATCATGGAGTTTTATACTTATTGGAATAATTCTAGGTACTATAGGAAGTATCTTTGCTATACGAAAGTTCTTAATAGTTTAAATTTTGCCAATCCCTGACCATGTATTAAAATATTGGTTAATGCTACAGATACAAAAGCAAATTGAAACTAATAAAATATGTTATAATTGATCCATAATAGTAAATTTAAAACTTTAAAGTGCATTGGGAGGAAAAATGAAGTTTCTTACGTTTTTTATAATCTTCTCTGTTTTTTACGGTATCTTTAATTGGATAATTAAAAAGACTGATTTTCATAACAAATTATTTGTTAATACTAGAATGCACAAATATATTAAAACTATTTTGATTTTGATATTTTTTTTATTTGTATTTTCATTTGAGTATGAAAAACAATTGTTGAATGATAAATATGGCGAGCATAACTATATAAGTATTATAGTAGGTGCATTTTTAAGTTCTATCTGTATAAATGTTGTACCACTAATAGTTAAAAGAAATAAATCATAATATTTTTATTATGTGAATCAATAAAAATTAATAACAGATTGAAATATCACATTACTTCAGAAATGAATTTGCGATATTTTTTCTGCGTAAAACTACTAAATTCTGTAGTTTGATTTATATAGTAGGGAGGAAGCAAACATGAATGATGAAAAAAACATATTAGTAGTAACCAGCAAAATACAAAATATATTGGTATACAAGGAGAATAATTATGCTTGAATACAAATTTGATACCCAGTTATTAATTGAGGGAGAAAATCTTTCAGAAGATAAAATAAACGACTATATTACCAAAAATATTGAAGGTGATTGTTTACTTGCAGTTGGAGATGAAGAATTAATAAAAATACATTTTCACACAAATACTCCATGGAAAGTGCTAGAATATTGTGCTTCATTAGGTGATATTCATGATATTGTTATAGAAAATATGGAACGACAAACAAATGGTCTTAAAGGTTAACCCATGTTTGGAGAAGTAATATGAATGTAAAAAAGGCAATAGAAGAACGAAGAAGTATAAGAAAGTTTAAAAATAAAATAGTACCAAACGAAATAATAGATGAATTATTAAAATTAGCAACTAAAGCACCTTCAGGTAAAAATCGTCAACCATGGAGGTTCGTTGTTCTTCAAAACAGAAAAAAATATGAATTAGTAAATATTATGGAGAATGTATTAAATCAGCATAAGAAAGAAAATAAGTCCACTGGAAGTTTTGAGTTAAGCATAAATTCCATTAATGAATCATCAGCCGTAGTTTTAGTATTTAATGCATTTTCTAATTTTGAAGAAGATTATAATCATTATAGATTGCTAACTGATACTCAATCAATAGGTGCCGCTGTACAAACACTCCTTTTAGCAACATTGGATTTTGAACTGGGAACTCTTTGGATCTGCGATGTTTTTTATTGTGATAAAGAAATATGTTCATGGTTAAATCGTGGAGAAGAACTTGTAGCCGCAGTGGCAATCGGATATCCAAACCAATCTCCATATCCACGACCAAGAAAGCTTATGAAAGAAATTGTGGAATGGATATAGATTTTACATAGTACGCAATATTCTTATTTGGCCTAGTAAAATGTTCTTCAAAATTTGTCTATGTTTTAACACAGTGTTGAAATTTAATCATAAAAAAAGCAGTAGCGATATACTGCTTTTTTACGTAATATAATAAAATCCAATATTAAAATGTGATATTCTAATTTATTATTTTTCATATTAATTTAATTCTTTATATAATCAGTTGCTTTTTTATATTCAGATGAATTCGCACGCTTTGAGTTATATATTTCTACAACTTTTTCTATACCATTAGCAGTCATATGTGGGAGAGACTTCTCAATATAACCCCAATTCCCTGTTTTCTTCATGGTTTCTATAGCTTCTGCATCTATTTCATTGTTTGAAGCATCAGCTGTAATATCTATGCCTTTTTGGATTCTCTTCGTAGTTTCTATAGATTCTGTATTTGTTTCATTTTCTGAAATATTAGGTGTAACCTCTGGGTTCTCTTGGTTATTCTGACCATTCATAGTCAAATACACAGCATTATCTTTCCTATTCCATTCAACTTTGAAATGCATGTATTCTAGCAATTCGTCCATTGGCATATATAATTGGGGTTCAGAACTCCCCTCTTTTACAATAGTAACTAAAGTCTTTTTTAACTTAATATCATTTCCATTAAAATATACCTTATCATTATTAATGGCTGCTGATTTTATTTCTTCTGCTGCAGTAACAGCCACCGCCGCTTTCTCACTTATAGCTGCTGTTTTCTTTCCTACTGCTACAAAAACAATAGAAACTCCTATTATACCAATCACCAATCCTACAATTATACTTTTAACATCAAATTTCATCATCGTTCTCTCCTCTTTATCTGTAATAATTAACTATATTAACTGATACATCCAATCAAAATTATACTTTTATTATAATATATTTTACAAATATTCCATTACTTAATTTTTAGAGACTGTTATTATCAATTACTACGCGGAATCTATATATTTCTTGTTAATTATAACATATTCTGTAAGTATCCTATTATTAAACTTTCCTTAAACTTTCAAATAAACTCCAATTTTAAATTTGATTTTTTATTGCATTATTCCATTACGAAGTATGTTCTTTAATCTCCAAAATAGATTAAATAATATAGCAAGTAAAAAAGGTGAAATTATCTTTACTGTCCCTATAGCGTATATTGAATGCGAAAAATCAAACATAAATATACTTTAAATATAATTGTTACACAATCTGTAGAGAATATAGTGTAGTAACCAATAAAAAATATTCTTTGAAAATTGAATAATGCAGTATTTACAATGAATATAAGAACACTTTCAAAAACTAAAACATATTATAAATTTGAAATATTATATAAGGAAGAAACAATATGAATAATACTCATAGACTCCATCCATGCCATTATTGTGATTATAACCAAGATGGTATTTATAATGATTATAGAACTTATTCGTGCCCTTATTCCTATGACCATTATGTTCCAGTTGATGATGAAATGGAGGATAATTCAAGATTAATGGGAAATGCTCCAATTGTATTGAAAGATTATGGTCCACAACCTTTCGTAGTTAATATTAATGAAGCCACCAAGCAAAACAATAATTACCGTATCGGTTTATGGACAGGAAACAATCTTCAGGTTACCTTGATGAGCATCAAGGTTGGTGATGATATAGGTTTAGAAGTTCATCCCAAAATTGACCAGTTCATACGTATTGAGGATGGACAAGGAATTGTTAAAATGGGAAAAAGTAAAGAAAGTCTAGACTTTCAAGCAAACGTCTATGATGACTTTGCAATTATGATACCTGCTGGCACTTGGCACAATGTTATCAATACAGGCAATAAACCACTTAAAGTATACTCTATTTATGCACCACCGCAACATCCAGCAGGTGTAGTTCATGTAACTAAGCCTGCTGAATAAGTTGCTGGAAAAAACTATAGATAATTAATAATAAACCAATATTAGATTACCTAATATTGTTGGACTTGATACATGTATAGTATTTACAATAGAAAATAAATAATTAAATATCGTATTATCCTGTAAAATGAATTTATTGGTTGCCGTAGATAAACAGATATTTAACAGATGAAATTGGTAGAAAAGAGATCTAAGTCAAATAAGCCATAATATTCTTATATTAAGAATTATAGCTGAACGATCACCCCTATAAGGTTTAAGGACTAGTCACTTAATTTTGCAACTAGTCCTTAAACCTTATATAAATTTTCTTCTCTTAAATTTGTTTATTAACACAATATTTATACTATAAATATTAATTATTGTTTTCATTTTTTAATTCATTCAATATAGTATCTAACTTTTTATCCATGTTTCTTTCTCCCTATTTAGATAGTATATTTTTCACAACTTATTAGTATATAAGTTTCAATAATGATTTTACAATTAGGAATTCTAAAGTTCTAATATTCTAAAGAACTTAAGAATTTTAGAATTTGCTTGTAAAATGCGGGTTAAGAGATATGTGAAAACTTTATTGCAATATATAGTATAATCAATTACAGTACCTTTGTGAATTTATACATGAATACAATCCTTCTCATTTATATCGCACTTCGTGCTTTTTTTATTAGTGCGCACTTTTATATAGGTGTATATTTAATTCAATAATGCACACAATAATAAATGAAAGAGGTGATTCTCATGGGTAATGATTTTAACAATAATATTTGGGGATTACTCCGAAAATAATATTAAAGTCCCCATAAGTACACTTACTTCTAAATGAAACCAGGGTTTAAAAATAAACCCTGGTTTTATTTTATGTTAAAACTACCTTTTAAGAGCGTTTAATGTAGATTTAGTGTAGTAAGTAAAAACTTGTTCTTTAAAAATTCAATAATGTGGTATTAACAAAATATGTTATAATCAATCATAATAGTATAGTGAAGTATTAACAGAGACTATCAACAAACTTCCAATATAAAAATTGATAATATCTTCAGGAGGAAAATTATGATAAGGAAATATAATTTATACCAAATCGACTCATTCACTAAGGAAAAATTTGCAGGAAATCCAGCTGGAGTAATAACAAATGCTGATGGATTAACTACAGATGAAATGCAGAAAATAGCTAGGGAACTTAATAATTCTGAAACAGCTTTTATTCTATCTTCAAATAGTGATGAGTACGATGTTCACATACGGTTTTTCACTCCAACAAATGAAGTGCCAATTTGCGGACATGCAACTATTGCAGCTCATTATGCTCGTGCTATAGAAAATAAGCTTGTTACGTCAAGGGTTTATCATAAAACTGGTGCGGGAATTTTACCTGTTGATATAGTAAAAGAAAATGATGATTACAAAATTATTATGACACAAGGGAGAATTGAATTTGGATCAATTATTGATGAAATAAATATAAAAAATGTTATATTGGCACTTAATATAAGTAATAACGATCTACTAGAAGATTATCCAATACAGGTAGTTTCAACAGGTCATTCTAAGGTTATGGTTGGTATAAAAAGCATTGAAACTTTAAATAAAATCAAACCAAATTATGATGCACTTTCTAAACTTAGCAAGGATATTAAGTGTAATGGCTATTATGTTTTCACAGTTAATTCTCAGGATAACGATATTTTAGTACATGGCAGAATGTTTGCTCCTGTAATAGGTATTAATGAAGATCCTGTAACTGGTAATGCGAATGGTCCTTTAGGTGCATATCTGGTTCATCACAAATTGGTTAATCATAATAATTCTTTATTTAAATTTAAAGCTAAACAAGGTGATGCTATAAAAAGGCCAGGGATTATCGATGTTGAGGTAAAAATAGAAAATAAAGAGCCTACAGAAGTTAAAATTTCAGGACATGCTATAATAGCATTCAATTCTGAATTATCATTAAAATGATTATCTAAAATAACAATTAATTTAGATAGGATACAATATTCTTGCATTATAAATTAATAAAAATAAATAACATATTGAAATATTGCATTATTCAGAGATGAATTTGCAATATTTTTTTCTACGCAATTCTTAGAAAGTGGGAATCATTTTAATGAAGTAAAGTATATAAATGTTCTTTGAAAATTAAATAATACGATGTTCATGTTATATTCAATAATTAATTCACAATTTTAAGTAATTGAAGGATACAAAAACTATTGATAATTCAGATATCAAAAGAGTGTATATTTCTATTAGTAAAGAAAATACTAATAATAAGAGGTGAACGGTATGCAAATAAAGAAATTTTTTATAATTCTTTTAGTATCTTTACTTATGTTTGGAGAAGTTACGCAGGCACAAAAAATTCCCACTTCAGATACTTTAAAACAAGGTATCTATAATATTTCTCCTGAACACAAGGGGTATTATCGTAATATTAAACTTACAACTCCAGATAAACCTGTTACTATTACATTGCTTAACTCTAAAGGCGCCCAGATATTGTTTGCAATACTTAGTAATGAAAATGACTATATAAAATTTGGTCCTATAGAAATTGGAGAGACATTAATTATAACTGGTGATGGAGAAATATCTGTAATTCATTAAGAGTAGATTCAATTTTTTACTTTTATAAATTTCTATGACATTGCTTTACAAGTTATTACATTACGATTAGTAAAAATAAAAATTAAATTAAAATTTCGCATTATTCAAAATTGAATTTGCAATTTTTTTCTTGTGTCATACTAATTAAGTGCGAAGCAATTTTAATGAATGATGAAAGATGTTGTTCTCATGGGTAATGATTTTAACAATAATATTTGGGGATTACTCGGAAAATAATTTTAAAGTTCCCATAAGTACACTTATTTCTAAATGAAACCAGGGTTTAAGAATAAATTCTATTTTGGTTATATTGATTTAATATTAATCTTATGCTAAAATCAATTTACAATTTTAAACTTGTAAATCATAATTTAATTATATATTTAAGTTTTCTAGGGTTCCGCAGTTTGTAACTGGCAGGTCCGAGAGAAAACGCACAGTTAACTGTGTACACGGAAGGATAAAAGCCTGGGAGATATTGTGATAATATTTCTATGGCTTTTTTTATTTTCAATTATTTTAATCTAGGAGGCTAAATGATTAATAATAATTTAGTACAGAATAATTTAGGCGGAACATGTACGATTTCAATTCTTGATATTAACAATAAAGAAGTATTAATAAAGTAATTTAAGGAGAATACGGTTATTGATGGTTTCAGTTATAACGATATTTATATAGAAGATGGAAGAAAGGTATTGGAAGTTAACATACTTCCAGAAAAGCATTGTAATTTTGACTGCATATTTTGTCCTATTGGAAAGTCGCAAAATAAGGTAGATACCCAAAAGTCATTTGATAAAGTAGATAGATCCTTGGTTGAACTGAACAGCATGATAGAAAATACTAAAGCAGAATTAATTTTTATTAACTCAAAGGGAGAAGCCTTAGTAAATGATAAAATTGGTGATATTATTGACCTTGTCAAAACCAAAGGAATACCTGTAAGACTGCTTTCTAATGGATATTTACTAGGTAGAGATGAATATATAAAAATTGCTAATAAATGTGATGAGATAGTTGGAGAGATAAAAGTAATAACAGAAGAAGATTTTCAAAAAGTCCAAAGACCTATTGAAGGGTATACTTTAGTAGAATATATTTCAAATATGGTTTCATTTAATAAACAATATAAAGGGAAATTTATATTTGAAATTACTATCATTAAGGGCTATAACGATGATGAAACATCAATTCAAAAGATAAAAAATATTATCAATGAAATATCTCCAAGCACGATAATTGTTGCAAGAATGGAAGATGAAAGATTTAATAAAAAACTTGGTATAACTGATGAAAGATTTGAGGAAATTTCAAAGGAGCTACTAAATAGTTAGTAAAACTAATACATAATATAATATCGCCTTGGCCTTTTTTAATTTTTAAATATTGCAAGGAGTGAAACTTACGGAATGGTTAATTTTGATTATTGCATGTGTACTTGAAATGAGATGAGCTATAGGGTTAAAGATTGTATCTCCCCATTAATTAGTCTTTTGCTAATACGTAATCTTCTTATATTAAAAATTATAAGTGGACACTCCCCTATTTAAGGTTTAAGGACTAGTCACTTAATTTTGTAACTAGTCCTTAAACCTTATATAAATCAATAAGGACTTTTTGCTTAAGAAAATGATAATTGATCAGTACCTGCTATTAGAATCTTATAATCATATGACATTGGATTCAATATATATTGTAATGAATTCGAATCAAAACGTATAGATTGTTCTAGTACAAGATCATTATTAAGTAGAATAATAAAAGCTTTACCGCCAGAAACATTTTGAACTTTATATGGAACGTTTGCTAGCAAATTCAAATCTTTTAGACTATAAATTCCTTCAGAAAAAGTCTGCTTAGTTTCAGCTACTGTGAATACCGTATTGAGGTTAAAAGATATAAATAAAAAAGCAGAAAATATAAGGGCAAATTTTCTCACAATTATAGCCACCTTTCATAATTTGTTTGCAGTATTAAATGATTCAAGTTCTATTTTATGAATTTAAGAAAAAAATATTCAAGTTATCGGTAATTAAATTAGTACACAATCTGTAGATTTGACAAAGTAAATTAAAATATATTCTTTGAAATATTTATATTTTAAAATAACTGCAACAGACATTTTAATTGATAAATTGTATAATTGGAACGTTCTTAGTTGTTAATCCTCACTATTAATACTATTATATTTATACATTAAAGGTTAGGATATGGAAACGTAATCGCATTTAATCTTAGTTGTAATGAAATTGGTAAAGTTGGGGGAGTTAATAATGATAAAAATAACTGTGTTAAAAATAATAACTTTAATATGTACATTTACAATCTTATTAACAGGTTGTGCAAGTAATCAAAGAACAAGTGTACAAGAAAGTACACAAGCAAATTACAAGGAAATTCAATCTAAATTAATTAAATCTATGAATGATTATTCTAAAAAAGATGGATTTAGTGGTACAATTCTTATTGCAAAAGATGATGATATATTATTAGATAGAGGATATGGAATGGCAGATTATGAAAATAATATTGCTAATACTTCTCACACAGTTTTTGAAATTGCCTCATTAACAAAACAATTCACAGCTACAGCGATCTTAATGCTTCAAGAAAATAAACTTCTAAATGTACAAGACACACTTAACAAATATATTTCTGATTATCCCAATGGAGATAAAATAAAAATTTATAATCTGCTTACACATACCTCGGGAATTCCAGACAGCCGTAAGATTATCGACTCATTGGAAAGTGGAAGACATACTTATACTCATGATGAATTAATTGAAGTGTTTAAAAATAAACAACTTAATTTTGATCCAGGAACATCATATGAATATAGCAATTCAAATTATATATTACTTGGAGATATAATCGAAAAAGTATCAAAAATGAAATATGAAGATTATATACAAAAAAATATATTAATACCTTTAAAAATGAATGAAACAGGATTTTTAAGCAATCAATCTACTATAAAAAACAAAGCAACTGGCTACTCTGTAATATGGGAAAATACAAATAAATATACAAAGGCAATTGATTGTGAAAGCTCACTTCCATACTCTGCTGGAGAAATATGTTCAACAGTTGAAGATTTATATAGATGGGAAAGTGCTTTATTTGCAGGTAAATTAATTAAAAAAGAATCATTAGATGAAATGTTTACTCCTTATTTAAATAATTATGGTTATGGATGGTTTATTAATAAAGATAGTGAAGGAGATAAACTTATATTTCATGATGGAAGTTTACCAGGATATACTACATTTATAGAAAGAAATGCTGATAAAAAATACGTGGTTATTATATTAAGTAATAAAGAATTTAATAAATCTGTGCATAGTATACAAGTAGGATTATCGCAACTTTTAGAAAATTCATAAAAGTTTTTTATAAATTAATAAAATAATAATTACAGAATTGTAATTATTCAAGGGAGTGAATTTGCGTTTTTCACTGCATCCTACTTAGACAAAGTGCATATAAAAATGTAATTACTTACGTAGAATTTTTTTGATTTAACTTGCCCATTTCAACTCATTTTATGAAGGAGCATTGACTCTATTTGTTTTCTCAAAAAGTATAGTAACTTAAAATTGTTTATTCTGATATATATGTCTATAATATAAATAATATGGTATTTTTAATGAATAATAGTAGATAATTTTGTATAATCCATTGTTTTTATATGAGGGGGAATTTATGAAAAAGGTAACAAAATTATTTAGTATTTTATCTTTAGTTACATTAATTTTAGTTGTATGTAGTAATTCAAATGAAAACAATGCTCAAAAAGTTGCTAAAGAATTTGAAACAGAACTTTATACAGTAGATTCAAATAAAATTAATGACTATAATAATTTAATTAAAATTAAAGATGTTCAGGCTCTTGCTGAAACTATGCAATCCAATGATAAAACTATAAAATCTTTAATGACGGAAGAGGGATATAATTCTTTGGTTGCAAACAGATTCAACACTTTAAATACTCAAGGCTGTGCTGAAGGTAATTATACAATGCAAGTTACAGACTTAACTTTGTCCCAAAATTCTTATGATATCAAAGAAAATAAAGCAGGATATAATTTTGAAACTAAATTAAAGTTTAGCTTAAACAAAGATAATACCGAACAAACAGATGTTGGGAAAGGATACATTGGACTTTCAAAAGAGAATGGACAGTGGAAGGTTTTTGTATATAGGATGACTGTATTACCAAAGTTGATAGAAGAAACATTGAGTAATAAATGATTTTCTTATTCTAAATATTCTTAAAATGTGTAACAATTAAGGTTTTGTAGTAACTACACCCTTGTAGATAATTGTTTAAAACTATTATATTTAAATAGATATCATACCAGTTAAATTAAAATATAAAGGAGTAGATTATAATAAAAAGATTAAGTTATTTAGTAATGTTTTTATTACTATTTTCATTTGTATCATGTAGTGCTCCAAAAAATATTAGCAAACCTAAACCACTTAGTGTTTCAATTGTAAATGATGTGGATACCTATGGTCTTTATATGTCTTCAGTTAAGGGAATAACATTACTACCCAAACTAGAAGAAACTACCGATAAAGACATACAGTATCATTGGTCAATAAATAGTGATACAAAAAAGTTTAAAGGAAAAACCCTTGATACGGAAATGTTTGATACCCCAAATGGTCCAGTAAAGGAAATAATTAATTCAGGAGAATCAGTATTGTTTATTGTTGTGGCAGAAATAAGTTATGCTAAACCAGATACGCTTTCTAGAGAGATTAATGTTACTTTAACAGTAGAAGAAAAAGACTCCAACAATGTATTGGCAAAATCCGAATTAATCATTGAAGATTACAGTGGTACTTACAAGGTTAAGAAAGTATTTGATGAATTAAAGATAAGATCTTCATCTGATATTGAGATTTACTGTGCTTTATCTTTCCAAGCTTCAAAATATAGATATGATAACTATAAAAAATGGTACAAATATAAAATTATGAGTAGTTCTGATAGATGTATTCTTAGAAATTTTCAAAATTATTTAAATTCACAGTAGCAAGAATATAATGAATTTATTGCTTTTATGAATTCATTTTGAAATAATAATCCCCCGCATGTTGTATAGTAATTTCAACATGCGGGGGATTATTATGACACATACCTAAAACAATCTTGTAAATAAGATTAAAAAAAATCAAATAGTGATTTCATCATAAATTGGTCACAGACTATCCATAAATGGCATCAATTGTTAATTGCAAAATATATATTAATTAATTTTTTACTTCACTTTCATCAAGAAATCCAATATCTCAATATTAAGTTCATTATGAAACTTCTCTCTATCAAAACCAACTGGGTCTTGTGCTGGAAAAAACTCTGGCGTAATCATAAATTTTGGAAATGGGCTCAAGAATGAGAAGTGTCCAGCATTTTCAATAACTTTGTACTCGACTTTACTGCTATCCGCAACCCCGTCCAAAACAATTTGTGCATGGAAAGGTTGAATGAATTGATCTTTTTCGGCAGCAAGCATTAAAATTGAAATATCTACTCCACTCAAAGCTCCTTTATCCTTAAACCAAACTGTTCCTGGAGCTAGAAGAACAAGTGAATTAATCTTTCTATTATGTGCTACATTTATCTGTTTAGTCTTTCCATCTGAAGATTCATTAGGCAATGAAGTTTGTATACCTCCTGCCACTGCTAATGCAGTACATCCACCAGTAGAGTGACCTATTATAGAAATAGAATCTGCTTTTAAAACACTTACAAATTTCTCGCTATCAAAAAACCAATCTATAGCAGTGTTAATATGTCTTGGTCTATTTTCTAAATTTTCTACAGTTCCCTCCAATGTATTATTATTGAAATTATTGAATGGATGCTCAGGCATTCCTACTATAAACCCATTACAAGCTAAATGATGAGCAAGAGTTCTATAAAGTAAGTTCCCCCCACCGCTTCCATGAGATATTATTATCAATGGAAATTTGTCATCTTTAGGTTTTGCATTTATTGATAAGTCCAAGCAAAATGGACCAAGCTCTTCTATCTTTCCAGCCTCATCTGTAGGATACATAACTGACATAGGAAACGTAACTCCGTAAGCGTAAAAAAATTAACGGATAGATAAATGTAAGTCTCTATTGTTAAAATTAACATAGATTTTAACAATGGAGGTTTATTTACATGAATAATAATGAGAAGATAAATTGGAGAGAAATTGTTGCTACCTTTTCTTCTTACGAAGGAACGTTAGGAACTTTCTGCAATGCAAATCACATTACTAAAAGTCAATTTCATTACTATAAAAAGAAATTCAAGAATGAAGATAATAATTTACAGTTTCATGCAATTTCAATGAGAGAAGAAAAAGTAACAACTGAAGTCACCGTAGTTCCAGCTGATAGACCTAATATAATAATAGAAATAGGAGCCGCTAAAATATATGTACCGGCTAATGAAATAGCTATTTTGAGTAAGTTGCTTAAGGATTTGATTACAAATGTTTAATCTTAATAAAGTTAATACAGTTTATCTTGCATGTGGAATAACAGATTTGAGAAAAAGTATTGATGGACTAGTAGTGATTGTGCAAACGCAGCTAAAGTTGGATCCGTTTGAAAAAGCCTTGTTTGTTTTTTGCAATAGGCAAATGAATAAAATTAAGATACTTCACTTTGATGAAGGATTCTGGCTGTACTATTTCCGACTTGAAAATAGTAAATTGAAATGGCCGATGACTCCAGACGAAGCTCTTAAAATCAACAAAGAGGAATTGAAATGGTTGCTTATGGGATATGAAGTTAGAACTAAGTCTAAATTTAAGCCAATTGAAGTAAGAAATAGCTTTTAAAACAAATATCGCTGTAAACCCTTAATTTTGAACTTTTACAAGTTTCGGAATTGAGGGTTTTGTGGTAAAATACCCCTATATTTGTTGTGAGGTATAGGGATGGATATTTTAGATTTAGAAGATCAACTTGATAAAAAAACAAAATTATTGATTTCTAAAATGGAAAAAGACATTGAATCAAAAGATAAGGAAATTGATGATTTAAAAAAGGAATTGGCTTTTCTTAAAGGACAGCTCCTTAATAAAAACAGAAAAATTTTTGGACAATCTAGTGAACAAGTTGATTCAAGACAGCTCTCACTTTTTAATGATGCTGAAAAAAACAGTGATATTAAAATAGATGAGCCTTCCATTGAAGAAATTACATATACAAGAAAAAAATCATCTTCTCATTTAGGAAAGAAAGATAATCTATCCGGCCTAGATAGAGTTACAATTGAGCATAAACTTGCTGACTCTGAAACATTTTGCGATAAATGTGGGAATGATTTAATTATAATCGGTAAAAAATCAAAAGAAATTTTAAAATATAAGCCAGCAGAACTTTACATAGAAGAACATATTTCATATACATATGCTTGCAAAAATTGCGAAGCGGATGCTGATAAAGCCAATATAATTTCTGCAAAAATTCCAAATACTTTCTTATATAAAAGTATGGCTTCAAATGAATTATTAGCTCATGTTGTGAGCATGAAATATCAATATGCAATGCCATTATATAGAATGGAATCATATTTTAAGATGATGAATGTTAATCTTTCAAGACAGACATTATCCAACTGGATAATAAGTTGTGCAAATGAACTTCAGCCTGTTTTTCATTATATGAAAGAGGAACTCTTAAGAAGAAATTATATCCACGCCGATGAAACTTATGTGAAGGTTATTGAGGAAAATGGAAAAGACTCCAACTCAAAAAGGTTCATGTGGCTATATCGCTCCGGAGGCATAGAGAACCATATAATTTTATATGATTATCAGAAAACAAGATCTGGTTCTTGTGCTGAAGAATTTCTTGAAGGTTTCTCTGGATATCTTCAAACAGATGGATATGATGGCTATAATAAAGTTAAGAATATAAAAAGACTATATTGTATGGCCCATATTCGAAGAAAATTCTTTGATATAATATCAACCTTAAACCCCGAAGCTCTAAAGCAGTCTCACGCAATAGAAGGGTTTAATTATTGTGAGCGACTTTATAAAGTTGAAAAAGATCTAAGGGAACAATATATATGTAGTGATGATTATTATGGTGATCGACATGCAATAAGGCTCAAGAGATCTGCACCCATTCTTAATAAATTTCAAGAATATGTAGATAATGAAATTGTTAATGCTCTTCCTAAAAGTCCTTTAGGTAAAGCTCTTGCATATGCTCAAAAGTTGTTGCCATATATGAGAACTTTCTTGACAAATGGATGTCTTGAAATTGATAATAATGCAGCTGAAAGAGCTATAAAACCATTTGTAATTGGCAGAAAAAACTGGATGTTCTCCAAGACAGTAAAAGGCGCAAAATCAAGTGCATTACTTTATAGTATTACTGAAACGGCTAAAGCCAATGGCTTAGCAGTGGAAAAGTATTTAGTATATTTATTTGAAATGTTTGCAAATTCAGAAGTTAAGGAAATGGACATACTAGAAAAATGTATGCCATGGTCTGAAAGCATTCCAGATGAACTGCGCGTTAAGACTACCAAATAATTATTTCTATATAAAATTATACCCAACAGAGAATATAAGTTTTTCTGTTGGGTTTATTTTATCACTTAAATTATACTACCGCTACGCGTCGATTCTTTGACGCTTACGTAACTCCACCGTAATTATCCACAAGTTCAACCTCACAATAGCCCACAAAAGAATCCTTTTCTTCTCTCGTAAGTGGGCTCATGTTTATTTCTTCTTTCTGCATTTTTTGAATACTCCCCTCTAACTTTTATTTAATTGTATTAGTTAATAAAACGCCTTTATACTATAGCTTCTAAAACTTCTATATTCTCTACTACCTTTAAAACATGTATCTCCATTTTATCTCTTACTTTTGCATTTAATGAATTTTTATCATCTTTAATTAATATTAATCCTTTTTTATGCATACTTTTTATTTGGCTCCTTGAAATTCCCAGTTTATCACTTAAAAGCTTGTCCACTCTAATCTCTATTGGATACTTACAAGCAATTTCAATAACAAGCTCATTCTCATTAAGCAGAGAGCCAAAAACTTGCTTTTTGCGCGAATCGCTTACTCCTACGACGTTAGGAGTAGGAGTTTCCTTAATATAATATACTTCTAATTTCTTTTGAATTAATTTATAATTAACATCTTCTAGAATAACTTCAGCTTTATTTTTATTATATATACTTAAATTAAAAGCATATTCTCTGGCTAATTCTTTATCATTAGAAAGAAATCTTTCATACTCATCTTTATTAATATCATATGGTTTTATTCTTTCATATATTGTCATATTCCAAGTTGATTTACATTTTTCACATTGATAAATTAGCCAAACGTCAATATTACTTTTATTAGCATTTACTCTAAATCTTTCAGTATTTATATAGCTTGCTTTTTCATTACATTTAGGACAATTCCTTCTTATTATTGGTAAATTTATAGGATCTAATTCCCATTGATATTTTTTTAAATAGCTCATGTTGCTCCTCCTAAGTCAATTGAATTTTTAGGATTTGCAAAGGCTATCTCATTACATTTTTATAATAATTCACTAGCCTCTGCTATGCATTAAAAATATCTGTTGTCATAAATAATTCCTCCAATCTCTTTTCTATAAATATATTTTATCACCCCTGCATATTACATAAAACCTCATTCTTATTTCATAAATAAAAATGAGGCAATATGATAAAAATCATAAGGATTATACTCCATATACATTTAAAACTTTTACAAATCAAGACTTCACCTTTGGCTTCTGCTGTTCAGTCACTTGAAATTTTCATATACTTCTGGGTCCATAAACAATTAGTTAAACATTTCAAACAAGTCTCACAGTGGTATACATCGACTATTAAATCTCTATTCATACCTATTTCCCATGTAGATCCATGGATAACCTTTGCTGGACAAATATCCTTACAAACAGTACATCCCCCACATTTAGGCATTATTATCGGTTTATTTTGAGTGGGTAACGGTGCATTTGTCAATACACTACACATACAAAGTGCACTTCCATATTCTTCAGTAACTAGCAAATTACTTTTCCCAATCCAACCCAATCCAGCCAACATGGCAATTTTTTTATGTGGAAGTGTAGTGGTTTTAGTATTTACATCATAAAATCCATTTATAAGATTTCTTTCTGATTGAGCATATGCTTTGTATCCTTTTGCTTTGATAAAATCAGCCGTCCATTCTGAAAGTTCATTAACATCATGTTCCTTTTTTGAAAACTCAAAATAGTCTACTATGTTTTCTTTTGACAGACGAAAAATATAACTGGGGCTCAAAATTATTCCTATCAAAATAGCAACACTATACCCCTTATTTTCCTTTACCGAGAGCATGGATATATCAACTACTTTGACAAAATTCACACCACGGGTTTTTAACTCAGAAATCAACTCATTTAACATATATAATCTCCCCTATTGTCGTGCAGTTATAAAATAATGTATAATTCGAATTTTTACAAAGTTATAGTAACTACTCTTAATAGTTATACACGCATTTCTTCGCTTTTCATTACTTATTAACAATAACATTAGTCCTTCTACACACACAACCTCTTACTTAATTCTTAAACAAAAAAGTGCCACCTAATACAAATTAGGCAGCATATTCTCTATCATGATATTTTCTTTTTTTGCAAAATAATTCTTTGTATAGTTTTTGGTGATAAATAATATCTTTCTGAAAGGCTTTGTGTAGACATTCCAGTTAAATAATCTTCATATATACTTGTATTTCTATTTGAAAGTTCCTTTTTGCTTTGAGTTAATTCACCCCATGCAATTTTATTTTCCTCTTTCTTTGGTATATAAATGTATTCACCCTGTATATAGTTTTGAATTATTTTTAATATTTCATCTGGGAAAACATCCCCAGCTTTTGCATAGCTCATTTTATGCTCCTCCTAAATATAATTTTATCTTAGGATTGAGCAAAGGCTATTTTATATTTTTATCATTAACTCTTATGCAATAGCCTTTGCTATGCATAAATAACAGGTCTTGTCATAAAGCTACGCCCCTTTCTCTTATGTTCTCATAGTATAGATTTAATACAAACCTATACTAAATTCTATTATATACCATTTATAAAATTAATTTCAATATATTTTACCAAAATAAAACAAAACTTACCATATTACTTTTTATATGTTAAGTTCTTTTATTCTAATTTATTACCCATTTTTAGTGCATCCCTTAATAGTATTACGTAGTATTTCAAATTAAAAAATATCGCAAATCTATTCATAGTATAGAATAGTGCGATATTTTTTAATTTACTATTAAATTTTTAAATGAAATAATACTTATGTTTCATAAATTGAAATTCATTAGAACGAAAATTGTATATAGAGAGCTGGCATTTGATTTTTGCATGAAGCTATACAATATAAATATTATCAGAACTACTCTAAATTTTTTAAATAATTCTGGTATTCTATTATTAATTGGATTTCTATTTGCATTAAATTATACAACTTAACATATGGCAACATAAAACCTATGTGCTCCCCATTCAGTGCTTTTTCAAGCCATTTATTTGATGGGTCCTTTATTTCTTTTTGAATAATTTCAGATAACTTTTGATTATCAGCTGTTCTATTATTAATCTTGTCCAATATTGCGCCACGCACATCATAAGCTAAAGATTTTTCAATAAAATTCATAATACAATCTTTGAGTTTATCATTATATTTAAATGGAACATTTTCAATCATTCTAATCATATAATCCCTTAATTTTTCTTCTGAATCATAAAATAAAGTTATACGTGGTTTGAACAAGGCATCACAATTCTCTAGTGTTTGTACATACATATCACACATATCTTCAAATAAAAAATCCGTTTTTAAATCTAAATGATTAAATCCAGCTCTTTTCTCCATAGGTGTAATTACATAATTAAAATACATTACATATTTTTTAATTAATATAAGCATTAATCTATCATATCTTTTTATTGACGCAATTTCTTCAATTCTCTCTTGTTTCTCATCTTGCCGATCTATAAAGTGCTGAACAAATGAAACCGTAACAATAATTCCTAATAAATTAGTTGCTAATCCAATTAAAATATTATTTGTGTTATTAGCTGCATTTTCACTTAAATTCCCCCATGAAGAACATGCTATAAAAATCAATACTACACTGATAAAAAATAAAAAAAAGAGATTTTTCCAGCGGCACTTCTTCCCCATGTCTTTAATCGATTTATGATATTATCTTTCATATTTATTACCTCAACAAATTATTTTATATTTCAGTTAATTATATCATGTTTTGTAAATATCACACTATTCAATTTTCAAAGAACATTATTTCAATAAATTACTACGCCAAATCTACACATTGTTCATTAATTAAAACTCTTATTTAATTTCTTAAGATAATCCCTTTTTAGGCTTTATTTAACTACTTTGTGTATTTTTCAGCAACAGATCACTTTTATACAATTTAATATTTATTACTATGGAAAAAAATATCATAATAAATATGTACTATTAAATAGAATAAACTTATTTTTACTAAGTTTAGATAAGCAGAAAAGGAGATAAACATGCGAATATTAGAAAAAATAAATAAAATACCAGCTGGGACAATGATTGTGCCATTATTTATATCAGCTATTTTAAATACAATTTGTCCTTCAATTTTGAGAATAGGTAGTTATAGTCAAGCTTTAATTTCTGATGATGGATTAAAAGTTATGATGGTCTTGACTTTATTATTTACAGGAACACAAATGAGCATTAGTGATATACCAGAAGCTTTAAAGCGAGGTGGCAGTCACGTGTTGTTTAAATATTTAGCAGGTGCTGGTGTTTATATTCTTATATTTCACTACTTTGGAAATAACGGAATACTAGGAACATGTAGCTTAGCAATTTTATGTGCTTTAACGAACAATAATGGTAGTTTATATATGGGGCTCGTACAAAGTTATGGCGACCATGCTGACCTTGTTGCAAGACCAATGTTTAATTTAAATTCAGGCCCTATGCTCTCTTTACTTACTATCGGAATTGCAGGAAGCAATGCAATAAGTTGGCAAGAATATGTAACCATTTTATTACCTATATGCATTGGAATTTTATTATGCACCCTTGATGATAAAATTAAACTATCAGGAAAAACGGAACTGCATTAGTGCTACCTATAATGGGCTTTATTTTAGGAGCAAATATTGATCTTTGGAAAATTTTTGAGGCAGGCTTTAGCGGAGTTTTTCTTTTTATTATTGTAATAGTTGTAACTGGGCCTGTTGCCTTTATTGTTGACAGAGTTTTATTAAAAAGACCTGGTTATGGTGGTATGGCAACTGTATCTGTTGCTGGTAACACAATTGCAGTGCCAGCGATGATTGGACAAATAGTTCCGAGCTTTTCTTCTTATGTAAAATTAGCAACTGTGCAAATATCGTGTGCTGCTGTTTTATCAGCAATTTTATGTCCATTTATCGTACAATGGCTTGCAAAACGTTTTGGGTGCCCAAAATATGAAGAAAATTTTGGTGAAAAACAAAATTTTATTATATAAGTAAAGAAACGGTTATTGTCCTTTGTATATTTTGATGCTACATATTTTTTGACACTTTTATTTAATGTATTTTGCTTTATACGTTAATTATTTATATATACTCTATTTTACTAATCGTATTTCTCATCTTACTTTTCATCATTAACGATTTAAGTATTCCTTTTATTTTTACTCATTATTATATATACTTATATGTTTATTATTCTTCTATGTTTTTATGTTCCCATTCACCTTTTTGAGTTTGTAATAGTAATAGTTCTCCCCATCAATTTTTATAGTATCAATTAGCTTAAAACCACATTTTTCTATCACCTTATTTGAAGAAGTATTATATGTTAATGCAGTAGTATTTAATACCTCACAATTAGTGTTTTCAAATAAGTACTTAATTAACCCTTTAGAAGCTTGAGTTGCATGCCCCTTACGTGTATATCTTTTGAAATACCATAACCTATTTCTCTATTTGGTGGAGGTAATTCATCTTTTAAACCTGAAGTAATCCAACCAAGATAAACTACCACTTATATGGAATAGGTATTATAAGGTTAGCAAAGAGCATAAACGTGCAGCAATTGGAACGGGACTTGGCTTGTCAATTGTAAAAACTATTCTTGGCCAACATCATGCCAATTATGGAGTTAAAAGTACTGTTGGTCAAGGCAGTATCTTCTGGTTTGAACTGGACATCTACAAATAAAATTCAGTAACTACAAAATAATCACTTGCTTACTATGTTGATATTTTGATATATATATTTTAAATTAAGAAATATTCTTAAAATAACTAGTTTTTCCAACCTCGAAACCTCTCAGCCCTCATTTTTGGCGCATATTCTTCACCATATTTATGGTAATATTCTTCTCCATATTCATGGTGAACCATATACATATTTATAAATATAATATTATTAAATTTTTAATGAGTTTAATCTAAACTTGCCACCATTCTGACATAATTTCATATTATAATAAGTTTATAAAGCTGATAATAATATTTTTTTTCATAAATATTTACCCTATAAATATAAAGAAGCAACATTCATATTACCCCTATGAAATGTTGCTTTTTCTTTATGTTCAATAAGTTTAAGTTATACATTATTTTAAAATGTTGTAATATAATTACAACGTTTTACTTATTACACTTCTTAAGAAAAGAAATATTCTAATAATTCTATAATTTACTAGGCATTGAAAAATCACTCACAGGAAGTTTCCCGTGAGTGATTATTGGTTAGGGATTTATTTTAAAAATCTCAATTGTCAAATAATTTAAAATGCTGTCGTTCATTTTGAGCGATACAGCATCTTTTCAAAGTTTTTTATAATAATCTATTTATGTTTTTATATTTCATCATCATGAAATGATATACAAATCACCTCATCAGTACTTAGTTCTTCGACCTTACTTAAATACATTATTAAGTTATCATTGATATTACTTATGATGTGGCTCACCCGTCATTATTCTAAACCACCTTGCACTTGCTATTCCAACAAGTACATTTGTTATTTCCCCTACACTTAACACAACAAAAAACACTAAGTGATCAAAGTCCATTGAACTTCAAGACTTTGACCACCTAGCATTATAACAAGTTTTCTTATTTTTTGATTATGCCTTATACATTAGATATAAATTATCTCTACTCCTGAAAAGCTAATATCACCAACTAATGTTAAAGTATTTGTTGTTGTTTGATTATTTCTATTCTTTTCATCAATAGATCCTAAAAACACATTTGTTTTATCATTAACACTCCAAGTTTTGGGTATATATAATTCCATTCCTGAAAAAGAAGCATTAATTCTAACTACAGCATTTTCATTACTCATTATTGCATTATCAAAATATACCTTCATAGCTCCAAAAGAACAATTAAAATCAGCTTGCTCAAACTTATCTGTATTTATATATTTTATACTAGCACCAAATGAAGTTTTAAATCCAACATTACTTCCATCTTCTATATTAATTTTCTCAAACTTGTAATCATCATGATTATGCTCATGATTAATCCATTTAATGTGCTTGTGAAAAATCATAGAAAGACCAATACTACCAAATAGCGCTGCCATTAGCACTGTCCAAGGTGTAATAGCTGTAAGCCCTAATTCTTTATCATATATTATACAAATAAATGCAATAGGAAATAGAATACCTTGAAAATTCAGACGAAGTAAACTTTTTCCAATAACTACTACCAAAAAAACTGTTAACAATAAACTAAATACATGTATATTAGGGATATATCCAAGTTTACTTACAATCAAAAAAATACCTGCTAATATTAATAAAATTCCCCAAAAAACACTTTCTTTTTTCATCTTATTTCCTCTTTTCTAATAATTTAATTTTTAATGGTTTATAATAATATCTTGAAACATATACCTGTTTATGAGTATTTTGAAATTCAACCTTACTTGCTGATGATAGGCTACGTGTTATGGAATAAATATGATTTGTATTTAGAATTGTTGATTTTGAAACTCGCATAAAATATCCTGGCAAGAATTCTTCAAGTTCATAAAGCTTATATTTAACACTATATATATTACTAATGGTATGTGCACAAATACCATTTTCTTCAGTATCAAAAAATAAAACTTCTTCCAAAGAAAGATAATACTCCGCATCACCTCTGTAAAAAATTATACCTTTCTTATTCGATAGCATATCGCCAAGCATAACTTGAATATTTTCAACCTCTTCACTTAGTTCACTACACTTAATAATAACTTCATTTTCAGTTATTTTATTATCTACTTCAATTCGTATTTTCATATTTTCCCTCCCCACAGTTATTATTATATTAATTGCTTTTGCCCTTGTAAATGGTATAACAGTAAGTGGTTAGTTATTACTTGTAAGTGGTATGTTTTTAAACTGAAAAAGAAGGAAAATTTCTATTACTTAGAAAATTCTCCTTCTTTATTATTTCACTCTTCTATTAACCTTCCGAACATATCTTCCCAAAGCATAAACCCCATCATGGGGTTCACCACTATAATTAACAGACATATAACCACAACTTGTAATTCTATTTACTCCCGCTGAATATAAAATATTAGACAATTCATCTAATTCTTCCTTATGACAACTCAATCCAACAGTTTGCAAGTGACCCTTGTGAGCTCTTAACAAACCTAATAATTTTTCTCGTTTTATTGGCATTGCCCAAATATTACGAAAAAGTGGAGATGCTTTTAGTTCAGCATTATAGTCTACCATAACACTATACTGCTTTTTTTCATCAGTAATCAATCTTTTTTCTTCTAGAATTTCCTCCATTTTAACAAGTTCATGGGTCCATGTGATTTGTGCTTGTACATCTATAGGTCTAACTAATGATGGATATTCTGCTGCCACACTTTCAATATGTTTTGCCAACCTATTTGCAAAATCATCAAGCTCTTTATTCTCATCAGTTTCATAAAAAACACATTGAGGAGAACTACAATAAAGCTGATCCGTTAAACATATATCCCTTGCTAAACCTGCCAAATCTTTTTCATCCTTCTCTTGCTTTGTAAAATAGGCAAAACTCAAGCGATGACCCCATTCAATTATAGGCAAAGATGGTGGAGCAAGTTTCCTTATAGCTCTAATAGCTTCATCTGATCCCCAGACTACAGCTGCATTTGCCATTTCCACAAGTTTACCAATCACTTCACTATTCTTTGAAGACACATCAAGAACATAGATATATGGTTTTAACCTAGGTTCTATCTCAACTAATCTCATAAGTATCTTAGAGGACAAGCCACCTTCATGTTCTGGCAACTTTAATATATTTATATTCCTTGTTAAGAGGCCTTCTATAACACTAAATGCAGAAAGTCCTAAAGCATTTCCTGCTCCAATATGTAGGATTACTCCAAGAGGCTGTTCTTTTTCTTCTATCCCTGTCTCAACCGTTTTCCACACAAAAGGGTTCTCTCCTAATTCAGAATGTACTTTAGTCAGCAGTGCCTTTCTATCTATACTATCTATAATAACCTTTACATATTCCTCGGAAACCCATTTTGGCATCCCCATTGCTATAAGTTGCTGCACAACCTCCTGTTTATTGATTTCCTTTGCCAAACTATGGGCTGCTTCAATGACTATTTCTGGCATCAGTGTCTCAAGCAATAAATCAGCTTCTATTATTTCCTTTAGTTCACTAAGATTATTGATAAAGTTATCCTTAGAAATTAGTTCCCCTCTATAAATATTATCCATATTAGTCTCCCTTCATATACTCTGAAGCAGCAACTGCGCAGCTTCTTACATTAGCTGTTCCTGCTCTACCAAGTACTTCAAAATAGGGTGTCTCAATTCCACAGCCACATTTTTTACCATCTCTTAATACTGCCATATCCCCCATAAGTATAGAAGATATAGGCACAGAAGAAACCAATGGACTTACAAAGTTTAGGAATCCAGGCTGATTAAAACCTAACGGTTCTAAAGTTTTCACATCACGGATAATAACTCTACTCCATATGGGTACATGCATGTGGTGTTTTTCACATTCAGGATACGCAACACTGTGCTCCACAGCACTGTAGAAATCACGACAATTCTTAGCTGGAATACCAAGAAATTCTTCAACCATTGAATATAATTCATTCTTATCTATTGCCATATCACCAAACTTTTTCCAACCACCACCTGTTAGAACTACAGACCTTTTATTTAACTTTAATGGCCTTATGCCTGAGTCTTTCATCATTTTTAAAAGCATATATAAATAAGAAGGAAAACCTAAAATTCGAACTGGTAGCTTTTGTCTGTTAAATCTCTTAAAAGCATCTATAATTCCAAAATAATCAATTTCATAACCATTGCCAATAGATCTTAATGCAAATACTTTTTCTTTAACCGGTGCAAATCTAGTCATGCCAAGCGCAATCTTTACATTGCCCATATCATTTCCCGCTTTAGGTTCATACCCTAAAATAAGATAATTAGTTGGGATTATTGAAATAAATCCATGATGCTTTATAGCTTTAATTGCCATTTTAGTTCCAAGTTTAATTGAAGTAGAATCAAGAAATATCTGGCTTTTTTGACCTTGCGTACCAGAGGATGTAGCGTGAATTTCAATTTCTTCATTTTTTACACTAAGCACTTCATGATGTTTAAAAAATTCTGCAGTTATTGTTGGTATTTTTCCACAATCCTCAATGGACTTTATTTGTTCACTTGAAAAATTACGATCTTTTAATAACTTATCATAAAATTCACAATGAGTCCGATGATGATTTATGGATTCTCTCATTGCTTCTAGAAATAAGGTTTCACTCCCCTTTTGATCATAGATTTTACTATAAGCAAATAATTCCTCCCTGGCCGTCATGCCCATTCCCCCTTTGCATATTAGAGTTCTCACCTAAGCTCTTCATAGCATGTGTTGATTTACATTTTCACATCTATATTATATACAAATTAAGCAAAACTTACCATGTTACTTTGTAGTATGTTTTCATTTATTTATGACATACATCACCATACTGCTTTAACTGCAGTTTTCAGCTAATGCTATTTTTTAATTAGTTACTTTGCCGATGAATTAAATCCTATTATTCATTTATCATTTTTATATAGATTAATCAACTCATCTAAAGAGATATCTATACCAACCATCCTTAATGAATTAGTTTTTATTTTCTCAACTGAATATAACATAAAAAAATCCCCCTTTATAATATACCCAAGGTATATTATAAAGGGGAATATAGTTACTGTTGCAAATTGTTTAAATCAACCCTATTTACGATATAAAATCTTTCTAATAGTTTCTATAGACAAATTAAAAGTATCTGCTAGTTCTTCCATTGAAGCCCCAGCTTTATGTTCCTTACATATTTTTTGGTTTCGTTCCTCATAATATCTACGTGCACCAGAACCTTCCCCCCATTTCTGTCTTTCAGTAACCTGAGGAATATATATCGCCTCTCCTGATGTGTATTTCTGTATTTCACGAAGCAATTTATCCGGCAAAATATCTAAGGCATTTCTATATTTCATAACTACCCCATTCCCAATTCAATATTTTATTATCTACCTACCTCTATCCTTGTTTCTTTAAAAATTCATCTAGATTATCATACTTTATTAAAACTGCCCCATGCTTTTTTATTTCACTAAGGATGTATTCCTCTATATCCTTTGCACGCTTCCCAAAGACAGACAAATCTTTAACATCATAACTACCAAGTAAATCCATCTTATCTAAGCCTGCTTCTTCAGTAAGAATATCAAATTCTACTTGCAAATAATATCCCAAATGAAAACATTCTATAGACTTATTATTCTTACATGCATAAGCAATGCGTCTGAAGGTATATCTAGCTTCTTCATACCATCCTGCCAATTCATCATAATTATAGCCTTTTAAATTTCTCTCAGGCATGAACTGCTCAAAAAACTCTCTTGTTTCTTCTATTAAATTATGGACTGCTTTGAATATATTATCAATGTCTGTTGCCCTAAGAATTTCTTCATAGTTTTTTAAAAAATTAGCTGGAATACTAGGGAATCTCTTTATCTGTTCCATTCTTTCTGAATATCCGTAATCCCTATTAATATAAGTCCCATTAATTATTGCTAATGACTGACTTAAATACTCAATAATTCCTCCTGCAGCCTTTCTAACATTACTGAGAATCTTTTCAAAGAGCATAATTTTGTATATATCCATTGCAGAATTAATCTTTTCTAAAGATTTCATATATAAAAAATCTTTATCCTTTAAATTATTAAACATAGTTTTTCTTAGCAATTCAAAACGCTCTCTATCAGTATCACTTCTAGCATATAGGATTTCACTATCTGCTAAACAAAATGCAATACCTTCATTTAATGTTGCTAGTCCCGCTACTCTTTCCCATGACATTGGAAACAAATCATATCCCATATCATCAATTATAAAAGTTCTTGCAAGAGAATATCCATGGTCACAAGTTGGTATAAAAAAGTCAAATGCCATATCATCTCCATCCTCTGGTACCTTGCATGCCCCTTTTCTTCCAAGTAGTAGACTTATATCTCCATTAAATTCTGTTTCTATTTTATTGATAGCCCATTCAATTAACTCTTTATCTATTTTTTTCATATATACTCGCCTCACAAACTTTTTATTTAGAAGTAACAGCTGTTTTCTATATTCTCATTTTATACAAAAAAATGACAGCCTTCAATGCCATCATTTTTTCTTACTAATTCTCTCCCATAACTTCACATCTTTTTCCAACTATATTATTAGATTAGTTTTAAAACATGATTTTTTTATAGATCATTAGTTCTAAATATATTTGTTAAACATACTACTTATGATACGGTTTACCGTATCAGTAGCAAGTGATAACCAATTGTCTTTCGAACTTATCCGACTGCGTTGGATAAGTTCGAATAACCAAATACAAGATTTGGATTCTTACTTATATAACAAGTTCTTTTATTGAAAATAAGAAGCACCTCTTTAAGATACTTCTTATCATTCTAATTTTAACTGTTACATCCTTTGTGTAGATTAAAATTATGCTAAAGGAAACTGTAGTTCAGTCACATATTCTTCTGGATTATTTGTTTCCCATTCACCCTTATGGTATATTTCACGAACTGGTCCATCTATCTTATAATTATTTTTCTCAATCCATTGATGTAATGCTTTGTAGGTTTCTCCTATTGTATTAAATGAACCTTGATGAACAACACAAGCCACTTTATCTACAGCAGGTAACTCATACACTTTAACAATATTGTTATCAGCAACGCATTTAGTCACAGGTTCAGCCACTTCCATATCCCATGATTCTGATGTTTTCCAGTTCCATGTTGAATTATAAAACAATAATTTTATTTACAGTAACAAGTTGCATAGCACTATAGTAACGGTATCCTGTAAATTCATCCACTTGCTAAGGTTTTAGAATACCTATTTCATTATAATGATGTAAAGTGTTAATTGATAATCCACTTAAATTTGAAAATCCACCTATCTTAAACATAATCTACCTCCATTTATTAGGCTTCACAGGTGTACACCCCTGTCGTCTATATTTATTATATAGTCTTGGGTAACCATAGAGTCAATCCCCAAAATCCATCTTAAGCAACATCTTATACATATTACAGTTTTAGTAAAGTTTTCATAACTTGCGAATTGGGGACAATAAGGCAATTGAAACCTCAACTCCCTTGGAAACAGCGGCAATAGCGAATACTGCAACTGGACTGATTGAATTGGAAACTAAACTACCTACCATCATGCCAAGAGGCATAGCCAAGCGTGTAAACACACGAGAGAAACTAAGCACTCTTCCTAACATATTTGAAGGGACAGTTTCCTGCCGTACTGATGTCACAATCGTGTTCCATGCCACATTGCAGATTGTAACAATACCAAAAGCGATTCCTGGGCCTAGCCAAAGGGGGGTAATTAATGCATATAGAAAACCACATGTCCCTACAATTAAAAGTATAGGTATAAGTACTCCACGCCTGAAATAGCGTTCCAAAGGAACCACAATAATACTTCCCAATAAACCACCAAGTCCAATAAACGAGTAGTTGTAACTAACTTGAGTTGCACTTAGATGGAGTGTGGAGAGCAGATAGAACATCAAAACTCCATAGGCTGCACTATATCCAAAGTTGCCAATCATGGCCTGTAGGGAGAAACTTAAATTCAACTTGTCGTGGGTTAAAAAATGCAGTCCCTCATTCATTCCATGAAAAATCTCCCTTAGCCGTGTTTTCTCAACCGGTTTTTTCAAGGTCTTTATTCTCCATATAGCCCACAGTGTCCCTGCGAAAGATACAGCATCAAACCATAAGGTACGGTAGCCTCCTAAAGTGGTTATCATAATACCAGCAAAAAGAGGACCAATTAAATCACCAGCTTGATTTATTAATTGATACGATGCATTTGCCTTAGTAAGATTTTTATTTCCTATTATATTTGGGATAGAAGCTACAACCGATACGTCAAAAAGTAATGACAATCCTGCCAAAATAAATGATACAACATAGAGTTGCCAAAGTTGCAGGATGCCCAGCATTTGCATAAGTGGAACTAAAGCGACTAGAATCCCTCGTGTTACATCAGCGAACATCATCAGTCGTCGACGGTCCCAGCGATCAACATACACGCCAATGATTGGACCAAATAACACAACTGGCAATACGCTGACTGCATACATTGAACCCATAACAATAACTGAATGTGTTAGTTCATATGAAATCCATGGTATTGCAAAGGTGTAAAGTGCGTCACCTAGTTTTGAAACTAGTTGTCCCATTAGGAAAATAATAAATTGAAGGGGCAACTGTTTAGAGATAGAATTGCCCAATCGGTGTGGAAGCAGTCTTAAAACTGAACTCCCCTCATTCTTCAATTCTTCAAAAGATTTATTATTCATTTAATCACCTCTTATTAATTACTTCGCAGTAAAATACGAAGTTTGTATAGTAGTGGAACTAAAAATGGTTATAAGCGTGTAAATATTTTGCACTTTCCATAAACATCCCAGTACTTTGTAAATCAAGTAGCTCAGAAAATTGTGTTTTATATAATTGTTGTCTTATGTAAAACTCTAAAAGCTCATTCTGAATATCAATAAGCAACTTAAGAATTTCCTCTTTAATAATAAGAACTGTATTTCTATCAGACATATATTCTCTTTTACTACACATTTATCCATCGCGACGCATTAATTATAACATATTTTATAAATACCCTATTATTCAACTTCTAAAGAACAAGTTTTTAATTTAATACGTCAAATTTACATAGTCAGCACTATCATATACTAATTTTTGTTTTAACAGGATTTCTCATTAGCGTTCTTTTTGAAACAAAAGAAGAAGGAGAACCTCCTCCATCTGGACTTGGCTCTCCTCTATCACTTAAATACATTATTAAGTTATCATCTAAATAACTATTAATTGTTTCCATTCCTCAATAGTTATATCAATATGGCAACAATACTCATCATTAATAATTCCATATATTTTTTCAATTATGGTTACATATTTTATTTATTCATATTAATGATTTTCATACATATACTCCCTAGTCCATGGCAACTTATTATTTATTTCTTTAGTAAATAAAAATTGATGAAGATCAAGATTACCACAATTAAAAGATGCTGCACAAGAATTTAAATATAATCTCCACATTCTTATAAAGGTTTCATCCTTGGTTTTACCTATTTCAGGTAATGCATTTTCAAAATTTGCTGCCCAATGCTCTAAGGTTCTTCCATAATGTCTTCTAAGACTTTCTATATCAGTTAAGTAAAATTTTTCAGACTCCATATAAGAGACTAATTCTTTAACTGATGGTATATATCCACCTGGGAAAATATACTTATTAATCCATGAATTTGTTCCACCATCTTCATATTCTTCTGCTCCTGTTATGCAGTGAACCATAGATAATCCACCTTGTGTTAATAAATTATTAACTTTAGAAAAATATTCATTAAGATGATCCTTTCCAACATGTTCTATCATACCCACACTAACTATTCTATCAAATGTTCTGTTTTTTATCTCTCTATAGTCTAGAAGTTGGACTTCAACGAGATCACTTAAGCCCTCTTCTTTTATTCTTTCATTAATCTTAGCAAATTGTTCTGAGCTTAGAGTTATACCCTTAACTTTATACTTTTTAGCTGCATTAATAGTTTATTTCTTTATCTGTAAGTCCTGTAAGCTTAGATATCGCATCATTTTCTTACTATTTTTCTTACAAATTTCTCTCCATATGGAAGAGAAATTTGTATAAATGGTCCAGTTACAACCATAGCTATCACTGTACCAACTCCAACAATTCCTCCTAATGCTAATCCCATTACTAAAAATGTAGCATCCCATCCCATTCTAATCCAACGATAGTGGCATTTAGTTTTATCTTGTATTATAAATGGAATTATATCATTAGGTGCAACTCCAATATTAGTTGCTGAAAGCACTGAAAATCCCATAGCTATTACTGCACATCCAAATACAATTAAAAGCATTCTTACTACATAGTTATAATATTCAACTGGGAAAAATGAAATTACCTTTACCCCAAAGTCTATTATTGGTCCAACTCCCGCAACACAAATTAATGTTCCTATCTTTATACGTTTTCTTTCAACACAAAATATTATTGCAAATAGTACTACTAATATTATTATATTAGCTATACCAGGTGTTACTTCTGCTTTTCCTGCTATTAATTTAACTATTTCAAAATCTTTTAATGCTGTTTTATCTAATGTAAACGCTAATCCTTGTGCAAAAACTGTAAATGGATCAGAACCTATGTTAGTTTTTAAATATAATGCAACTCCAAATTGAATTATAATCATTCCCACCAAAAATAGAATTAATCTTTTGGTTAAGTTAATTGCTTTATTCATCTTCTCTCTCCCCTTTCTATTTATTTCATGTGCCATCTTATGTAAAAGTTTGTATATAATTTTTCTAATTATATTAAATTCTTTCTACTAGTTTCAGTGGAGCCACTATACAATACTAACTTTAATATTTGATGGAAGTAATTCAAGTTGTTGCTCTGTAACATTTGTGTCAGTTATTAAATTATTAATTTGATCAAAAGTTGCAAATCCATATAAACCATCCATACTAAATTTCGAGCTATCAGTTACTAAAACAACTTCTTTAGAATTCTCAAGAATCCTCTGTTTAACCTCTAACTCTCTATATGATCTAGTGCAAGGACCATCTACATGAAATCCATCACAACCCATAAATGCTATATCAGCGTGTATACTTTTAATAGCTTTAGTTGCCAAATAACCAACAAAAGACATACTCTTTTTCCGTAATTCTCCACCAGTTACAATGAGCTGGTTATTAGAGTTTTCTAAAGCTTGTGCTACAACTAATGAATTTGTAACAATAACTAGATTACTTTTAAATTTTAATAACTTAGCAATTTGTAGAACAGTAGTTCCAGAATCTAAAATAACAACACCTTTTTCTGGTATCATTTCAACTGCTTTTCGAGCAATATTGAATTTTTTATCTATATTTTTTAATAATTTATCATCAAAATATTTTTCTAAATAATTAGATGATATGGTAGCACAATGGCCTTTATTTATAATATTATCTTTTTCTAATGATATTAAATCTTTTCTAATAGTTTCAGTAGAAACATTAAATTCTTTGGCTAATTCTTTAACTGATATACTTCCATTTAGCATAATAAACTTAGCCAGTTTAGTTCTTCTTTCAACATTTAAAGGTTTTAACAATATAATCACCTCATTTCACAATCAAATAATAAACTTTTCTATTTCTAAAGCTACTCCATCATTTTGTACTGTATCTGTAACTTTTTTAGCATAACTTTTCACAGAATCATCAGCATTTCCCATTGCTATTCCACAGCCTACTGTAGATAACATTTCTATGTCATTTTTTCCGTCACCAAAAGCATAACTATTTTCTAAAGGAATATTTAAAAAGTTTAGTACTTTTAAAATTCCTGATGCTTTTGAATTTGTTTTTGAATATAATTCAAAAGAACCTAGTTCTACGTTATGAACATAATCAAAATTATCATCTTCTAAGGATAAGCAATAATCTATTCCTTTTTTATCATTAAGTAACATTTCGATTTTATATATGTCTACTTCTTCAAGATTATAATTACCTTCCAAATGTTTTTTAGGTATACTAAAAGAATCATAATATGAATGTAGCTTCTTATATTCATCTTTAATATATGAATATGTCTCCCCCTGCAATATATATTCAATATTAAGTTCTTCAAAATTACCTACTAGTTCCTTTACAATTTCTTTTTTAATAGATTCCTTATATATGCATTTATCTGCAACTTTTACATATGATCCATTGGTAAGTACAAATCCATCAAATCCAAAATTAAGTAAATCTTCATTTAGAAAAGCATACGGTCTGCCTGTAGCTATAAAAACATAATTTCCTTTTTCCTGCAATCCACGTATAGCCTTTTTTACTCTAGGAGTAATGTCTGTTATTCCATTTAAACAATCTATTAAAGTTCCATCAATATCAAAAAATACTACTTTATTCATAAATTCCGCTTCTCCCTGTATATAGTTTATTCTGTGTGATTTGTTACCGTTTAATATCATTTTATTCCGCTTGTTCTCATTTGTCAATTAATTTAATTGCATTTTAATAATATGATTGCTAAAATAGAAGTAAATGAGAATAAATTGGAGGAAACTATGTTTATTGAAGAAAGACACAAACACATTTTAGATATTTTAGATAGAGATGGCAAAGTATTAGTAAAAGATTTAAGCGCACAATTTGAAGTAAGTGAAAGTATGATTCGAAAGGATCTTCAAGTTTTAGAGAAAAATAACTTGCTACAACGTACTTATGGTGGTGCTATTAACATAAAACGTACTATAGTAAATGGTGAAAGTTTCTTCAAGCGAGTTGAAAAGAATACAAATTTAAAAGAAATCATTGCAAAAAAGGCATATGAACTAATAAAAGAAAATGATACCATTTTTTTAGATGCATCAAGTATTTCATATTTTCTTGCGAAACTAATTACACAAAATAATAAAAACGTCACTTTAATTACAAATATGGTTGAAATATCATCAATGATTAACTTAGATTCGAAGATACATGTTATTTTTATAGGCGGAGATTACAATCCTCTTGTAGGTGGAAATATAGGTTCTCATTCTATTGAACAAATAAAACTTTATCGTTGTAATAAAGCATTTATAGGATGTAGTGGAATAGATCTTCGAGATGGAAGTCTTAGTACTGGTGAATCTGAGGATGCTGGTACTAAAAAAGCAATTATGAAAATATCTAAAGAATTATTTCTGATGGCACCAAATGAGAGATTCAATCTAGATGGAATTTTCAATTTCTCAAATATAACAGATTTCCATAGTATTATTACAGAAACTACACCCAATAATACTATAATGACTTTGCTCGAACAATACGATGTAAATTTAATTTAAAGCTGTGCCCTGCTTCCTTTGAGGAATACCTCAATTTAGTATAATTGTACTTTTATATCTAACAACATATTATTCAATTTCCATTTTATCAGCCTTGCAAACTCTAATAATTCTATAATTTACTAGACATTGAAATAAGCACTCACGGGACGTTTCCCGTGAGTGCTTATTATTCTATATATTATTAAAATCCAAGTTCCACTTTCATCTAAAATATAACGATCAATTACAGTATTACTGCATTCTACCATCAGAACCTAATGTATAACCACCTATTTTAGTATTTGCTAACATGACTCCTGAAGTATCTAAATAATACCAACTACCAGAACTATCTTTTATCCAACCAGTTTGCATTGTACCACTACTAGCCATATAATACCATCTTCCACCTGTTTGATTCCATCCTGTTAACATTTCTCCATTAGATGAAAAATAGTACCATTTACCACCATCATTTAACCAATCAGTGGTTTTATAACCGTCTTTTCTGATATATTTCCAGTTAGCTCCTTCTCTTACCCAACCTATGGCAATAGTAGGATTATTAGTGCTAGTACTATTATTAGAAGTAGGACTACTATTATCCGAAGTTTTAATACGGTTATCAGAAGTTGTACTAATGTTATCTGAAGTTTTAATACTGTTATCAGAAGTGCTACTGCTGTTATCCGAAGTCTTAATACTGTTATCAGAAGTTGTACTGCTATCCTCAGAAGTGCTAGCACGATTCTTTTGTCTAGTAGCTCCAGATACTCCATCTACTAACTTACTAGTTGGATGTAACGCTATACCTACTACCGCTACCATTGCTACAAATATTCTCGTTAATCTTAATAAGAATGTTTTCCTCATTATTTTTTCAGCTCCTTAATTTTAGAGTTTATATCCTAAACTGCTAAATTATACTTTAATATGAATTATATACATTAAAACTTAATATATCCTTAAAGTTTGCTTAGAATTCATTGAGAATCTAGTGAACAATTTATTAATTTTATATTTAACATTGTATTCATTTGCTACCTTTATTAAATTGTCAATGGAGCTATTTACGCCATTAATTTTATCATTAGCAATTGCTTTTTATTCACCATTATATTATAAGTTTATATTGATTCCAATATTATATTTTTATTGTAAACAAAAAAGAAGAACCGCCTACATCTCGACTTAGTTCTTCGACCTTACTTAAATATATTAATTTATCATTGATATTACTTATGATATGGTTCACCATATCAGTAGCAAGTGATAACACTTTTTAACTAAAATATACTTTATTTCTCTACAATAATATACCATATTTCATAATAACCTCCCTAGTTTATTATGTTACTAATTCTTTCATCTTGTGATTTATATTCTACATTCCCACCAGAGCTTTCAACACTTTTTCCAAAACCTATTATTGATTTTACTAGTTCATCAGTGGTATTATGTAAATCACCAAAATCAAATACCATATTGAGAGGTTTTATAAATAGCAATCCCTTTATTGCAGTATCTATGCTTATTAAATCCTTTTCACCTAAGTATTCATTAAATTCTACAATAAATTTTCCATTTTTGTTATCTATTTCAAAACCAGGTTTATCTTCAATAATCTCTGTCTTTTTCTTCTCTACTTTTTTAGAATCATCCCTAAGCACTTCATCTACCACTGCAATTAAATTATCCGGATCAATAGGTTTTATAATATAATGCTTAGCTCCATTTTTTAGTGCTTCAAAAACCATCTGTTTCTGATTTAAAGCACTAAGCATTATTATTTTAGCATTAATATCTTTTTTTATTATTTCACCTACGGCATCAACACCGCTAAGCTTAGGCATCGTTATATCCATAGTAACTATATCAGGTTTTAAAGTTACATATGATATTATTGCTTGCCTACCATCTGCTGCTTCACCTACTACTTCATGCCCACTTTTGGTAAATATGCTATACAAGTTCTTTCTCATAACTGTTGAATCATCTACTATTAATATTCTAGCCATCTATATTACCTCCATATAAGTCATTTAAATTAATTTCTTCTAGGTCTAAGATCATATTAATATTGAATTCATATTCTGAACAAATTAAATTGCAACATAATATTTGAGTTTGAGTATTCTTAATATATCCTCCAATGCTATTTGATATCATTGAAGGTATTCCCATATGAAATATCACATTTTCATCATCAAATTTACCTGAAGTTAATCCTATTACGGTATTAGATATTTCCCCAAGCACATCTTCGAAATAATTTGTCTTATCTTCTTCGTTAATATCATCAATCATAAAACCTTCTACTAGCTTTTTGCCCATAGAATTATTAACACTAATTGTTAAAATACAATTGATAGTTCCACTAACACTTAAAATTGCTGTTATCTCATTTAAAGCTATGATATTTTTGGCTTGAATTTCTCTTAACTCAAAATTGAGTCCAGTTTGTTTAAAAATAATATCTATAGACGTTTCAGCAATTTCTTTAATAAAATCAGTAGCTGTAATTGGATCTTTATCCTCATCTTTCAGCTTTGGGAGTGTTAAAATGAATACGGTGCCATATCCTTCACTGTTATCCACTTTTATTCTTCCACCGCACTCTTCTACGCTTTGCTTAACAGCACTCATCCCCACTCCCCTACCAGAGATATTGTTAGCTTCTTCTTTTGTGGTTATTCCTTGCTCAAATATCAAATTGATTTTTTCTTCATAATTCATTTTCTTTAATTCTTCTTCAGTATATATACCCTTGTCTAAACTCTTTTGTTCTAGAAGTTTTACATTAATTCCTCTTCCATCATCTGAAAT
Source organism: Clostridium gelidum (assembly GCF_019977655.1). Classification (NCBI taxonomy): domain Bacteria; kingdom Bacillati; phylum Bacillota; class Clostridia; order Eubacteriales; family Clostridiaceae; genus Clostridium; species Clostridium gelidum. The sequence goes on from NZ_AP024849.1 coordinate 4,576,425, forward strand.
AATTATTTGGAAATCATCCTGCAAATCCCGAATTCTGCAAGTAATATTACCAACTTGTCCTTTTCCAGCTTCTAATCTTTCATCCTCTGTTTCTATACCATGGTCTACAGAATTTCTAAAAATATGCACAATAGCTTTTAACATATCCTGATAAGAACTAGCATCTATCCTTATATCATCACCAACTATTTCAAAAGGATTTACACTTTTGCCTAGTCGTTCACTTAATTTCATAACATAATCTGGATATGTCCTCATTAAGTCCTTTAAAGATTTACTTCTCAAATCTCTTATAAGAGGTAAAATTACTTTAAGTTCATTTTGAGGCAATACTTCTCGAATTTTATTTTCAATTTCAATAAGCTTTTCTTTCCTTACATAGCAGAGTTCACCATATTTCATAAAATCTTTACCTGCATAGGTTTCTATTATATCTAAATCTTCTCTTAACCATGCACTTAATTCCGTACCATCTATATCTTCTATATGAAATTTATGATTACCTTCATATAATTTATTTTCCAACTCATTAAGCTTATTTATAAGACTTACCATTTCATACTGACTAAAATTGCCTTTGAAATTATGAATTTGCCTAAATGTATGCTCATGTTCTTCCTTAGGTATATTTTTAAATGATGTACCTGTGAATTCTTCATATTCATTTACAAGTTCTCTAAATTCATCTCTATTTATTATGGCTTTTACCACCATTTTTAAAATTGTTTGTTCTTCATGCATCTTTTTTTCTAAAAATCGTTTTTCCGTTATATCAGTTATGATGGTCATAATTATATCTTCATCTTTTGAATCTTTAGCAACTTTAAAACATAAACTTAAAACTTTGTCATTTATAGCAATCTCTTCTGGTAGTAGTGTCAAATATAATTTTCTCTGGGAGATATCTGCTTCAAATATTTTTACAAGTAACTCATCTATGAACTTCATCATATTGTCATCTTTAGGATATAATATTGAAGATAACTTTTTGTATGAAATTACGCTATTAAATATTTTTTCACACTGAAGACTATATTCTTCCTGTATAAGTAAATCCTGTCCTAAGTTAAAAAAACCTTGTTCCACGTTATTTAAAATATTCTTCAACTTTAAGTTTTTATTGTCTAAAGTTTGATTAATATTCTCTAATTCTCTGCTATTTTCATTAAGAGTAGCATTTTGAGCTTCTAATTCTATCTTTTGATTCCCCAATATATCAACATAATCATGCATATTTGCCATAATTATATTGGTAGACTTAACTAATTCCTCAACTTCACTAATTGGTTTTTTAAATTTGATTTCAGTATGAATTGCTTCTTCTATATTTCCATTTGCTAAATCTTTCATTATCTTATTGAGATCTGATAAAGGTTTAATAATAACAGTACTTAACTTATAAGAAGTTATTTTAGATATTATTAAAGTTATAAGAAAAATAATGGAGCATATTGCTACTAAAGCTATATATCCACCATAAATAATCTTTGGGTTAAGATTCACTTGTAGTGTAAACAAAGGCTTATCTTCATCATCGTTTACAATTGTTGTAGTCGTTGTGTTTAAAATTCGCGTTACCCAATTCTCGTCTTTAGATGTTAATTTAACAGGATCAAAAACAAATTCAGGTACCGAAGAGTAAATTAATTTATTATCTTTAAGTATATTATAGTCAACTATTAATAAAGGCATATTTGCTAATTCTTTTACATCGTCATGATTTTTCTTACTTATGTCAATTTTCGATTCAGTATTAAAATGAAGTACATATGAAAATCCTACCCTTTTAAACATTTCTTTATATTCATCTGTTATTTCTGTAAATTCAGCTTTTATTTTTCCTTGGTGCAATTCTTTTGAGTATTCATCTCTAAGTTGAAAGCTGATTTGATTAGCTGCTATTTCTGATATTATGGTGCTGAAAATTTTAAAGGTCGCTCCTAATGCAAATATCATAAAAAGCATCATTATTAATAAACTGTTTAAATTCAATAAAAATGTCATATTTTTTATTCGTCTTTGTAAACTTCTTTTATTAAGTTTTTTACCCATATTACTACCTCATATAAAAATTTTCCCCTTTAAATTGTATAATTATCTTTAACTATCTTGATTTTATCATATAATATAAACTTTTCATAAGAATATTTATATAAAACTAAAATATCAATTTATCAAGCCATATTTCGTAGAATCTAAAACTCCTACTTTATTAATGTAACATATAAACATCAATTACTGGTACTTACCTTAATTCTAAAAGTAATAATTTAAATTTTCATACCCGACACGATTACTTGTGATGCAGTATTCTCACTTATAAAAAATAGCCTTAACCACGTAAAAACAATGTTTAAGGCTATTAATCTCATTTACTTATGATATGGTTCTCCGTATCATAAGTAAGCGTGGTTAATTCCATATCATAAATATATAGAAATTAAATATAATTATTTCTAATTTATTTAACTTAACAGAATTCCTTTTCTAGCTTATCTGTTAACTCATCAATATTTTCCTCGAACCATCTACAAAGCATAGTTGACCAATGAGCATAATGGCACAGTACATTTTTATTTGAATTATTAGACTCATAATACTGACTAAAATAGTCACATACTGCAAGTTGATAATAGTACAAATATGCCATCATTTTTATATCATAAGTACCCAAATTACTATATTTCATATAATCCTTTATATATTTTACCAAGTTATGATAATCTATTTTTCCATGAACGCACTCAGGATCTGCATAAGAATATGATCTTATTAATTCGAAGCAAGCAGGATGAACACAAGCTGAAGTAAAATCAATTATGGCATTAATACACTTCTGACCACATATGATCTGACTTATAAAATAATCACCATGAGTATTTTTATAAGTAAATCTATCCATTTCAAATTTAATATTTTTTATTTTATCTAATAAACTAATTCTATACTCCAAATCAATGACATTCTGCTTTTCTCCCTGCTTTAATGCTATATCTAAGGATTTTTCATAAGATGCTTTAGCTGCTTCAGGGGTTATAAAATTAAAAAAATCTTTACCTATTCCACTAGTTAATGAAATAAAACCTTCTAATACTTTGTGAATTTTCCCCAACATTTCAGCACTTTCTTTCATAAACCATTCAGGTGCTGTATTTACTTCTAATATTTTACCTTTTATAAAACTTTGCAAATGAAAAGTATGTCCAGAGTACTCTAATAAGTATTCACCATTCTTAGTTTTATAAAATTCTGACACAGGAATCCCATTTTCTGAAAGCATATTATTTATTAAAGGTTCTTTATCAGGATGATTTATAAATATCATCTCGATATCCTTAAATAGATATTCTCTATCTTCTGTAATTATATGAAAACATTCTGATGAAGCACCTTCTAAAATTGGATTTATCTCTTTAATAATTCCAATGTCATAATTTTTTTCTATTATTTCTCTTATTTCTGATATTATAAAATTCTCCTTATCCATTTGAATCCCCCCTTTATCTATGCTATATCCCTAAAAAATTACTCTTTTACCCAGTAACTACTACAATCATTCGAACGTTCAATAAACCCATACTCTATTAAGGCTCTCCTAATAGTGGCATAGTCCTCATATATTCTTTCTAAAATTCTATTTACCTCTTTTTCAGAGTACTTCTTTCCTTTATAAAACTGCTTAACTATTTCAGATAAAACTATTATTTTCTTCTTTTCCTTAGCAGGAAAAGTTTTTATTGCTCCATTTTCATCCATATAATTTTTAATTGTACTTTCTCTTTCCTTTTCAGTAATGTTATATCTATCATCTAGGGTAGTTGCTGTTTTGTGAGCATCACATAGATTATCCTTATCTAATATGTTTACCTTCTTCTTTGTGCTGGATGATATTAATTCCATCATTGCTAAAAATAATCTTGCTTGCTTTTCTTTTTCTCGTAATTTATAACGATGATTTCTTATAGTAGATTGTGCTACCCCTAGATTTATGGCAATTTCCTTATCCGTTAATCCTGATGCTATTAATACTAACAACTCTCTTTGAACCTGTGATACTCCTATAAATGCTGGGTTAATCCCTAATAAATATTCTAATGTAGATCCATGCTTTTCTGATATATGAAATTCAGTAGCCTTTCTTGAATCATAGAGCATAGAATCTATTTCATATATTCTTCCCTTTGTAAATTCATCATCACAAATTATACATTTATAACTTTCTTCTAATTCAACATACCCTTTTTTTACCTCTTCAATAGTTGCATCCCAAAATACTTCTTTATTATTTTCATTCATATTATTCAATACCCCTTTACATCTATTTATATGTTAATTATATGTTAATTTTAACTTTATGTCTACATATATATAAACTTTTTGGTTTTAAGTCTATGTATCGCTTAATATTATCACTAAAAAAAGTAACCCTATATAAGAGCTACTATTTTTATTATCTGTATTTATTACTTATACTATGTAAATTTTTCACAAATATATCTAGATTTATTTTCACTAAAACTTACATACTATCCCTTTATTTTATATTATTTATAATCTGATTTATCAAGTTTAATTTGTTTTTCACCCCACCTATATAGTTCCTTAAAAGTAGGAAGTAGCTCTTTTCCTCTTTCTGTTAAATAATATTCAACTTTAGGAGGAATCATCTCATATTGAGTTCTTATAACAAGTTTATGTGCTTCTAATTCTTGTAAAGATTTTGTAAGCATCATATAACTAATACCTTTTACTCTACGTTTTAATTCATTATATCTAGTAATCTCATTTTCAAATAAGTACCACATAATAGGTAATTTCCATTTTGATCCCACAATATCAAGTGCATATATAACAGGACATTTTGTCTCATATACATTATCACTAGGTAATTCTACCTTATAATCTATATTATCATTCATGCTTACAACTCCTTTAAATCCAATAGTATCTTTTTTATACTATCACAGAAAAAACTGCATACTTGTACATTTATTCCTCTATGATATATTAATTGTAACAGAAAAAATTATAATTAAAATACTATATTAGGAGTGTTAATATGAAAATTTATGCTATTAATGGAAGTCCAAGAAAGAATAAAAATACAGCTACATTACTTCAAAAAGCTTTAGATGGAGTGAAGCAATCAGTAAAAGATCAAGAAGTTGAAACTGAAATCATTAATTTATATGATTTAAAATATACAGGATGTAAAAGTTGCTTTGCTTGTAAAAGACTTGGAGGAAGCAGTTATGGTAAATGCGCTATAAGAGATGATCTTTATGAAATTTTAGAAAAACTTTCTCAAGCTGATGGGCTTATTTTTGGCTCCCCAGTATATTTTGGTAATATATCTGGCCAATTACAGTCGTTTTTAGAAAGATTATTCTTCCCTTACTTAGTGTATGATAGTAACTATTCCTCAATTTCACCAAAGAGGATGCAAACAGCATTCATTTATACAATGAATGTAACGGAAGAAAAAATGAAAGAAATTGGATATTTATCAACTTTTAATAAGGTGGAATTCTATCTTGAAAGACTATTTGCAAAACCATTAGTTATGTATTCAAACGATACTTATCAATTTGATGATTACTCAAAATATAAAGTTGAATGCTTCTCTGAAGAAGAAAAAGCAGAACATAGAAAAATACAATTTCCCTTAGATTGCGAAAAAGCATTTGAACTAGGTGTAAATTTAATAAAGTAGTATATTAAATTATGATGTAATTTTCTTATACTTAATCATAACGCTTTTTATAAAGTTTTAATAAGCACTCAAGGGAAGTTTCCCGTGAGTGCTTATTGGTTAATGATTTATTTAATTGTTCTTGTTTTTGTCTTTATTTTGTGAGTTTGAATTACCATTGCCACTATTTTCTGATTTTGAAGAATTGCTGTTACTACTATTATTTTCTGACTTTGAATTACTACTATTTTCTGACTTTAAAGAATTATTATTACCTTGTGAATTTGCATTATTGCTATTATTTTGTTTTTCAGTAGTCGTAGTTATAGTAGTTTCTTGTTTATTAGCATTACTATTTTCTTCTTTTTTGTTATTACCATTATTATGTTTATTATCAGAAGAATTGTTATTTTCTTCAGTAACTTCATCAGAAGTTATGTTACTATCAGTAGTAGTTTCATCAACCTTATTTTCTTTTCTTAATTCTTTAGTTTTCTTTTGTATTTCTTTTACAGAACTATCTTTATAATCTTCTACATCTATAGTTGAATCCAATGCTTGAAGCTTTTGTATAAGATTTAATTTACCAGGTGTTAGTCCAAGCTTCCTTGCTTCATCTCTTCTTGCAAGAGCTACGTTTTCAGTTTCAACTTCTACATCCATATTATTGTTATCTAAGGTTACCTCTGCAACTTCTTTTAAAGATTCATTCAATTTAGTTGCCACATTTTCCTTATCTGTAGATGTAGTAATTTCAACTGCAACTGCAGCTGTAGTTGTAGTTGTAGCATCTTTAGTTATATATCCATCAGAGATTGCATTTGAAATTACAGTACTAACCGCATCCGAAACATTAGAATTTATTAAGTTAGTACCTTCTAATATTTTTTCACCATCTTTATTATAAGCTTCAACTGACACTACTTTATCAAACGCATTCACTCCTAATTCAACGCTTGGATTAATATCCATACTTACATATGCAACTGGAGTTTTAGCATATGCATATGCTCCTCCACCTGAACCTAAAATCATACATGCTCCTAGTGCTAACGCTATCTTTCTTTTCATAAAAATTCCTCCTAAAATATCATTTATCTTTTCTATAATTGTAATGTCTTTATTATCATAGCCTGTCTTCCTCTTTATAGAGTTTTCAATACGTTTCCTAGTATAAGAATCTACTGTTAAATTAATATCTTTATATAATAGTAATTTAGTGTCTGTAATATTTAGATCATCTAATAATTCAAATAACCTATCGTCCAATTATATAATCCCTCCTAATAATTTGCTTAGTTTTTGGATACATCTTGATACTTTTTTATCAATAGTATTAACTTTCAGACCAATATTCTTAGAAATATCTTTTGAACTTTGACGCAAATAATATCTTCTTAAAATTATTTCACTATCTGGTTCCCCTAAAGAATTTATAGCATCTATCAATTCTGAATTACTCTCTTTTAACAAGATTGCATGTTCTACATGGTCTTCTGCAGTATATAAGCCTTGTGATACATCATCTATAGGAACATGATGATGATTCTTATTTTTTCTATACATATCTATGGCTTTTCTTTTTGCTACTACTGCTAGAAATGCTTTAATTGATCCTTTTTGTAGATCAATTCTACTTCTATAGTGAAATACTTCAAAAAAGACATCACTTACACATTCTTCTATATCCTCTTTAGAATACATACGAGAAAGTTTATTAAATATTATTGTATAAATAAGTGCCATGTAATTATCCATCATAATCTTTAGCCCTTGTTCAGGCTTATTACGCAATAACTCAAGTAGTTCGATATCAGAAATGACAACGCACCTTCTTTCTATCAAATTTGATTTACATAATACATTTCGCAATATATCATATAAATCTGACAATAAATTAATAAAATATATAATTAAATTAATTGTTTATGTATATTTTCTTCTTTATTCTCATTTATGCACGTTTTTTTATGATTTTAGAATTATTATTTTGTTAGGGACCTTATATAATACCTTCGTAATCCAGTAAGAAAATATGACAAAATAAATATTAAATTAAAAAAGTTCTTTTATTAATGCTATTTTATACTGAAACTTATTATTTATTATAAATTTCATCAATAATAAGAACTTGACTTTTAATAGTTGGCCTTTCTGCATAACTCAAAAAAAGAGAGATTTTTTTATAATCTCCCTTTTTAAACATTACAATTAACTATTAAATTTTGTGGATAATATCTTGCAAGAACTTTTCTCTTTGACTTGGCTGAGAATTGGTTAGACCTCCAAAGTGGATCCATTTACGTTTTTGAAAACCTACTTGTTTTAAAGTCCTATTTACAAAGATCTTACCAATAGGATTTCCAATAAACCATCGTAAGTACCATGTTGGTGAAGTAGAAGTCGTAATAACTACTGTTTCTTGTACATTTGTTAAACGCCCCTTCACACCAGTTTTCGTAACTTCATATGCAAAATCCATTTTCATAACTTTATCTATAAAACCTTTAAGAATTGCTGGAACATCATTCCACCATACTGGTGCAATCATAATTACTTTTTCTGCATTCTTAATAGATTTTTGATACTTTTCTACTAATGGATCTAATGTTTTTCCATGTTTAAAAAGAGCTAATTCTTCTTTTGAATAACATGGATCAAATTTATCTTTATACAAATCAATAATTTCCACCTCTTGTTTTTTATCTTCAAGATGTTTAACAACCCTTTGAAAGATCGCATGGTTAAAACTCTTTTCATATGGGTGACAATAAATTACCAATGTTTTACTCAAATACTTCTCCTCCTTTTCCATTATTTTATTATCTGCATTATTTATTAATGATGAAATATTTACCAGTATCTTTATTATGCCATATTTTTAGAAATAATAAATTGTAATTATATTTTCTGGATTTTATTTCTTGCTGTTCTTGATTAAATTCATCTATGTTACTTTGATCCATTTCACGGATCTTTATGTTTACACTATTACAATCGTAAATAATATGAAAAATCAATTATCTAGTAAATCCTAAGACTTGCTTACTGGAACATTCCCGTAATAGCATTTAAGTGGTCCCTTTTCTACGCCGATTATACAGAAATTGCATTGTATACATTTTGACTGTGTCTGTTTTCCTGTTTTAAATTTATTTACTAAATCTGATTCGATTATAAGTGGCCTTGACATGGAAATTGCATCAAATTTATCATTATTAATTAAGTCTTCTATTTCTTCTAATTTCGTTATTCCTCCTACTAGAATAACTGGAATATTTACAGCTTTCTTGATTGACATGGCTGCTTCCAAATTATATAAGCTTTTCGGCTGAGGTTGTGGTACTGTTTTCTCTGCAACTATGCCAACGAAATTCTTCATAAATTCTGGCATTTTATTTAACTTATCATTTTGAGCTACTATCATTTTCCATGGAACCTGCCCACGCATTGTTGCCAGTCCAGCTTTTAATGTTCCATTTGAAACTTCAATTCCGTCACATCCCACCTGCTCTAATAGTTTAGCAATTTTCACTGACTCTTCAATTGTCAAACCATTTTTTAATGTTTCATATCCATTTATTTTTACAATCATTGGGAAACTTCCAACTTCTTTTCTAGCTTTTTCAAATATCATTTTAACAATTCTAAATCTGTTTTCTGTACTTCCTCCCCATTCATCTTTTCTCCTATTCATTCTTGGCGATACAAATTCTGAAAGTAAGTATCCATGGGCCACATGAATTTGTACACCATCAAAACCTGCTTCTTTTGCATTTTTTATTCCTTGAACAAACGCTTCTATTACTTCTAAAATTTCAGCTTTAGTCATTTCTCTTGCTTTATAGTCAGATATTTTAGAAGGCGCAACAATCGCCATATGGGCACTTTCTTCTTTGGACTGACCGCCACAATGATTAAGTTGTGCAATAATTGGAGTTCCCATTTCATGCATTCTCTTCGTTAATTCTTTCAAGGTCTCAATATTTTCAGCTTTATTAATCATAACCATATTGCCTGAAGCCTTTCCTTGCTGACCCACTCCAATAAAACCAGTAATAATTCCACCAATCCCTCCTTTAGCCAATGCTTCGTACTTTTTAAGTAATTGATCTGTAGGCTTGCCATTTTCATCACCCACACCTTCAAAAGTTGCCGATCTAATAATTTTGTTAGGAAATGTTATACCTGCCAATTCAAATGGCTCAAATACCTTATTTTCTGGTAATTTTGTTTTATCTAATACTGTTTTCATTAAACTCGCTCCTTCGCATTATCTTTATGCTTTTCATTATTAAGTATTACTTGCATGAATTCACCTTTGTGTGATTTTGAGAACAATCATTCTAATTAATGTAAAAAAAACTATTTATTTAACAGATTCAAGAAAAAATCCGCTATATCACGCACTTTTTCTTTGCTCTCTGAGTTTCTTACATTAATGATTTATATAACGATTTTACTTTCTCTAATATGTAAAAGGGTTCTAGAAGAACATGGACACGTTTTTGAGAATGAACATTCTTATTAGTGTAAAAAATTATTTATTTAACAAATCCAAGAAAAAATTCGCTATACGATGCAATTTTTCTTTGCTTGCTGAGGTTCTTAAATGTACACGAATTCCAAGCAAAGTATTTTGCAATATTTCTGCTAAAACTTCAGCATCATAATCACAAGAAAATTCACCTGCTTGTTGTCCTTTTCGAACAAGATCCGCAAGAAGTTGTTCTGTTTGCATAAATGCTTCTTCCGTCTTTTCTTGTACTTCTTTATCTCGAAGAGCCATTTCTGTTGCTGAGTTTACAATTAAGCAACCCCATTGTCTATCCTCGTATCCTTCGATCATAAAATCAAAGACAAATTGTATGGCTTGTTTTGCCGTTTCTGAATGTAAAATTCCAACTTGTACTTTGTCTTTTATTAATTCTTCGTAACAATCTATGGTTTTTAAAAATAATGTATGCTTGTCACCGAATGTATCATATAAACTTCTACGATGTATTCCCATATGCTCTACTAAATCATTCAAAGATGTCTTTTCGTAGCCTTGTTCCCAAAATAACTCCATTGCTTTCTGTAGAACCAAATTTTCATCAAATTCCCTGCTTCGTCCCATTAACTTCCCTCCTCTTTATAATATTAACAATAACATTTTGAGAACGATCGGTCAAGAATTGTTTTCATATTCGTCATATCTAAATTTTATATCTATATTTTCGTGAATTTTATGATAGAGGCTAAGCGCACCTAACCTCCATTTCACTATCCAATTCTGGTAAACTTCCCATTAACTTATGATATGGTTCACCATTCATTATCCTAATCTTTATTTAATTTTTAGATGTTTTATTATTTCTCATTTAGAATCTTTTTAGCCATCTCGTCATTAACGTCTGTCATAAATTTGATTCCTGTCTCATTTTCAGTTTCCCTATTTGCTGCAAATAAGTCATCTCTGGAAATGTCAGATACTTTAAACTTCCTAGCTCCTGCCATTAATTGTTGTAATCCGGCAGCAAGTTTATCTGATAAAGTCCAAACACCAATTGCTCCTAGCGGAATATTCTTCATTTCATCAGCACCAACTTTATTTTTCACATCATAGTAACCAGCAAATATCTCTTCAGGACTTGTGCCGAATTCATCAATTATATTCCTAGGTAGCGTATCCCAGTTTCCATTCAGTTTAACTCTCTTATCTGGATTTAATGCTCCTTCAATATTAGATCCAAGGAAACCAGGAATCATTAGAGCTCTTCCCATGCAAACAAGCTTAGTAAAAGGTGCTCCAAGGGCAAGAGCTTTAAATATGTGGTCTTCCCTTGCAAGTCCTCCTGCAAATGCCATGTCTACTACATCATATCCTTTCTCTTGAAGTATTTTCGCATATTCATAAGCTTTTGCATGAAGGAATATAGAAGGTACACCCCAAGACTCCATCATATTCCATGGACTCATCCCTGTGCCACCACCTGATCCATCAACAGTTAACAAATCAAGTTTTGCTTCAGTCGCAAACTTAATTGCCATTGCAAGTGCTTCCATTCCGTATGAACCAGTCTTAAGTGTAATTCTCTTATACCCAAGTCCTCTTAGATATTGAACTGATGTCATAAAGTCATCTTTAACTTCATTATAGCTATTTAAATTAGTATATCCAAGTCTGCTGTGACGTGCAAATGACTTAATAGCTCCACTCTTAAATGCTGCTTGAACTTCTGGTTTTGTTGGATCAGGATCAACGATATAACCTCTATTTTTTAAGAATACAGCATAGTCAATGCTATTTACCTGAATTTCGCCTCCAATATCCTTTGCTCCTTGTCCCCATTTAAGCTCAATAATTACCTTATCACCATACTTTTCAATAACATATTCTGCAACACCATTTCTTGTATCTTCAACATTCATTTGAACGATTATTGCTCCATATCCATCATAATATTTTAGATATACATCAATTCTGCGCTCAAGTTCTGGTGAACTAATAATCTTGCCATTTTTCATAATTGAAGCTTTATCTACCCCAACAACGTTTTCACCTATTACAATTGGGAAACCCACGAGTGCCGCACCAACAGCAAAGGATTCCCAATATTTTTGTGCTATAAATGTCGAGCCTAAAGCACCTGTCATAAAAGGAACTCTACTCTTTGTTTTTATATTCTTTCCAAATTCTGTTTCAAGTTTAACATTTGGGAATATGCAGTCATCTGCATTATTAGAAAGACCTTCTCCAAGGCCATGGGCACCATAATTATAACCTTGTATTCTAAGATTATTGTAACATACACCCACATGATTTATATTTGAACTTCCAGCTGTTACAGTTCCAAAATCTCTTGGGTATAAAAGTTTTCTTCCTTTCATACTAGACATCCATGTTTCACATTTACCTTTACAATCTGCCCGACAAAGTGTACAAACGCCTGACTCGGCTGGATCACCCCTATTTACGCTGTTTAAAACATCATTGTTCTTTTGATATTGAGTCATTTACTTACCTCCTAAAATACTTCATTTATATAAAAACATATATATATTTTTATATTTATTACTATAGTAGAATTATTATTACAATTAACTTAACTTAATTTATCAAAAGGAAATTGCTATCCAAACTCTCTGCTTTTGACCACCGGATAAATCTGAAATTCTTTTGTTTATAATATCAAAAAATTAGAGAATGTCAATATTTTGATTAAAAATCAAAATATTGACATTCTCTAATTACCCTGGTAACTTCAAGGATTTACATAATATTTTATTAGTGTAACTTGTTCTTAAAAAGTAATAATGCCTAAATGCTCAAGCAAAATCTTAATTCCCATAAGTATTAATATTAATCCACCAATAAATTCTGCTTTTGACTTATATATTGTTCCAAATACGTGGCCTATCTTTACCCCAATCATTGATAATGCAAAAGTTACAATTCCAATAAATGAAGCTGCTGATGCAATATTTACATTAAGAAATGCAAACGTTACTCCTACTGCTAAAGCATCAATACTTGTTGCAATTGCTAAAGCACACATATTTTTAAAAGCAAGAGGATCCTTTGAATTCTTTTTAACAATTGAATCCTCTGTATTCTCATCACTCATACAATCAACGGCAATCTCACATTCACATTCGCATTCATTTTTTCTCGACTCTCGAATCATGTTCATGCCTATAAGTGCAAGCAATACAAATGCTATCCAATGATCAATAGACGTAATTTTATCTCGAAACTGAATTCCCAAAAAATAGCCAATCAAAGGCATTCCTGCTTGAAATGCTCCAAAGTATAAGCCTACAATCCCTGCTTTCTTAATAGTAATTTTCTTCATTGACAAGCCCTTGCAAATGGCTACTGCAAATGCATCCATTGATAAACCAACTGCCAGAATAAATAATTGAATTAGACCCATGTTTTATTCCCCTTCATCTTTCAAGTTTTGGAAGCAAAAAAATGAGACTTATCTACAGCTATTTCTGTAGATAAGTCTCGTTATTTAAAATAAAGCCAGATAAAAAATTATCAGTATGTTGACTTTATTACACAATCTTTTTTTGCGTTAACTACTCCCTTATCACATTAACAATTTTACAAAATAATATCTATACTGTCAATGTTATATTTACTATATATATCTTTTAAGAAGCACCTATTTAGATACTTCTTATGATTCTACTTTTAATTATTATATTATAAAAAAAGGTTGCGACTTAATTTACTTAAGACTAATCAAAGATAATTTTTAACTAATGCTCCTATATATCAGCGTTACATTCATCACATATGCCGTCATTACGATTATATTCCTCTTCTGATATTTCAGTTTCGCAAGTGTCACAGGCAAATATTTCATCTCCTTTATATTCAAAGATCCTTAGGAATTGCTCATTATCTTCCTCTTCATCATGTTGATAATTTACTTTTATTTTATTTGCCATCTTAATTCCACCTTTCTAAATTTTGATTTTAATACTTCTGGTTATTCTCATATTGCACCCTTAAAGTTAATTTAATAAAATCATTTCTTATTCTCATTTTTATATTATACATTAAATTAGCATAAAAAATCATATATGAAATCACAGTAAGAATAAATTTATAACCAATGTGAAAATGATTGTGAATTTATTGATAATTATACTAAGAGCCTTGGGTTATCCCTTTAAAATAGTAATTCTCCTGCATTGTGAAAACACAGGAGAATTTATATTATTTTAACTGTTACGTCATATAAGAAGATTATAAATTAGCTTATCTATCATAATCTAATTGTCTAAAGCACTTTATCTTCAATCCATATAAAAAAATAATCGTACCTTGTAGTTAATACTTATAACATCTTAAAAATATTTTGTATTAAACCAAGTAAAAATTCTTTGTAAAATTATTTATTTATATCTTTTCTTGTGATATGTGAAGTATATCATAAATTATCCCTTCTTCTGATTTTACGTTGCTTAAATCATCTATAAAGTAAAATACATGATATTTCCATTTGTCAGGATTGTAAATAACCATATATTCTGTATCTCCAAAGCTCGGAATATCTTTTTCTATTTTATCTTTTAAATTATTAAGACTTTCTTGTGGATGTATTTCTTTTGTTATTTCAAATACATATTTACTGCCTTTAATTTTATGCGTTGTTGTATCAATTAATGGTATTCCTACATTTACTTTTTGCCATCCAAAAGAAGTTATTATATTGTCATAAAAACCATTAAATAAGAACTTGTTTAATCCATTACTATCTTTCCAAAGATATAAAGGACAATAACTATTCTGCAAACTTTTATTTGTTCCTTTTTCTGTTATTAGATACAATTTAAACTTCAAGTCCTCAAATCCATCTGTTTTATAACCGTTATTTTTCACTCTATCCTTTATTATGTTCATATCATAATCACTTGGTAATATAATTTTGTATTGTGTTGCTATCATTTGATTGTATCCTCCCATTTACTTTATATTTTATTTATATATATCCTAACTGCAAATTCATAAGTAAATTAATTCTTTTATTAGTTTTTACTCTTATAGTTTAACTTCTTATATAAAAATTGTATAATACTTATAAATAATATTTAATATCACTAATAGTGATACTAAATATACATTAATTTTTGTGAAAGGTTTTTATAATATGGAAATTAACGATTTAAGAATATTTCAAGTGGTTGCTTATGAAAAATCTATATCAAAAGCTGCGTCAAAACTTGGCTATGCACAATCAAATATAACTATGCGAATTAAAGTACTTGAGCATAAATTGAACACTACTTTATTCACAAGAAACAATAAAGGTACTATTATTACACTTCAAGGAGAAAAACTACTTAAATATGCAGATAAAATCCTTAAATTAATAGATGAAGTTAATGAAGAGTTCCTTCCTGCTAAAATTGAATCTAAGCTTAAAATCGGTGCCACTCAAACTATTTCTGCCTCTATATTACCTAAATTATTTACATTATTTTATGAGGAAAATCCTACAACATCTTTAGTATTAAAAACAGAAAAACAAGAAGTTCTTTTAGATATGCTTATAAATAGTGAATTAGACGGTGCTTTTATCTTTGGAGAAAATACCTCTTCAAAAGTTAAAGAAGTCTTTAGCTTCAAGGAAGAGTTTGTACTAGTATCTTCTATACGTATTAATGATACTAGTAATTTATCTACTCCAATAATAGTAAATTCAGATACTAATTGTCCTTATCGTAAGCACCTAGAAAAATGGTTAATTTATAATAATTCTAAGCCTACCACTATCTTTGAATTTGACACATTAGAGTCTATTCTTAGTGGCATAGCTGAATGTCTAGGCATATCACTTTTACCCAAAAGCATTTTACCTAAAAATAATAATTTCTTTGTTTATGATTTAGGAGATGAATTTAATAAATTAACAATTAAATTTGTAGTTAATAAAGATATACAAATTAATTCTTTTCTTAAAAGCTTTATTAATATAGCAACTCGCTGTATTGGCAATTCTATTGATTAATTTTTTAATCTTTAGCATCAATATTATCACCAGTCGCTCTTCATTTTTATAAATAATCATTTTATATTCATATGCAAATTTTTATATTCACAGGATTTATCGTAAGCATTCTTCTTGGAACCACAGAAAAAGGAGAACCTCCTCCCTCTGGACTTGGTTCTCCTCCATTAATTAGATACATTATTAAGTTGTCATTTATGTTAAGCTCAATTGACCCAATCTCTCTAGTTTTGCTTATAGTTATTTTTGAGATTAGCATATGCAATAGTTTCCTTTGCTGTTCCCTTGAAGTGTAGCTTGATAGTCATAGCATAACTCTTTAATTTTACATATTATCCTTTATTTATGATATAGTTCACCGTAACACTCGCAAGTGATAACACTATTTTGTTATCAACTATCTTTTCAATAATAGAATGATTTAAAATTCTATTCCAAAATGTTTAGCTAAATTTACTTTACCCTTGTTTGTGATTTCTAATTCTCTATTTATCAGAGATTTTTTAATCCAGCATAATCCAATTAAGCCACTTGTAATAGCTTGTCCCAATTTTCCAGCTATATGATAATTCTTTTCACTCCAATCATAACATTTAGTTCCACTTAGTTCTCTTATATCTTTCAATCTATGATTTATTATTTCTAATTCAATTAATTTCTTTATACCTAATTCAGTAATATAAAATATATCATTTTCCAATTGAATATAGTTAAATTTTAAAAGAGCTTCTGTAAGCTTTATTCCTAACGTTCCAGCAATATGGTCATAACAAAGTCGTGCTTTTCTTAAAGCTTCAGAACGTATTGATTGATTTAATGAATTAATTTTAGGTGATTTTGAAAGTTTCATGAGTAATTCAAGTAATTTTGCAACGTCATCATTAGCTAATTTAAAATATCTATATCTACCATATATAGTTTTTTCAATAATTCCTGCACTAACCATTTTAGATAGGTGAAATGTTGCGGTTTGCGGTTTAATACAAGCTATTTTTGCTAATTCTCCTGCTGTACGTTGACCTCCTAATAAACTCATAAGCATTATGCTTCTAGATGAATCTGCTATTAATGATGCAATATCATTTACCATAGGGTCTGGTTTCAAAATAAATTCCTCCAAACTTTTATAAATTAAAAGTATCATTTCTATCTTCATCGAAATAATATCGTTTTATAATTATATCATAAGGTAACTTAAAATTTTATTTGATATAAAGAAGGAAGGTATTTTTTATGAAAAAATTTAAAAATATTAAACTATGCGTTTTTGATGCATATGGTACATTATTTGATATTAATTCAGTCACTAAACAATATTGTGAAGAGTTAGGGGATATTGCAGAACCTTTTTCAACTCTTTGGAGGTCTAAACAATTAGAATATTCTTGGTTACGTAGTCTTATGAATAGATATGAAGATTTTTGGTGTGTAACTGAAGAATCGCTAGATTATACTCTGGATTATTTTAATATCAAAAGTGAACTTTAAAAAAACAACCTTTTAAAATCATATGAAAACATTAGCTGTTACGAAGAAGTTCCTACAATTTTATCTAAATTAAAAGAAAGAAAAATATCAACTGCCATACTATCCAACGCCTCACCTAGCATGTTAATTGGAGCTATTAAAAATTCTAAACTAGATTGCTATATAGATTACTGTTTTTCTGTCGATAATCTTAAAATATATAAACCTCATCCTAGCGTTTATAATTTAGTTTTAGAGAAATATAACCTTCACAGAAATGAAATATTATTTACTTCTTCTAATAGTTGGGATGTAGCTGGTGCTAAAAGTTTTGGCTTTAATGTATCTTGGATAAATCGCTTTAATAATAAAAAAGAAGTCTTACCATTTGAATCAGATATTGAATTAAAATCTCTAATGGACTTACCTAATATACTTTAAACATTATTATATGCGAATTTTTATATTCATAGAATTTATCGTAAGCATTCTTCTTAGAACCACAAAAAAAGGAGAACCTCCTCCCTCTGGACTTGGTTCTCCTCCATTATTACGTTGTCATTTATGTTAAGCTCAATTGACCCAATCTCTCTAGTTTTGCTTATAGTTATTTTTGAGATTATCATATGCAATAGTTTCCTTTGCTGCTCCCTTAAAGTATAGCTTGATAGCCATAGCATAACTCTTTAATTTTACATACTATTCTTTATTTATGATATGATTCACCCTTCATTATCCTAAATTTTATCAGCCTTACAAACTCCAACAATTCTATAACTTACCAATAATTGAAATAAGCACTCACTGGAAGTTTCCAGCGAGTGCTTATTGGTTTATCTATTATTAAAATCCAAGTTCCACTCTCATCTAAGGTATAAGGATCAATTACAGTATTACTCCATTCTACCTAAAATTTAATTGCAAAGATGAATAACGTAAACTCTTTCCGTAAATAATAAAAAGTAAAGTAAGGTGGTGATACAAATGTGTGCTTCTCAATACAACAAGAATAAGAACGAAAAGAGTAATACTGACAAAAATGAAAATATAAAAAATAAAAATAATGGCAATAATAAAGTGAAATAAAATATAATATTTTTGGATTATACTTTGTATAAATCCAGGGAATCTGTTCATAACAGTAAGTAAAGTGGCAACAAATATAAAAAATTGTAGAAATAAAAGCATCTTCCTAATACTTTTCAAAACATTATAGAACCTTTGTATATTATCATTACTTATTGACAATAATTATAATGAAAAAAATAATAACTACAAGCAAAAAGAGATAGTGTTAATAATCGTACACTGCCTCTTTTTGTTATATCAAATATAATGTTATTTTAATACCCATGAAAAGCGATAGTATCTTTAAGTATCCTCTTGATCTAAAATGACTATTAGTCAACCTTAAAAGTACTAATAACATTTGTAGTCTCTTCTATATATTCCTCTCGAACCTCATCAATCAAATCACAAATACATTTAAGGCTACACCCTTTGCAATATTTTATAATTTCCCCTGCTAATAATGAACACCCGATTTTATCATCCAAAGTAGAATTTCTAATCGCCAATGCTATCTGTTTCTTATCAAACCACTCACTATTTTCTGTAGTCATTTGAAGTGAGAATCCAAATCTTGTATTTGGCTCTTCCAACTTCCCCAGCGAGTGGATACGAGTCGGGTTTCCTCTGTTATCTTTAATCATTTACAACACACTCCAAAATTTATTTACAGCCAAAAAATTTTTCACTGTTACTATGGATATATATTTTAATCTCAAAAATCACATAAAAACAACTAACTTTTCTATCACCATAACCTCTTAACCCGCATTTTGGGCGCATATTCTTCTCCATATATATGGTTCAGAATAAATATGCATCTTTATAAAGAGTGCGATATCACAACTAGGAAGTTTAAAGAATATTTATGGTCAAGAATATTAGAATATATTAGTTTTATTCATATATCTTAAGTGAGATAAGTGAGAATCGAAAAGTGAATGTCCAAAAAGTGACTGTCCAAATTTATATTTGGATACATGAACTTTCTCTGTGAGCATCTTGTATTTGGTTATTCAAACTTAGGGGCTGTTGCAAAACTAACGTAGTTAGTTTTGTGGCAGCTCATTTTTTTATAAAAAAATAAAAAATGTGAATTCAAAAGAATTCACATTTTTAGTATAATTAAATTATGTTAAAAACCAAATTATACAATAAAAATTATAATCAATTTAATGATAATTATCAACTTATATTACCATTAAATTTAGAAAACTTAATACCAGAAGATGATTCAGTCCGCTTGCTAAGCCATATATTGGAGGGATTAAATTATACACAGTTGTATCAGGCGTACTCTTCCGTTGGAAGAAAACCGGCAGTGGAACCAAAAATCATGTTCAAAATAGTATCGTATGCTTATTCTCAAAATGTTTATTCTAGTAGAAAAATAGAGAAAGCATGCAAAAGAGATATAAATTTCAAGTGGCTACTTCAAGGTTATAAAGCACCTGATCATGCTACCATTAGTAGATTCCGTAAAGAATATCTTTCAAATGAAGTAATTGAAGATTTATTTTATCAACAAGTTAAATATCTAGCAGCTCAAAAGGAAATATTATTTGAAAATGTATTTATTGATGGTACTAAAATCGAAGCGAATGCCAATCGTTATACTTTTGTTTGGAAGAAATCCATTTATAAAAATGAGGAAAAAATGTTTGATAAGATTCTTACTCTTGCTGAAAATATCAATCTTGAAGAATCGAGAGACTTTATTGTTAAAAAAGAAACATTGATATATGATATTGATAAAATTCTCGAATGGCTTTTATATGAAAAAGACAAAAGAAACATAGAGTTTGTTCACGGTATTGGTAAAAGAAAAACTGCAATTCAGAAATGGATAGAGCAACTATTTGAATATAAAGAAAGACAAGAAAAATATAATTTCAGTAAAAACATATTATCAAAAAGAAATAGTTATTCTAAAACTGATACAGATGCAACTTTTATGCGTATGAAAGATGACCATATGAGAAATGGTCAATTGAAACCTGCATATAATGCACAAATCGCAGTTGAAAGTGAATACGTAACCGGGGTCGGAATATTTTGAACTGCTCCCTGTCAAGTAGACAGATGAAAAAACAAAAAAATTATGAAGCTAAGGTCTGATTTCGATATTCAATTGGAGTCAGACCTTTTAAGTTTTTCTGTAACCTTTTTGTATTATAAAATACTATGTACTCATCAATTGATTGTCTCAATTCTTCATATGTATAAAACTTTTGCAAATAATACATCTCACATTTGAGAGTTCCCCAAAAACCTTCCATTGGTCCGTTGTCGATACACCTACTGACACGTGACATGCTTTGAGTTGCATTGATTTTATCAAGTTTAGCCTTAAAAGTTCTATTGGTATACTGAAATCCCCTGTCACTATGAAAAAGTGGCTTTGCGGTCGGATTAGCAATTACTGCTAAGTCAAGTGTATCAAAAACAAGTTGATTGTTATTTGAGTGACCGACCACATAAGAAATAATGCTTTTATCAGATAAATTAAATATTGCACTGAGGTAAGCCTTTTGACCATTAAGTAGCTTGAATTCAGTAACATCTGTTAACCATTTTTCATTTGGTTTCGTTGCATAGAATTCTCTATTTAATTTGTTTTCTGCCGTGATTTGTGGAGTACTTTGCAAATAAGACTTTCTCTTTTTTCTTATAACTGATTTCATGTTAATAGACTTCATTAATCTATAAATTCGTTTATGATTATACTGTTTATTAAGACGTCGATTTATATTCATTGTTATCCGACGGTATCCATAGATACCATGTACATCTTCATAAAGTTTAACAATTTCTTTTAGTATTAGTGAATTCTCTTTATCTAATTCAGTCTCTGAACGGTTAATCCATTTGTAGTAAGATGATCGTGCAATATTAGCTAAATTGCATAAATCAGCTATTGGATAGTCGTTTTCCTCATGTAATTCTTTTATAGAAATATATTTATATTCTTGAAATATTCTAGTACTTATCGCCTTCTTTCTACTTCCTTCAATTTTTTTAAGAAATCAATCTCCATCTTTAAACGTGTATTTTCTGATTCGATAAGTTTCAATTGTACAGATAATTTTTCCAATTCAGTAAGCTCAGTAGCTTCTTTACGCTTACCGCGTCGATCCATTAGTGCCTCATATCCATTAGCTTCGTATTTTCTTACCCATGCATAAACTTGTTGATAAGAAACTTTAAATTTATTAGCAGTGGCTTGATAATCACCATTATTCGAAATGCAGAATGCAACAATCTCAATTCTTTCTTCATAAGTAGTTTTTCTTCCATTAGTCATAATTCTATCTCCTTGCTTACTATGAGATTTAAATATTTTATGACCATTATACTTCTTAATCCAATCTCTGAGAACACGAGGAGATGAAATTTCATATATGCAGCATATATTTCTTAAAGAACCTTTTCCGGCTAGATAATCTTTAACTGCATTAAGTTTAAGCGAATCAGAATAATATTTATTTTTTGTAGAAACTATTAAATTTGCTTCCCCAACATCATTATATATTTTCAACCAGTCATAAAATGTGGCACTATGAATTGCCATCTCATCACATATCTGTATAACTGCTTTTTCTCCTGATAGATATTCTTTAATTCCTTTCAATTTCTCTTCCAGAGAGCATTTCGTTTTTCTTGACATTAAAATACCCCCTTTATAGAAACAGTTTTATTATTTTAACTGTCTACTATAAAGGGAGCATATCATATATTCTCTGTTGGGTATAATTTTATATAGAAATAATTATTTGGTAGTCTTAACGCGCAGTTCATCTTGAATGCTTTCAGACCATGGCATACATTTTTCTAATATGTCCATTTCCTTAACTTCTGAATTTGCAAACATTTCAAATAAATATACTAAATACTTTTCCACTGCTAAGCCATTGGCTTTAGCCGTTTCAGTAATACTATAAAGTAATGCACTTGATTTTGCGCCTTTTACTGTCTTGGAGAACATCCAGTTTTTTCTGCCAATTACAAATGGTTTTATAGCTCTTTCAGCTGCATTATTATCAATTTCAAGACATCCATTTGTCAAGAAAGTTCTCATATATGGCAACAACTTTTGAGCATATGCAAGAGCTTTACCTAAAGGACTTTTAGGAAGAGCATTAACAATTTCATTATCTACATATTCTTGAAATTTATTAAGAATGGGTGCAGATCTCTTGAGCCTTATTGCATGTCGATCACCATAATAATCATCACTACATATATATTGTTCCCTTAGATCTTTTTCAACTTTATAAAGTCGCTCACAATAATTAAACCCTTCTATTGCGTGAGACTGCTTTAGAGCTTCGGGGTTTAAGGTTGATATTATATCAAAGAATTTTCTTCGAATATGGGCCATACAATATAGTCTTTTTATATTCTTAACTTTATTATAGCCATCATATCCATCTGTTTGAAGATATCCAGAGAAACCTTCAAGAAATTCTTCAGCACAAGAACCAGATCTTGTTTTCTGATAATCATATAAAATTATATGGTTCTCTATGCCTCCGGAGCGATATAGCCACATGAACCTTTTTGAGTTGGAGTCTTTTCCATTTTCCTCAATAACCTTCACATAAGTTTCATCGGCGTGGATATAATTTCTTCTTAAGAGTTCCTCTTTCATATAATGAAAAACAGGCTGAAGTTCATTTGCACAACTTATTATCCAGTTGGATAATGTCTGTCTTGAAAGATTAACATTCATCATCTTAAAATATGATTCCATTCTATATAATGGCATTGCATATTGATATTTCATGCTCACAACATGAGCTAATAATTCATTTGAAGCCATACTTTTATATAAGAAAGTATTTGGAATTTTTGCAGAAATTATATTGGCTTTATCAGCATCCGCTTCGCAATTTTTGCAAGCATATGTATATGAAATATGTTCTTCTATGTAAAGTTCTGCTGGCTTATATTTTAAAATTTCTTTTGATTTTTTACCGATTATAATTAAATCATTCCCACATTTATCGCAAAATGTTTCAGAGTCAGCAAGTTTATGCTCAATTGTAACTCTATCTAGGCCGGATAGATTATCTTTCTTTCCTAAATGAGAAGATGATTTTTTTCTTGTATATGTAATTTCTTCAATGGAAGGCTCATCTATTTTAATATCACTGTTTTTTTCAGCATCATTAAAAAGTGAGAGCTGTCTTGAATCAACTTGTTCACTAGATTGTCCAAAAATTTTTCTGTTTTTATTAAGGAGCTGTCCTTTAAGAAAAGCCAATTCCTTTTTTAAATCATCAATTTCCTTATCTTTTGATTCAATGTCTTTTTCCATTTTAGAAATCAATAATTTTGTTTTTTTATCAAGTTGATCTTCTAAATCTAAAATATCCATCCCTATACCTCACAACAAATATAGGGGTATTTTACCACAAAACCCTCAATTCCGAAACTTGTAAAAGTTCAAAATTAAGGGTTTACAGCGATATTTGTTTTAAAAGCTATTTCTTACTTCAATTGGCTTAAATTTAGACTTAGTTCTAACTTCATATCCCATAAGCAACCATTTCAATTCCTCTTTGTTGATTTTAAGAGCTTCGTCTGGAGTCATCGGCCATTTCAATTTACTATTTTCAAGTCGGAAATAGTACAGCCAGAATCCTTCATCAAAGTGAAGTATCTTAATTTTATTCATTTGCCTATTGCAAAAAACAAACAAGGCTTTTTCAAACGGATCCAACTTTAGCTGCGTTTGCACAATCACTACTAGTCCATCAATACTTTTTCTCAAATCTGTTATTCCACATGCAAGATAAACTGTATTAACTTTATTAAGATTAAACATTTGTAATCAAATCCTTAAGCAACTTACTCAAAATAGCTATTTCATTAGCCGGTACATATATTTTAGCGGCTCCTATTTCTATTATTATATTAGGTCTATCAGCTGGAACTACGGTGACTTCAGTTGTTACTTTTTCTTCTCTCATTGAAATTGCATGAAACTGTAAATTATTATCTTCATTCTTGAATTTCTTTTTATAGTAATGAAATTGACTTTTAGTAATGTGATTTGCATTGCAGAAAGTTCCTAACGTTCCTTCGTAAGAAGAAAAGGTAGCAACAATTTCTCTCCAATTTATCTTCTCATTATTATTCATGTAAATAAACCTCCATTGTTAAAATCTATGTTAATTTTAACAATAGAGGCTTACATTTATCTATCCGTTAATTTTTTTACGCTTACCTTTAATTTTGTTTATATTTTGGGTTCTGTTAGATTAGATTATTGATATATGCACACTAAAACTAAACAGTTCAATTTGAATTTAAATTATTTGTTAATATACAAATTAGGAAGTTTATGCCACAAGTAACTGTAATCAATAAAAATTACTGTTCATTTTTCAAGTCAATTGTTTGTATCTTTCCATCAAGATTTATGATGACTTTTCTCAACTTACATCTCCCCAAATTAAATTGATAAATGTTTAGTTATAAATCGCAAGGTTGCAGTAACTACAAACCTTAATTGTTACACCCTTTATGAATGTTGTGAAATAATAATATCAAATATACAATCATTACCATAACCAATCTCTTTCATATGGCTCAGTAAATGTACCTTTTTTATTTATATTATCGCCTTCAATCCATTTGAATATCTTTATAGCAGATTCATATGCACTTGAATTCGCATCAGATGAACCTGATTGTGTTTTAACTTTTCCTGGATGAATTGAAATAACATCTATGTTGTATGATTTAAGTTCTTCTTTCAAGCAAATACTCAACATATTTTGAGACGCTTTAGCAATGCGATAAGAATATGAAAAATTTCGATCCTCAAATTCTCCTGATGCCATTGCACTTAATGATCCTAATCTTGATGTAATATTAACTATTTTTGGCTTTTTAGACTTTTTCAAAAAATCTAATGTCGCTTGAGTGCTTCTAATAATTGCAATACAATGAATATCAAATAAAGACTTCATTTCTATTGATGTTACATCTTCAATTTTATACGCATTTCCTGGAATACCTGCATTATTAATTAATAAATCAAGATGATTTACAGTTTTAGATAAAGTATTTTTTATAATATTAATGCATTTATCATCTGTTAAATCTGTTACAATTGGAGTAAAGTTATTTTTAAATTCTTTATTCAATTCTTCTGCATCTTCTTGTTTTCTCACAACAGAAAAAATATTATAATTATTTGCATAATAAACTTCTATCAATTCTTTGCCAATACCTCTTGCTCCACCAGTAATTAATACATTTTTCATAACTTAATTCTCCTTATCAATTTGCACCTTTGCTACATAATATTCTACTATCATGTACTACTTAACACTTTTAATAATTACTGGCTCAAATCTATATTTCTGTATAACATTAGGATATTTCACTTTATCTACTTCACTTAGGAATATATTAATAGGTCTTGCATATACCCCGCACTTTCCATATAACGCTTTGTATATAACCATTTTTTCTCCTGTTTCTGTATGCTCTGCTATATCTATAAGTAAATATAAATCGCCTTTAAAATGTGTAAATATTTTTCCTTTTAATTCTGTCAAATCTATATCTTGCACTTAATCACTCCTTCGTTAAAATAGAAAACTATGTATTATGATTTTTTATTAGTTCTTTCATTTATGTAAATATCAAGTGCTTTAATTCCCCTATTAGCAAATTTAACAAATAAAATCATCCCTCTTTTTTATTTTTACTAATTATAATATTTCCACACAATAAATTACTAATTCTGTCTGATATCATACAACTATTATATTATAATTGTATTTTTTTACAAGTTTTTCATATGATTATATTGATACTATTGTCTAATAAATACATATTTTTTTATGATATTAATATACTTTAATATATAAAAATTAATTGCATTAAGTCCATATATCCTTAACAAGAGGTGATAAACATTACGCTTTCATCGTGCCATGAATCATCATATTTAGGAGGATTATCTAAGTATTGAATAACAAAAAACTCATTACAACTATGTAATAAGTTTAATATCATTTGAAATAACTTAATATGAAATAAGCACTCACGGGAAGTTTCCCGTGAGTGTTTATTGGTTTATCTATTATTAAAATTCAAGTTCCACTTTCTTTCCAGTTATACCTCTTGCCATATTTCACTTGAGAATTGAAAATAAATATTATACTTATACTCTTCTTACAATTATCCTGTGAAATATATCAACAGTATATTCTAAATAAGCTGAGGCATCTTTTATATGATGGTACACTTCTCTTTGTTTAAGAGCATGCATTGGATCATTACACTTAAACAATTCAGACATTCCATCTCGATAAAGCTGTTCTACCTTAACATATGTTTCCCGCATTTTAATAATGTTTTGCTGAGATTTTATTGGATTACTTTCCAATACTTTCAAGGATTCAAATAGATAATCTATACCTTCCTTAAGCTTTTCCACCATATTAATAATGACATCATTAGGTTCCACGTCAAATGCTTCCATTGATTCTAATGTTGATTTAGCAAACTCAATTACTTTATCCATTTCAACGGATATAGAATAAATATCTTCCCTATCAAAAGGTGTTATAAACGCCTCTATAAGTTTACTTTCCATATCTAATCTAACTTCATCTGCTTCTTTAACATGCCGTAGAAGTTCTTCTTTTTCATTATTTGATCTACTTGTTAGCCATTTGTGTAACATATGAATACCTAACATATTAAACTCTGCCTGTTTATTTAACATTCCATAAAAATCATATTTTACTGGAAAAAACCTATCAAAAATATTTCTTTTATCCATATTTCCCACCCTCACTTTAATCACTATAAAAAAAATAACAAGTTAAATTTTTGATAGTGCCTTATATTACTTTGAAAATAAAATTAGCTAAACTATATATAATAGCAGAAACTACCGCAGATAGTGGTATTGTAATAAACCAAGCTAAAATAATCTCCTTTGCTACACCCCAATGAACCATTTTATATTCATCAGCCGCACCAGCCCCCATAACACTACCAACTACTACATGAGTAGTAGAAACAGGTGCCCCAATAAAAGTAGCCAATAGTAATGACCCTGAAGAAGCTAATTGAGAATTCACACTATGAATAACCCTTATTTTAAATATTCCTCTGCCGATAGTTTTCATTATTGTCCATCCTCCAAGCATTGTTCCAATAAACATTACAAGTCCACCAGCTATTCTTATTCCAAGGGGTATTGTAGTTATACCCTTCCCTGCCATCAGCGCTAATGCTATTATTCCAATTATCTTTTGTGTATCATTAGCACCATGGCTGTAGGCAAGTGCTGCAGCTATTCCTAATTGTAGCTTATTTAAACTATTATTTAATGTATATTTCGCATTCCGGAGTAGCAATTTCGTAAGTTTTTGAAGAATAAATGCAATTATAAATCCAAGGATTGGTGAAATAATTAAACCAGCAACTACTTTTAAAATTCCAGTAAGCTCATGTTGTCCACCAATTAGTTCATTCCAGCCCCATAGTATATGTTTATAACCTGAAGATACCCATACCGATCCAATAATTCCTCCTATCAAGGCATGTGTAGAGCTTGAAGGCAATCCTAATCTCCAGGTTACTAAATTCCATATAACTGCTCCCATAATTGCTGCAAAAAGTATTGTGAGCATGGAAGTATTCACTGGTAAATCTATAACCTTAGAGATAGTATCCGCTACTGCACTTCCACCAAAAATAGAACCAATCATTCCAAAAATTGATGCAATTGCAATTGCTTGCTTTGGCGTTGCTGCACCGCAAACAATACAAGTTGCAACTACAGAACTTGCATCATGGAGCCCATTGGACAGTGCAAAAATAAGTGCTATTAGAATTACTGCTATTAAAATTATGGTTATGCTGATAGACACCATCTACAATTCCTCCTAGTCTTCCCTATAAAATTCAAATTTAAGCTATTCATTTTAATATGAATTTAAGGTATTAAATTTAAATATGAATTTAAGCTATTCATTCAAATATGAATTTAACCTATCTATTTAAATATAAATTTAAGTTTTCTATTTTAACATTCATTTCATAATAATCTAGTACCTCTATTTTATCATCTTTGTATTTCTTATCAATAACAAATAAAGTTCTTTCTATAGAAGTTTCATATATATTTGAATGTTACTGCTGCTATAGATACCCACAACTGAAATTTCACTTATGCTTGGTATTATATTTAATATTTACCATACTTAGGAGCATATCAAAACAGAGAAATTGGATACATATTTGTGAAGTAGGCATTGAAAATAAGCTGCTGAAGCTTCTTAATGGGAGGTTGTTCCATTATAGTTTGTCCAAATTTTACATTTGGAGCAAACTATAATGGGTGCAACCTCCCATTTAGAATGCTTCCAGCGAAATTTTCACAGTCCTACGGAATAAATATGTATTCAATTTCGGCGGATGTAGGCATAAGTATGAGTTCCACTGTGTTTATCTATATCTATCAAATTAAAAGAAAACTTCATTACTTTTATTCCCTGCACAGGTATTTCTTTATTGAATATTTAATCTAAACTTGCACACAATATTGAATAGAATATACAAGATTGGAGATGACTATTCTATTATGAATAATATTAAGCTTTATATTATTTTATTTTTAGTTTTTATATGCTCATCATTTAATATTGAAGTTAATGCAATAACTCAACCTACTTCAAATATATATAAAGAAGGAATTTACCAAGCAAGTGATTTATACCTTTCACAAGATCATCTTTATTCTGCTCAAAATGTATCAACAGATGATCTTATCTTACAAATTTATGATGAAAATAAAGAAATACAACAATATATGAAATTACCGCCCTCCTCAAGAAAACTAACTTTAATTCCCGTAAAACCTAATTATCGCCTTGTAATACTAGGCAAAGGAGAACTATTTATTTCTATAGACTGATATTCATAATGAATTTGAAAGGTGGTTGTATATTCGTGAAAAAATTTATGGTTTTATTTTTAGTTTTTTTATGTATATCATTTAATATTATTAATCCATTGCCTGTATTTGCTCAAAATACACTTAAACAAGGTATTTATAAAGTAAGTGATTTAAATATCCCACAAAATAAATTTTATACTGTTCAAAATTTTTCAAAAACAAATACTTCTTTCATTCAATTTTTTGATGGAAATGGAAAAATGATACAGGCTATAAACTTAACCCCTAACTCACTAAAGTATGACATAATTGCCCTAGATCCTAATTTTACTATTGTAATACTAGGTGATGGAGACGTATCTATAGATTAACAAACATTATTTTCATTATTATTTGTCTACCTGTTTTCACAATCTTAGCTACTAAAAAGTATATTTTAGTCTAAAAGTTTTTATTTGTTAAAAATGTTCATTTTTCTTATGTTCTTGCTTGAACATAAGAAAAAGATTGTATACCAACATTTGAATTTGAAAATCTGCTTATTATGTTTGTTTTTTTGACGATTAATAATAACATACAAGGGCACTTTTTTATACATTTTTTAAGTAAATTTAATAAAATCTCTACAATGTTGTTTTCTCTAGCTTTGGATAATATTTTCTAATTTTCTACGCAGTTTTTGGTATGCAACATAATAATAACTCAACTTTCACATAATTAATTAATGCATGAAAGTTAAGTTATTAGCTATTATAGTTTATAATTTTTAGTACGTTTAATCATTTTTATATCCTAGAGCATTCATAATAATAAGGGCTGTTTCTTCAATAGCAATTTTGCTTACATCAATAACTTTACACTTGAGCTTTCTCATTACTTTATCTGAAAACTCCAATTCTTCGAGTATTCTAGCATCATTATAATATTGAATATTATTATAAATTGCCGTATACTCATCTAACCTTTTCTTTCGAATATCAATTAATCGTAGCGGATCAACTGTTAATCCAAATATCTTCTTTTGTGACATATTAAATAGTTGTTCTGGAATTTCAACCTCAGGAACTAATGGTATATTCATTGCTTTAATTCCTTTGTTCGCCAGATACATACATAGTGGGGTTTTTGATGTTCTAGATAATCCCACAATTACCACATCTGCTTTTTCAATCCCACTGTTATCCTTCGCATCATCATACTTCATGGCAAATTCCATTGCCTCAATTCTCTTAAAATAAATACTATCTAATACCCTAAGTGCTCCTGGCTTATAATCTTGGTGCATATTCATCATGGATTCTACAGAATTTATGATTGGCTCAAGCAAATTAATAAGTTTAATGTTTTTTTCATAACACCTTTTAGTAAGACTCTCCATAATATCTAATGAAACTATTGTTGAAATAACAATACATGACATTGATGCTTCAAAGATTTGAACTGCATTTTCAACATCCTTCAAGCCTCTCACAAATGGTATTGTTTTTATATCCACATTATTCTTAAAATGTATTGCAACAGCTTTTGCAAGCGTTTCTGCAGTTTCCCCTACAGAATCTGAAACAGCAAAAAGTGTTATCATTTATATCTCCCCCATTTTTCATTTTTCCTCCGCACTTAGGAATAACTAAGCACTAACGATTTAATCACATTCTGTATAGTATAACATAACTAGACTTTATTCAACAATAATTGCTGTATTGTATGCCTTCTTTGCAAATAATCATTAATATATTTCATATATTGATTTTTAGAGAAAAGAAAAAAGACACTACATCTTAAAATGTAATATCTTTTTATAAATAAATCCAATACGAGTCTCTTCTTTTAGTTACTTATCCTTCTAAAGGAATTTCAGGTCCTGATAGATCCAATTGATAAAAAACTAAATCTAGCCATTTACCAAATTTAAAGCCTGCTTTTGTTATTGTACCTGAATACTTAAATCCAAACTTTTCATGAATTTTAATACTATTTTCATTTAAACTATCTATGCATGCTACTATAGTTGCATATTCATCTACACTCGCAATGTCTATTAGTTCTTTCAATAAAATCTTACCTATTCTAAGGTTCCTATAATCCTTATGAACATATATGGAATGTTCTATTGTATATTTAAAAGCTGGATAAGCTCTAAATGGTCCAAACGTAGCAAATGCAACTACCCTATTATCTTTTTCAAATACTAATAATGGATATCCATCTTGCTTCCTTTTTTCATACCATTGTATTCTATCATCAATAGTGTGAGCCTTATAATCATAAATTGCTGTTGTATTCAATATAGCATCGTTGTAAATCTCCAAAATATCCATTAAATCTTTTTTTGTTGCTTCTCTCACCATTTTTTTATTCCTTTCACAATAAACTAGTTCTTCTTATTTTAGCACCTTCAAATCTATATATGTTGCAAAAATAATTCTTCATTTCAAATTCAAGAAATTCTGTAAGAATTTCATCCATAATTGTCAATTGTACATTGTAAATTGTTAATTGCAACATATATAGATAGTTTAATTTTGACTACTAAACAATCCTGCCCCTTTTATGATTTCTTGCTCCATAAATAAACTTGAAACGGCTTCATTATAATCACTCAACTTTTGTGACTTCTTTATTTTTTTAGCATATTTTTTATTATCTGAAAATATGTAAATCATATATCCCCATAATTCTTTCATTTTAAATAATGTATTTCTATCTTCCTTAAATAATTCTACATATTCATTTAAAAGTTCATCATGAAAATCTTTTAATATTTTTTTATTTATATTAGTATTATTTTTAATTTCATTCATTAAGCCTGGATTGGATATTATCCCTCTTCCTATCATTATTGTTTTTGCTTCTGGAAAAGATTTTATTAATTTATTATTATCCTTAGTAGTGAAAATATCACCATTATAACATATTGGATTAGTGCTTAAAGCTAATGCGTCTTTGAATACCTCTAAATTGGGTTTATTTCCATAAAAATCTTTTTGAGTTCTAGGATGAATAATTAATTCTTCTATAGGATATTTATTATAAATTTTTATTAACTCATAAAATTCTTCTGAATCATCTTTTCCTATTCTAGTTTTTATAGAAATTTTCATATAATCCATTTTAAATATTTCATCTAAAAACATATCAAGTTCTTCTCTTTTAGCTAGAAATCCTGAGCCTCTATTTTTTGAAACAACTGTTCCAGCAGGACAGCCTAAATTTAAGTTAACCTCATTATAACCTAATTGTTGTAACTTACTAGAAAGTGTGATGAAACCTTCTGAATCATTAGTAAGTATTTGAGGCACTATATTCATACCTTTATTGTTTTCAGGCAAAGTATCCTTTAATTCTTTAGTATTAAAACTTCTGCTTTTATTTGGAACAATAAACGGCGTAAAGTATTTATCAATATTATGAAAATATTTTTCATAAGTATTCCTATATATATATCCTGTAATTCCTTCCATTGGTGCTAAGTAATATTTCATTTAATAACTCCTCGTATAATAAATTTTCTAAAAATATTATATCAGCCTAATCTATTCTTATCTACTTAATTTTATTTAAGAACGTGGTTTTAAGTTTTTCTGAATTCACGTTTTTTATTTTCAAAGAAATGAGATTTTTGGCTTTGCCATTTATTTGATTGTGCCTAAACAAACCACTTTATTAATGTAAGATTAATTTAATGAAACTCTTACATTAATAAAGTGGTTTTATTCATATTATTTATTTTCATTTAATAATATACTTAATTGTCTTAATCCATAAATCATCTTTTCTAATTCTTTGGGATCAGCATTTTTTATTGACTCAGATATAAAATCAGCCATAAATTCTTTTTTCATTTTACATATATCATTATTTTTTTTAAATTCTTCAGAAATTGATAAATTTACAATTCTACGATTATCTTTTGGGATCTCTCTTGTTACAACACCTTGTTTTTCTAAACGATCAACTATACCTGAAACTGTACTTTTAGTTAAATTCATATGCTCACTTAAAGATTGAAGCGTTATTGATGGCATCATATGCAAATGAAATATAACGCCTATTTGAGGTGCTGTAAAACCATATTTTTTTGCACTTTTTTCAGATTTAAAACCAATAGATTTTCTAATAATTTTAAATATTTCAATTATCTCATCCGCTTGTTTTTGAGCTAGTTCAACATTTGCACTGGATGAATCTTCTTTAAAGTTCACTATATTCACCTCCTAAATTTAAGTTTTTACACTCTTTTAGTTTTCATAAAGAAAGTTAAAATCAAAGCTACTGCTACTGCTGCTACTGTTACCATAACAGCATATTGCATTCCGTCTATAGTTGCTTGCCCCTTTATCTTTTGCATCAAGCTAGATAAAGCAGAAACTTTAGCCATGCTTTGTGACATCCCCGAATGTATATATGCACTTGTTATTGAAGTTAAGAAATCATTTGATGCTTTATTATAAACATTTATTTGTTCTGCTAATTTAGCGTAATTATAATCACCTCTCCCTTGCATTATTGTAGATATTATAGTTACAGCAAGCGCACCAGATACTTGCCTAATCGTATTATTAAGAGCTGATGCCCTTGATACTAATTCTGATTTTACAGCATTCATTCCAGCTGTACTAATTGGCATCATAGCAAGCCCGAGTCCTATTGATCTAATACAAGTAACTAATATTATATACTCTTTACTTGTATTCATATTTATAGTATTTGCAAGTTCATAAGATGTAATACCTAATATAATTAGTCCAGGTATTACAAGAGGTTTTGCACCCAACTTATCAAACAGCTTTCCACTTACAGGCATCAAAACTCCCATTACCAAGGCAGAGGGTAACATAATGACTCCTGTTTCCATAGCAGTATATCCTCTTATATTTTGCAAAAACATAGGTAATATATAAGCTGATCCCATAAGTGCCAAGGTTAAGACACTAGATATAATTAAACTTATACTAAAATCAAATAACTTAAGAATTCGCAAATCTAATAATGGATTTGGATGTGTAAGCTCATTTACTACAAATAATATAAGACTTAATATCCCAAGTGTCATTAATATTGCATTTTCCATCTTGCTCCAATCAATTGAAGAACCTTCTCCAAGCACATATAATACACTTACGAGTCCAATTGTACAAGATAAAAATCCTATTATATCAAAGGATTTAATAGGCTTTCTTTCCGAATCTTTTAATAAAATTCCTGCCATTATTACGCCGACTATCCCTATAGGAACATTTACATTGAAAATCATTCTCCAGTCCATCTTTTCGATAATAAATCCTCCGAGGGTTGGTCCTATAGCAGGCGCAGCCATAGCTGCTATTCCCCAATAACCAAGAGCTAGTCCTATTTTTTCTCTAGGGAACAAGCTATATATGATGGACATTCCTACTGGCATTATCATCCCACCGCCAAGAGCTTGGAGTATACGAAATGCTATCATAGTTCCACCACTCCAAGCAAAACCACACAATAAAGACCCTACAGAAAACATACCTAAAGCAAACATATATATTTTTTTAGATCCAAAAGTATCCTGAAGAAATCCTGTTAATGGTATAATAGCTCCGAGTGTTAATGAATAAGCTGTTATAATCCATTTAGCATCATCTAAAGGCATTCCAAAAACAGACATCATCTTAGGAAGAGCAATATTAACTATACTACTGTCTAGTATAGACATAAAGGTTCCTATTACAACTACACCCAAAGCTAACCAGCTATTTAATAATCCTTTATTATTCTTCTCCATGTTATCACCCACTACTTAACATGGATCTTAACAACTGCATTGGTTCCCGGAAGAATCTTGCTGTCAAAATCATTAAGTTCAATTTTTACAGCTACTCTTTGAACTACTTTTGTAAATGTTCCACTAGTTGATGCTGGTAAAATTGATAAAGCTGAATTTGAAACTTCTCCTATAGATTTAACTTTTCCAGTAAATTTTTTAGAATCATACTGATCTATAGTAATCTCAACAGGTTGGCCAGCTTTTATTTTCCCAATTTTTGTTTCTTCAATATCTGAAGTTATATATAGTTTAGTCGGATCTATTAAACTAAATACACTTTGCCCTGCTGACAAAAGCTCTCCAACCGTTCCTTGTTTTTTTACAACTACACCATCAATAGGTGACCTCATCAAAGATTGTTCAACACTTGTATCTGGGAGCCCATTCATATCTTGACGAGCTAATATTTCATTTTTAGTAACTGTATCGCCTTCTGTCACATTAAGTTCTAATAATTTGCCTGAAATTTGCGGAGTTGCACTAACTATATCTGCACTAACTCTTGCATCCTCAGTTGAAACATAATATGCATTTTCATACCAATAATAAAAAACTATCCCACCTAATGCTACTACAATCGTTATTAAAATTCCAATTATTAATATTTTACGTTTTTCCTTCATAGAATTCACCTCTCTCCTATTCCTTTAATCCAACTTCTGCAAACATACCAGGTTTCAATTGTGAATTTGGATCTAACAAACTTACTTTAACTAAAATATTTCTACTTTGAGAATTTAATTTTGAATTTATAACAGTTATCTTCCCTTCAAATTCTACATTTTCTACTTCTGATACTTTAACAACTACATCTTGTCCTTCTTTGAGCTGATTTACAATATCTAATGGCGCATAAGCATTTACGCATAAAGCATTAGGATTAGATATTGATGCAAGAGTTGCACCTGGAGACGCCATTTCACCAACATTAATACTTTTAGCATTTACTACACCTGATATTGGTGATGTAATAATTCCATTACTTAATGATGTTTGTGCAGTTTTTAAAGCTGCTTCAGCTTGTTCTACTTGAGCCTTATATACATCTACACTCGTAGTTGTTGGTCCATTTTTCAATATATCAAACTGTTCCTGTGCTGATTTTTGTTGCGACTCTGCTGCCACAAGTTGTTGCTCTGCAGTCTCAAGTTGTTGCGTTGTATTTGCCTCTGCCTCAACTAAAGTTTTTGTACGTTCATAATTCTTTTTTGAAACTTCATAGGTTTTATTTGCATTATCTAAAGTTGCTTGAGCCACAGCTATTTGTTCAGGACGTGTACTGCTCGTAGCATTAGTTAAAGTTGCATTTGCAGTATTTACTGCTGCTTGAGCTTGATCCACTTGTGCTTGCAAATCTTTAGTATCTAATTTAATAATAGTATCTCCTTGATTCACATTTGAACCAATATCAACTAATACTTCTGAAACTCTTGCAGAAATCTTTGAAGCTATATTTACTTGATCATTTGCTTCAACTTTTCCAGCCATTATGTATTTATTTCTAGATTGCATTTCTGTATTTTTAGTAGCTTGTACATTATCGCTAACACTTGCACTGTTAGTTGAACTACATCCACTTAACATCATTGCTACAACTAAACAAACTAACATAGTTTTTTTCATATTACCCCTCCACACATAAATCATTCTTGTACTTATTGTTCGTGTACTAACAATGCTTATTATACAACTAATATTTTTCATATTCAAGGATATTTTTCTACAAATTTATATTTTTTTTTTGAAATCCTTATCATCATTATATTCCACTCACATCTTCTTAACCTGTATATTTTCTATTGCTTATTGGTAATATTTTGTATTAATTCAAAAGAATTGTTTTAAAATTTTTTATACATTAAAAGAGTATTAACTATGTAAAAGGGAATTTAGGCACAATCAAAAAATAACAAGTCAATATGCAATGATATTTGACTTGTTATTTTATTTCATATAACTTATTCTATGTTTATAATTTTATTAAGTTTAATGTTTTTAGTTTATTAATACATTAAAGTATACTTTATTACCTTCACACTCTGCCCATAACTCTCCTTCATGTAATTCCACAATGCTTTTAGCAATTGAAAGTCCAATACCAGAGCCACCGGTTTGATTATTTCTTGATTCATCAGCTCTATAAAACATATCAAAAATTTTATTCAACTCTTCTTCTTTTATAGGATTACCTTCATTTCTAATACTTACCATTGCTCCATTTTCAGCTTTAGAAATCTTTATATTTATGTTACTTTTCTTATTACTATACCTTATAGCATTCGAAATTATATTTTCAAAAACTCTTACCATTTTTGTTGGATCTACATTTACATTTAAATCTTCATTTGGTGCTTCTAATAAAATATTCAAATCATTTTGGTTGCAGACAATCATCATCCCCTCTACAACTTGTCTCATAAATTCATTTAATGAAATAATCACCTTTTCAAGTTTAATATCGCAAGATGTAAGCTTTGTATATTCAAAAAGATCATTTATTAACTCTTCTAATCTATTAGATTTATTATCAATTATATCTATATACTTATTTAACTCATCTTTCTCTTTATAATTCTCTTTTATTAATTTTATATAACCAATAATTGATGTTAAAGGCGTTCTTAAATCATGAGATACACTTACTATAAGTCTGTCTTTATTTTTTTCAATTTCTTTTTCTCGCTCTTTCAAATTCATTAGTTTTTCAGTCATATAATTTATATTTTTCCCAAGAATAGATAACTCATCTCGCCCCTTCACTTCAACTCTATAATTTAAATTCCCTTTTGATATTTCTACAAGTCCTTTTGACAGACTATTTATATACTTTACTTTTCCATAAGTTAATAATAAAAATAACACTACAAATATTACTATTTCTAAAGGAAAAAGATTTGAATTATCTCCCTTGTACAAAACATTTGAAACTACAACATATCTATCCTCCCCTAATAATTTTATGTCATAATAAATAATATTATTTTTATCAAAATTAGACTTATATTGCTGATTTAAAATTTTATTTATATCAAACTGCTTTATACCATTATTTTCAGGACTAAATAGAACTTTTCCTTGTTTATCAACTATAAATACTTTGAATTTAATTGTATCTCTGCTTACAATACCTTGAAGTTTTTCGTCATTGTTTATGTTTTCATCTATTTCTTCATATATTTCTTTACAATTATAAGTGAAATTTCTTATTTGACCTGAGTAGTCTGTTTGTTTACTTCTCCAACTATCATTTATAATAAGAGTAATTACTATACTAAAAATTAAAGATACTAAAAAGATAAAAAGAAATGTAGCTCTAATCCCACCAAAATTTTTACCCTTCAATTTTATATCCAACTCCCCATACTGTTTTTATATACTTAGGATGTTTAACATTATCACCAAGTTTTTCTCTTATATTTTTTATATGAGTCATTATAGTAGAATCTGATTCATAAAACTCCTCATTCCACACACTTTCATAAATCTTTCTACTACTAAAGACCACATTTTTATTTTCTGCTAACAGTTTTAATATCTCAAATTCCTTACTTGTAAACTTTATTTCATTCTCTCCTATTGTAACTTGATGTGTATTTGAATTTATAACTAAATCATCAATTACTATTTCATCATTTTTAGGAAGTGTCGTGGTCCTAAGATATCTTCTAAGTTGAGCTTTTACTCTTACTACAAGTTCTAAAGGATTAAATGGCTTGGCTATATAATCATCAGCACCAGTAATTATGCCTAAAATTTTATCATTATCTTCTCTCTTTGCTGAAAGCATTATAATAGGTACATCTAAATATTCTCTTATGTTTTTACAAACTTGTATTCCATCAATATTAGGCAACATAATATCAAGGATAATAAGATGGATTGTATCTTTCTTTGCTATCTTCAAAGCTTCCAGTCCATCTTCTGCCATGATTACATTGTACCCTTCATTTCTTAAATATATTTCTATAAGCTCTCTAATTTCCTTTTCATCGTCAACTACCAATATAGTAGGTTTTACCACTTAATATTCCTCCTTAAGGCACGTAAATGTGTCTAATATTGTGAGTATATAATTATTGCCATCATCATTAAGGTAGATATTAGACTTTCTCTTACCTTAAGCTTGTCTTTCCTTATAACTAAAAGTGTTATACTTTCACATATTAAAATCATTACAATAAAAATTATTATAGGATTTAAATTTTCAAGCCCTTTGATAATATTACTACGAACTGCTACACCAATAAACCCTACTAATACATAAAACATTAATTTCAGAAATTCCTTAATAGCAACTTTAAATAAACTCATTTTATCTTTAACGCTGGCTTTATTAAAGAACAAATAATAAATTATGAAGAAAATTACAAACCACACCATAGTTCTCAAAATTAAATGTTCAAAATTAGCTAAAAATATATTAGAAAAACTCTTCTCAAACTTACTGTCTTCTGTATTATTTATTAATTTTTCAATCTTTTCTTGACTTGTATTATTCGTTAATATTTCAACAGATTTACTACTTATACCTTCTATTTGGGCAAATTCCCGAGTATCTTTAACCCCTTTATTTTTATCTCTATACGCAATTATTTTTTCTGCATCATTTTTACTTAAACCTTTTAGTTTAATTAAATCTTCTTTATCACAGGTATTTATATTAAATAGATAAAATGGATTTTTATTTCCTCCAAATTGATCAAAAATATAGCTACTATGTTGCTCTTCACTGATGCACCATATTTCCGGAGCACATTCTTCTGTAAAATCGTAGCCTGTACTATCTTTAAAATCCTTCAATACTCTTTCTGTGTCTTGTGGATATTCTTCTATATATCCTTTAACAAATTGTATAAACTGAGGTCTATTATCTTTATTTAAGTATTGGTTAAAAATCTTAAAAACTTTAGCATATCTTTCATTTAAGTCTCCATTATCAGTTGTTATAAGTTTGATAAAGAAATTAGAAACCACTATTTCTGTAGATACACTCTGTTCCAAACTTCTCATCTTAGTCTTATCTTGAGAAATTCCCATATTTCTATATAGAATTGATTTCTCAGGTTCTATAAAATCATAACTTAGATTCTTGTACTTACCACCCCCATTTAGCCCTAATTCATTCCTCTTCAGATTTTCATAATTTTGTTGCCAAAATGGTGATATTTCCCTATAATAGTCTAATCTTAATGGAAGATAAAAATCCCTATTTCCTCTATCCACCAATGTTTTGGTATTATTTTTAATTCTTTCCATGTT
The DNA here is from genome assembly GCF_019977655.1 of Clostridium gelidum. Lineage (NCBI taxonomy): Bacteria > Bacillati > Bacillota > Clostridia > Eubacteriales > Clostridiaceae > Clostridium > Clostridium gelidum. The sequence goes on from NZ_AP024849.1 coordinate 4,617,155, forward strand.
GAAATAAATTCCATCCTTAATTTGTTTATTTTCTTCATACATTCTTGAAATAACTTCAAAATGTTCTCCAAAGCCCTCATTAAATGCAATATTATAGTCTGTAATTATATTAGAATAATGTAGTCCTTCATTATAATTCGAAATCATTTCATAATACTTCTCCTCATCTGCACTTTTATAACTATTATTATATGTGGTAATTCCATATAATACATGACCCATTTCATGCGGTAAAAGCTGCGTTATAGATTCAAGGGTATCATAATTTTTCAATTGCCCAATACGAAGCTCAATATAAGGCGACTTTGTCTTATCATAAAGTTCTCCATTCTTTTTTAGATAAAAACCAATATTACCAAAGCATCCAGAATCTTCACGAAAAGCAAAATACATATCTTGGCTTTTTAAATTAGAATATTTCTGTGCTTGTCCATAAAGTTCAACTGATTTCTTTATAAAAGATTTATTGTAAATATCCATAAATAATTTATCATCATCTGCAAGTTCATAAACAGGGAATCCATCCTTAGTTTCATCTGTTCCTTTAAGTACTATTACATTAGGTTTTTCTGTTGAAATTTCTTTTGCTAATACATTTTCTTTTGTTACAAAAGATATTATGCATAATGCAAAAATTAAAATAAAAATATACTTCTTCATAATTCACTCCTTTAATTTTATTGATATACAAAATATACGACACATCTTTGATATATTATTTTTCTCCATATGCCTTATTCAAGTTACATTCCTTGGTTTAATTGTAAAAAATATATATCAGAAAAATATGGAGCAAATCTGAAGAATTTCTGAAGAAATTTATATAATTCCTTATTTAGAGGCTCTTATTACTATTTTTCTATATTTTTAACTTCACTATTTAACTATATAATTTGATTATAATTTAGTACACTCTCATTTCCACTTACCATGTCCTTTATCTTTATTTCACCACTTGCAACTTCGTCTTCCCCAATTAATATTACCTTTGGTATCCCTAGTTTATTAGCATAATTTAATTTTTTCTTTAGCTTATCATCCTCTAAGTAAATCTCTACTTTCTTGCCATTATCCTGTAGTTTCCTACATAGCTCTCCACAATATTTTAGTGTATTTCCAATAGGTATGATTAAATAATCTACTGACCTTTTTATTTCATAGTTATCTATAAAACCCATTTCTTTTAAAACAAAGAATAACCTTGTAAGTCCTATGGATATGCCAACTCCAGGTAAAATGTTATCAGTATAATTTTGAGCTAAATTATCATATCTTCCTCCTGAACAAATAGATCCATAACTTTCATTTCCTGTTAGAAATGTTTCAAATACTGTTCCTGTATAATAGTCCAGCCCCCTTATAATTTGTAAATTTATTATATACTCATCATCTTCTACACCTAAAATTGATAACATATCTCTTACTTTTTTAAGCTCTTCTATCCCAACTTCTAGCTCTTTCCCTTTTAATTCCAACTCCTTTAACTTAGTTATTATTTCATCATTGCTTCCTTTTATATTCATAACTTCATTTACGAAATTGCTTTTTTCATTACCTACTAATTCATTAAGAGATTTAGTAAATACTTCTGGACCTATCTTTTCATACTTATCTATTAAAGTCATTGTCTCAGCTATTTCTATAACTCCTATTTCTTTTAATATTGATGATAATATTTTTCTATTGCTTATTTGAAATTTATAATCTTTTAATCCAATAGATTTAAATCCTTTTGATACCATACTTATTACTAATGCATCATTATTTATGCTTAGTTTATTGCTTCCTATTATATCTACATCGCATTGATAAAATTCTCTATATCGCCCTCTTTGATTTCTTTCACCTCTATATACCTTTCCAACTTGATATCTTTTAAAAGGAAAAGTTAATTCATTAAAATATTGAGCTACAAATCTTGCAGCTGGTACTGTTAAATCAAATCTCAATGTTAAATCATTACTTCCTCTTTTAAAACTATAAACTTGCTTTTCTGTTTCTCCTGCTGTTTTTGCAAGCAATACTTCTGATTTTTCTATTACTGGTGTATCCATTGGTAAACATCCATTTTCTTCGTAAACTGTAGTAATCTTTTTTACTATGTCATTAAATATTTGTTGTTCCTTTGGTAGTAGTTCCATAAATCCTGGTAATATACTTGGTTGTATTTTATAATTCTTCATAATTCATCTCTCCTAATATCTCGTTTAATATAAGTCAAACGGATTGTTTTTAATTTCCAAAGTTATTTTATATGCAAAAAAACCATGCTGGCATATATCCCGCATGGTTTAACAAATTATGATTACATCTAATTCATCATCACAAGCAAGATACAAGCCTACAAACATAGACCTGTATCTGCTTTTAAACAAACCAAGTCTTGCTAGTGATGATGATGTATGAAATTTACTATTTTCATATTAAATGCTTTCATAATATTCCTCCTTGAATTTAATTGTTATTATTATACATTATAGAACTTTTGTTTTCAATGATAATTGTAATTTAAATAATTATTTATTAACTATTACTATTATCTACTAGAAATATTGTCTACAATCTTTCTTATAAGTTTTAATAATTCTTCTCTTTCTTCATAAGTGTCAAGAGAAATCATTATCTTTCCATAAACTTCTTCTTCAAATCTAATATGCTCATCTTGCGCTATTTTACCTTTTTCAGTAAGTTCTAATTTATAAGATCGTCTATCCCTTTTACTAATAGCTCTAACAATCAAATTACGCTTTTCTAATCTATCAATTATACTAGTTAATGTACTTTTAGGAAGCTTTAACACTTCTAAAATATCTTTTATAATAACCTCTTCCTTTTCAGAAATAATTCTGATTATTGCAATCTCATTAGTACTTAATTCTTGTATATTAGAATATTTTGATTCTATATCTTCATAATTAGATTCTACTAACATACGATGCCATAATTTATTTAATTCATCCACTTGTCCTTTACACTTTTTATCCATATTGTCACTCCAAAATCCATTTTCATTATTGTTTATTTTTTATTTTAGCATTGATTGCGAAACTCTTACAGTTAATCATTTTAAATTCAAATGGTACAAAACCACATTTTATTAAAATCTCCTCAATTTCTCTCTTAGAATATAATCTATAATCACCTTTATTAGATCTTTTAAAGTTTAAATTTATTAATTGTCTAATAATTACTGGTGCTGTTGGATCTCCAATAATTAATGTTCCATCACTCTTTAGCATTCTTTTCATTTCTGATAAAACCTTTTCTGGATTTGGATAATGATGAAATGATGCATTACATACAATCACATCAAAAGAATTATTTTCCCAAGGCATACACTCTGAATCACCAACTTTTAATTCAGCTTTATTCCCAATATTTTTCTTAGCTGTTTCTATCATATTTTCTGATATGTCTAATCCATATAACTTCAAGTCTTCATTTGAACTTAACTTAATCAATACATTTCCAGTCCCACATCCAACATCTAATAATTTTTTAGGCTTTGCACTAATTATCCTATTAATAATTTCACCATACATTGGTGCTACAAATTTTCCATCACCTTTTTCATCATAAATTTCAGCTTGCTTATTATAATTTATTTTTGAATTTTCCTTAAAAATATTTTTCTTAATTTCCATATAAATCCCTCCATTAAATAATAGTTCCACATTCGTACTATACTTTCATAGTACTACTCTTGTAATTCAAATTCAACTGTTTTTTTGATAAACTGCTTAAATACAAAATTAACCAAAGTACTTACAAATGTCACAAGCGCAATAATCATTATATAGACAATATTTACATATACAGATTTAAGTTCAAAATTATCAACCCTAGTAAATATATACACAAAAAAAACCGTACTGTTAATTTTCACAGTACGGTAGTGTTTTCTATTATTAATAATTTCATAACTATTTTAGAAATAAACTTTTATTTAGTTAAATTTGTTCCTTTCTAGTGATTTATCAAATATTTTTCTGCTTCATATATGCTAACTGCGCCATCAGCTGCTGCTGTTAATACTTGTCTAACCGATTTTGTACGAATATCTCCAATTGCAAATATTCCATCTACACTTGTTTTGCAGCTTTCATCTGCAATAATATACCCTTGTTTATTTAAATCAACTAAACCTTTAACAAGATCTGTTGATGGGCTACTTCCAACTGCTACAAAAAGACCATTCATTTCCAATTCAATTATTTTATTTTCCTTAGTATTTGTAACTTGTATTCCATTTAAATTTCCTTCTCCATTAAGTTTTGTAACTGTGCTATTCCAAAGTATTTCTACATTTTCAGTACTAAACAGTTTTTCTTGTGCAACTTTATTAGCTGTTAGAGAATCGCTTCTACTAATCAAATAAACTTTCTCAGCTATTCTTGAAAGATGGAGTGCATCTTCTACAGCTGTGTCTCCACCACCTACAACAGATACTACTTTATTTCTAAAAAATCCACCGTCACAAGTAGCACAATATGATATTCCTCTTCCACCTAATATATCTTCTCTATCAAGTCCTAACTTTCTAGGCTTAGCTCCCATTGATAAAATGACTACTTTAGTTTCATAGGTTTCAGTATCAGTTATAACCTTTTTAACATCTCCATCAAGCTGTATATCTAGAACTTCTTTATATTCCATAGTTCCACCAAACTTCTTTGCATGCTCATACATAATATTAGCAAGATCTGATCCTGTTATATCTATAAAACCCGGATAATTTTCAACTTCATTAGTAGTCACCATTTGACCACCTTGAAATTGTTTTTCAATCATTAGAGCATCTAATTGTGCTCGACCTGCATACAATGCTGCAACTAAACCTGCTGGCCCTCCGCCAATAATAATAATATCTTTCATTCTTTTCCTCTCCCTCTTTTATTTTATATATTTTATCTTAATCTATTTGATTACAAATTATTCATTAAAATTACTTTTATATTGTTTATCTAAATTTAATTTTATTAAACTATATTTTATAATCTTATCATAATGCTATAGATATAATTTGTCAATTAGTTTTTACTTTCTGTTGATAATTATTATTATTTTGTTTTACAACATTTAATAAAAATATAAATTTAAAAGGTTGGAGCTAATCTTACCGCTCCAACCTTTATTTGAATTTAATAAATATTGTATATTAGTTAATATTTCTTCTGTTATAAATTACTCATAAAAACAAACAATTGGAGTCCCTGCATCAATGTTCTTAAATATTGTACTTGCTAACTCATATGGTGAATTTATACAACCATGAGAACCATTTGTCATATATATGTTTTTCCCAAACTCTGTTCTCCAACTTGCATCATGAATTCCTATATTCCCATTAAAAGGCATCCAAAATTCAACTGGTGAACTGTAGTCCTCACCTTTTAAAGTTGCATTTTTTTCTTTATAATTTAATATATAAGTCCCAGCTGGTGTTAAAGTATTAGTACTTGCATTACCAGAAACAAAGTCTCCTTCTACAACGAGAGCACCATTTTTATAAAACCATAAATGTTGTTTCGTTAAATTAATTTCCACATATGTATTACCAATATCATTTTTATCACGTGACATTGCTTTTTGTGAATATATTGGTTCCTTAGTTATTGATTGTCCATTTTTTATGGTTTGAATTAAATCTTTCACTTCTTTAGACTTATCAACAATCCATCCATAATTACCCCCACTGACTTTTATTGTTTTTTTAGTGGTAGTAACAAAACCTCTTGTATCCTCAAATGTATTAAACATACTAGATATCTTATATACATAATTGCTAATTTTTTCTTCATCAAATGTAACTTCCATCTTATCATTAACGTGTAGCCAGTTATGTATTTTAGAACCATCTACCACTTCTGTATCATTACCTAATGAATAAGTAATTTTCAAATCTGTATACTTATCAAGTAAATCTTTAGTATCGATAACTTCTTGTGACTTTGAATTATATTGTGGCTCTTTATAACAATTTTCTGTTTCTAAATTTATTTTTGATTTTGAATTAATAATTGCATCTACTATACTGTCATGTAAAGCATCTTTATTTATTATATTCCCCTTAACTTCATCTACAATTTCATAGCCATCATCTGTATAATTAAAGCTAGCATTTTTAGGTTCAATTTTATTACTACTATCAAAGCAAGACAGCTTGTCAAAACTCTTATTTAACAATTCTTCATCATAAGTCACTACTTTAGACATTACAGGATCTTTTTTCTTAAAAAGTCCAGGAACCCATGAATTAGTATTCTGTTCATCCTTCAATTCTTTGATTTTGTTTCCATCATATTTTAAACCAATATCAATTGCTTTAATTTGTTCTTTTATATCTCCCCGTTCTTCTAATTCCAATGAATATGTATCTATTTGCGATGATAGTTCTTTTTCAACTTCCTCAACGGTTTTACCTGCAATATTAATGCCGTTAATTGTTGAACCAAAATAAAAATTATTTTTAAAATAAATTGTCATACCTAAATATATAATAATTAAAGCACAAAGAGAAATCATAATCCCTGGTACAACTTTACTGCTTTTACTATTTTTATCTCTTCTTTTTCTTCTCATTATAATAACTCCCTCCTGTATTGTATTATACTAAAAAATCAAACTTAATAATAGGTGCTTTTTCTTAAAATAACAAAAGACCAACAAAATGCTGATCTTTCTACAAATTATAATTATTTAATATGTGTGAAAAACAGAAATTTCCTTGTTGCCTCACTCAATAATAACAAATAATGGGAATTCCACCCTCAATATTATCAAATATTTTATTTGCTAACTCATATGGTGCATTTACACAACCATGAGAGCCATTTGTCCTATAGATATTTCCACCAAACTCATACCTCCAGATTGCATCATGAATTCCGATTCCTCCATTAAATGGCATCCAAAAACTTACTTGTGTACTATAATTATCGCCTTTTAAAGTTGCATCTTTTTGTTTATATTTTAATTTATATATACCTATGGGCGTTGAACAATTATTATTTACATTGCCTGTAACCACATCTCCTTGCACTACAAGAGAACCATTTTTATAAAACCATAAATGCTGTTTTGCCATATTAATTTCTACATAGGTATTCCCAATATCATTATTACCATGAGCTAGTGCAGCTTGCATGTATATTGGTTCTTTGTTTATAGTTTGCCCTTCCTTTATGATTTCAATTAATTCTTTTACTTCATCATTCTTACTAATTGACCAACCATAATCACCGCCACTAATTTTTATTGTTGTTCCTAGTGAGGTAATAAAATCTCGAGTCTTGCCAACTGTATCATATGTGCTAGAAAGTTTATCTATATAACTTTTGATTTTTTTCTCATCAAACGTAATTTCTAAATCTTCATTAGTTTCAATCCAGTTATTTATTGTAGCTCCATTTAAAACTTCTGTCTTATCTCCAAATGTATAAGTTATTTCTGAATTTATATATTTATTAAGCATATCTTTAGTATCTATAACTTCCTGGGAATTTGAAGTATATTGTGGATTTTCATAACAATTACTTGCTTCCAAATTTATTGTTTTCTCCCCTTTAAGAATTGCATCTATAACCTTATCATATAAAATCTCTTTATTGATTTTGTTTCCCGAAACTTCATCTAAAATCACATAACCTTCATCTGTATATTGAAATTTAGAATTTTGCGGTTCAATTATATTACTGCTATCAAAACAAGAGAGTTTATCCAAACATGTTTGCAATAATTCTTCATCATAGGTTACTACTTCTGATACTTTTGAATCATTTTTATCAAAAAGTGCAATAATCCATCCAAATGGATTCTGCTTATCTTTTAATTCCTTGACCTTTCCATCTGAATTATATTCTAACCCAATATCAGAACCTCTAATTTGTTCTTTTACGTTTTCTCTTTCTTCAAGTTCCAATGTATATTCCTCAACTTCCGCTGGCATTTGTTCATTTACTTCTTCCACTGTTTTCCCTGAAACATTGACACAGCTAATTGTTGATCCCAAATAAAAATGATTTGTAAAATACATTGTTATACCAACATATATAACAATTAGAGCACAAAAAGAAATTATAATGCCTCTTATAATTTTATTCCATTTACTTTTTTGTTTTTCCATAATAACGCTCTCACCCCCGTTACTATTATACCAAAATTTGGAAGGAGTTATTTGTCTTTTTAATGATTATTAAACTCTTTTATCTTCCTTTTACCTACAATATAATACTTATTGTTTCTTACTTATTTAAAAAAATATATCCTAACAAAAAATAATAGCAACAAAAAAACTTATACTAACAAATTTATAATAGCATAAGTTTTTTTTATTTTCTCACTCATATTTGCAATATCTTTATTTTATAAGTTCTTGGTTACACTTCGTGCTTTTTTTAACTGTGTATAACTTTTCTCAAAAGATTAATCTTATCTTTAAACGGTGCAAATCTAAATGAAAATTCAATATATGTTCCTCTCTCCACTACACTTTTTTCATGTGTAAATGTATCAAAACTTTTCTTTCCATGATATGAACCCATTCCACTTGTTCCGACTCCTCCAAAAGGAAGATTAGATGTTCCAACATGAAGCACCGTATCATTTATAGTAACACCTCCTGATGATGTTTCTCTTATGACCTTTTCTATATTCTTTTTTTCTTCTGAAAAATAATATAATGCTAAAGGCTTATCTCTTTTATTCACATATTTTATTACTTCATTCAAATTATTAAAAGTCATAACTGGAAATATTGGTCCAAATATTTCTTTCTTTAATACACTTGTTTCCTCTTTTACATCTGTTAAAATAGTTGGTTCAAAATATAATGTTTCCTCATCATAACTTCCACCATAATATATATTCCCATCTTTTAAATATCCAGATAATCTTTTTATTTCACGGCTACTTATTATTCTAGGATAGTCTTTACTTGCTTTAATGTTTTCTCCATATTGAAGCTTAAATTCTTTTACTATTAACTTTAAAAATTCTTCTTTAACTTCATTTTGTATAAATAAGTAATCTGGTGCAACACAAGTTTGTCCAGCATTTAATAATTTTCCCCAGACAATTCGTTTTGCTGCCTTTTCTAAATTAGCATCCTTATCTATAATACACGGACTTTTTCCACCTAATTCTAAAGTTACAGGAATCAATCTTTTTGATGATTTCTCCATTATTATTTTGCCAACCTTTATGCTCCCAGTAAAGAATATATAATCAAATTCCTGTTCTAACAATTCTTCAACACATTCTTTTCCTTCATTTGCACCCACTACTGTTACATATTCTTCATTAAAATTTTCATTTATAATCTTTTCTATTATTCTTGATGTATTTACTGTATGCTCTGAAGGTTTAATTATTGCAGTATTTCCTGCAGCTATAGCCCCTATTAAAGGAGAAATAACCAATTGAAATGGATAATTAAACGGTCCTATTATTAAAACTGTACCATACGGCTCTTTTACAATATAATTTTTGCTTGGAAAAAACATAACTGAGCTTTTAACTCTTTTTCTTTTGCTCCATTTTTCAATATTTTTTAAATGCATGTTTATTTCTTCATACAACACACCAATTTCTGTAAGATAACTTTCAAATTCAGATTTGTTCAAATCTTTTTTTAGGGCATTCATTATTTCTTGCTCATTATCCTTTATTATTCTTTTGAGCTTCATTAAATTTTGCTTTCTAAAGTTTATATTCGATTGTTCACCCTTTTGAAAATATTCCTTTTGTTTGCTCACTAATTCATTAATTTCCATAATTACTCCTTTAACATTCTAATTTATTATTATACTTGCCATGTCTAAAAATTGTTAAGCAAAATAAATATTCAACTTATCCTTCTCATATTTTGCACTTGTTATTTCTTTAGATTGAAGCTTAGTTGGCAATACAAGGCTTCTTCTTTCATTTTTAATCGATATTGTAATTTCATCACCGTTTTGTGATAGATTTAACTCATTTTTATCTACGAATGGCATATTTATACTGAGTTTATATCCATTTTCATGCTTTTTAACTGTAAATATTTTATCTTTATAAAGCACGTCCTCTGGTTTAACTTCTCTATAAATTTCATTTGCAACTTTTTGAAGCATTTCATATTTCCTAAGTTCATTATCCATTAATTCTAATTTGAAGATAGGTATGCCTTTAAAGCTATCATTAATATCTTGAATACTTTCTTTTTGAATCTTTTCCCATCTTTCAAAATAGCCCTTTAAAGATTCCTGTGGAAAAATCTTATTTATTATAATTCCATCAACATTATAATCAAAAAGATGAAGATAAGAAAAACTTCTTTTAGCTTCCTTTACAACAATTTTTTCAGGAGTAGTTACTATTCTTATACTAACTATATCCTTATTAAGCATAAGACAATGAAGTTCATCGATTTTAGAATATAGTCTTTCAATTTCATCAAATGTATCATCTGTAGGCATTGGTATTTTAATAGTAGCTTCAATAATTGGTTTTACAATCTTAGCTGCCTTTCTTTTAAAAGGAAATATTTTTTCCATCCACCATTTAAATAAATCAGGGAATTTAAGTAGCGACATAGTTTCTCCTGTAGGAGCACAATCTACTATCAAAACATCATATTTTCCATCATCATGTATTTCCTTAATCTTAATTAATGATAGTAATTCTTCAAATCCAGGAAATACTAATAATTCTTCACTTTCTATAGTTTCCTTTGATTTTAATACCATGAGTTTTTCAATATACCCCTTTAGGTTCCCCCAGGTATTCTCATTTTCTATAACAGTATCTATTTCCATTGCATAAAGATTATCGGATATTTTCAAAGGTTCATTACCTAATTTCATATCAAAGGAGTCACTTAAACTATGAGCTTGATCTGTACTCATAACTAATACTTTCTTGCCTTCACTAGCAATTTTACATGCTGTGGCAGCAGCGATGCTAGTTTTACCAACGCCACCTTTTCCTGTATATAATATTATTCTCATATTTAATCACTCCTTCCTCAATTAAAATCCACACTTATTTTTTTGATATTTTTATTAGTTGTATTTGTTTCATTATCTATATCACATTTACTTTTATTAGTATTTGTGTTTTGCATATCTTCTTTTATAATTTCAATTGCTACATTTTTTATAAGATCAAATGCTTCCTTTTGAAAAGAATCTATTCTATTCTTAATAGTCTCCGGCATTATTTCTTTAATAGCTTCGTACTCAAGTTTCTTAGCTTTTATCATCTTTTTAACAAACTCTTTATTCATAAAAACACCCCTTATTCAAAAATGATACTTAATTTTTCATCTTCTAACTTTGCAGATGAAATTGAATATTTTCTTATTACATTAGGTATAGGAATATTTCTCTTGAAATTTCCTATTTTTATAATGATGTCTGTACCAGACTCTAATAAATCAAAGTCAGTTTTATCAGCAAAAGGTATATAAATCTCAAGGCGATACCCATTTTCTATCTTTTCAAAAGTCTCATTTGGTGTTGTTTTGAGAACTTCAAATAAATGTTCATCAGTTAGAGAATCTTTTGCAATTCTATCTAATCCCTCAATTCCATTTATATCAACCTCATACCACTTTATTTTATATGTAGGAATACTTCCAAATACACAATTTAGTTCATCTAAATAATCATTTTGGAGCTGTTTCCATTTATCAAAAAAACTATTTTCTATATCTTGAGGAATTATTCTATTAATATATAATCCATCAACATTGAAATTATATAAATTTAAATACATATAACTTCTCTTACTTTCCTCTACAACCATTTTTTCTGGTATTGTGACAATTCTAATGCTACATACATCTTTGTTTTTTAAAAGTTCTTGTAAACTACCAAGTTTAACATATAACTTTTCAACATCATTCATGGCAATTTCATCTGGCATCTCAAGCTTAAATGCTATTTTAGAAATTGGTCTTAACACTTTTAAAGCTATCTTTTCTATTGGAAATAATTTTTCCATATACCAAGAAAGAAGTTCTGGAAATTTTAATAAAGATAAGGTTTCTCCTGTTGGAGCACAATCAACAATTATTAAATCATATATATTTTTATCATATAGTTCTTTAATCTTAATTAATGAAAATAATTCTTCAATGCCAGGAAACACAACTATATCTTCTAGACTCTCAGAACTTTCTTCATCTAAGTTTGGAATCATATTTTTAAATGCTTTAGAAATACTTCCATAATGCTTATCCATTTCATGATTTGGATCTATTTCTAAGGCATAAAGATTATTTATGACCTCTACAGGCTCTTCCTTTATTTTCTTTTCAAATATATCACTTAAATTGTGAGCCATATCTGTACTTACAATTAATGTTTTTTTGCCTCCCTTAGCAGCCTTAACTGCATGTGCTGCAGCAGTACTTGTTTTTCCCACTCCACCTTTTCCTGTGAAAATAATAATTCTACCCATAATAGCCCTCCTTAATTCGCTTTACGATTAGTTCTCCTCTCGAAGTACTTTTTATATAAAAAGTGGCATTGCCACTTTAATAAATGTTTCAAATCTTGATTGATTTATTATTCAATTATTATTCTTTTAACTTTTTTAACTGGTTTCTCTTCATCTTCAGACCTATCCATACCCATTTTTAATGTATGAATCACCTTATTAACTATACTTATAGCAACACTTTTCTCCTCTTCAGTTAAGGAACTATATACTTTCTTAACATAATACTCAATTTGCTTTTTCTCATCCCTTATGAATTCTTGACCATTTTGAGTTAGGTTAATCATTACTATTCTCTTATCTTCAGTATCTCTTGTTCTTTCAACTATCATCTTTTTTTCTAATCTAGTAATTACACCAGTCGCAGTATTTAAAGGAGCATTAATATATTCAGCAACTTCACTCATATTTACTTTATTTTTTCTATATATAAGTAACATTGCTAATATTTCATTCTTAGAATAATCTAAAAAAACACTACTCCATTGATCTGGGAATAATAAGAATTTGAATTCATCTATATATTTGAAAATTATTGATTCAATATTGAAATCTTTATTAGTTGTCATGACAGTTCTCCTTTATATAGTTCTCTTCTCGAAGTATATTTTCATTCTATGCTCGAAGTATATTTTTGTCAACTGCTTTATTAAAAACTTTCTTTCTAAAGTTTACTAATATATTTATAATTTAATCATCCTTAGTAACAATATACATCTGCTGATCTGCTTGTATACCTGCAAAAACAACATCTTTTATATTATTAATATTTCTTGCTTTTAATTGTGCAATAACCCAATCTTCATCTTTTTGAATTTGCTGTAGGTGGGAAGATAAAATATTTCCATCTAAAATCAAATCCACCATCATACCAGTTTTGGGTTTTATAATATTCATATCTTCTATAGTTAATGTGGTATGTTCAGATTTCTTTAAAACACTAAGTTTACCATCTGGTTCTAATATTGCTATTTCAACCTCTGTAATATAAAAAATATCTTTAACTCTCAATTGCATTAATAAATCTCCAATATTATATCTTGCTTTCTTCATGTTTTTGTAAATAACTTTCCCTTTATCTATTATTAATAGTGGCTCGCTATCTATTAGTAATCTTAATTTAATATTTTTTAACGTTATTTCTGAAATCAATATTGTAAGAACACTCCATATAATAATACAAAAGATACCCTCATATATATCAACATTTTTTTCCACTGACGCTGTTGATGCAATAGAACCTATTGTTATTCCAACCACATAATCAAAGTAGGTTAGTTGGGAGATTTGCTTTCTTCCCATAATTCTTGCAAAAAGAACCAAAGTAAAATAAGTAACAACTGACCTAATAAAGAGAATTAAATATTCATTCATATAAACACTTCCTTATCAGCTAATACTTATATTATTTCCTTTTTATATTATTTTAATAACAATAAGCAACCATTCCTAGTAAATTGGTTTTTGCAAATTAATTTTTCCTTCAAATTTTTTTCAGGATTATCAGGTTATTAACTGTTCTTATGTCAGCCTTATTTATTCTACAATTGTTAATAACAAATTTGAAACATCAATATTCTTTTCTTTGTTATAAATTACCTCCGAATAAATTGAACTATTTGTAATTATTATTAATGTTGTTGTTTCATACCCACTATTCTTTATTAAATTTAAATCAAATTCTAATAATGGTGTACCTACTTCAATTGAATCACCGTTACTCACTAATGATTTAAAACCTTTTCCATTTAACATTACTGTATCAATACCAATATGAATTAATAATTCCATACCATCATCACATTGAATACAAAATGCATGTTTAGTAGGAAATATAGAAACTACTTTTCCTTTTACAGGTGAAAATAATTTTCCTTCATCAGGAATAATAGCAATTCCTTGCCCCATACACCCTGTACTAAATGTTTGGTCTGATACTTTTGATAATTCTAAAATTTCTCCTTTTAATGGACTAAGTATGGGAAATTGTTTTTTCCCATCTTCTCTTAATGGTAATGTATACTGATTTTTATTTGAATCGTCATTTTTATTGAGAATTTTACTAAATATTTCTTTTATTTTGAACATATTTTCTTTCACCTCAATTTTTTGTAATTTTGGGTGCCCCTCATTAAAGGTCTTTATTTTTATGTTTCATACTTTTATGCAAATGATTATGAAAATAAGCTACTATTTTGAAATTACTTTATAAAAGCTATAGATTCATATGGTTTTAAAGTAAATCTTAATTTTAAATTTCTTTCTTCATAATTTGTGATAATACATTTATATTTTTCCAAGTCTTGAATATCTAACTCAATCTCTACTTCTCTTCCATAAAAATTATTTAATACAATTAAATATTCATCCTTGTATTCCCTTTTATAAGCAAATACAGATTCATTATCTTCTAACATCGGTAGGTAGTTACCATAAGCTATAACATCATATTGTTTTCTTAATGAAATTAGCTTTTTATAATGATATAAAATAGAACTTTTATCTTTAATGCCATTCTCTACATTGATATCCGTATAATTATCATTTATACTTAGCCATGGTTTTCCTTGACTAAATCCAGCATTTTTAGAGCTATTCCATTGCATTGGCGTTCTAGAATTATCTCTTGAGCGTTCTTGTAAAACCTTGTATATTTCATCTTCATTTATCTCTTGTTCTTTTAATATTTTAAAATAGTTTAAACTCTCTACATCCACATATTGATTTATATCTGTAAAATATGCATTTGTCATTCCTATTTCTTCACCTTGATATATATATGGTGTTCCTCTTAAAAGATGAATCATTGTTGCTAACATTTTAGCAGACTCTTTATGATATTCTTTATCATTTCCAAATCTTGAAACTATACGGGGTTGATCATGATTACACCAAAAATTTGCATTCCATCCATTTCCATCTTGCATCCCCAATTGCCAATCATTTAATATTTTCTTCAGATTATCAAAGTTACATACCTGTAATTCCCACTTATTTTGGTTTTTATAATCAACTTTTACATGATGAAAATTAAATACCATTGATAACTCTTTTTCTTTTGGATTGGAATATCCTATGCAATTTTCAATAGAAGTTGATGACATTTCACCTACTGTTATAATATCATCATATTTTCCATATGTGTTTTCATTAAGTTCTTTAATATATTCATGTATCTTAGGGCCATCTGTATAAAATCTTCTACCATCACCATCTAAGTCATTTTCAAACTTTTCTGGTTTTGAAATTAAGTTTATAACATCAAATCTTAATCCCTTAACGCCCTTTTCTATCCAATAGTTGACTATGGAATAAATCTCTTTTCTTACTTCTTCATTATCCCAATTTAGATCAGCTTGAGTTCTATCAAAAAGATGTAGGTAATACTCCTCAAACTTATCTATGTATTCCCATGCAGTACCTCCAAATTTAGATTTCCAATTTGTAGGTAGTTCATTATTTACTGCTTCTTTAAAAATATAGAATTCCTTATATTTTTCTTCACCGTCTAATGCTTTTTTGAACCAATTATGTTCAGTTGATGTATGATTAAAAACCATATCCAACATAATATATATATTTCTTGCTTTAGCTTCCACAACTAATTTTTCAAAGTCTTCTAACGTCCCAAAGCTTGGATCTATATTGTAATAATCAGCAATATCATATCCATTATCTACTTGAGGTGAAGGATAGAAAGGAGTAATCCATATATAATCTATACCTAAATTTTTTAAATAATCTAATTTTTCTATTACTCCGTTTAAATCTCCAAATCCATCACCGTTTGTATCATAAAATGATTTAGGATATATTTGATAAACAGTACTTTTCTTAAAATCCTTCATGGTATTCTATCCTTTCATTTTCTCTATTTAATTGATTTTCTTTTTCCTATAATTACAGTAAGAACAAATGGTACAACTATAGCCACAATCATACATATTGAAAATATCACCATAAATGCTGGTTTAATTGATAATATACCTGGAAGACCTCCAACACCAATTGAATTTGCCATTACCCCACTACCAACTGAAATTATTGCTGCTATTGCTGATCCTACCATTCCACAGAAAAATGGGAAACCATGTTT
Source organism: Clostridium gelidum (assembly GCF_019977655.1). Taxonomy (NCBI): domain Bacteria; kingdom Bacillati; phylum Bacillota; class Clostridia; order Eubacteriales; family Clostridiaceae; genus Clostridium; species Clostridium gelidum. Next base: position 4,633,734 of record NZ_AP024849.1, read on the forward strand.
TAAATTAACACCAAACATTGCAGGTTCTGTTACTCCAAGATAAGCTGAAATACAAGCTGGTATGTTTATTTGCTTTGCTTCTTCATTTTTTCTTTGTAAATATATCATTGCGAGTACTGCTGAACCTTGTGCAATATTAGATAAAGCTATCATTGGCCAAAGTGATGTTCCTCCAAATTGTGCCATTAATTGAAGATCTATTGCATTTGTCATATGATGAAGTCCTGTAATAACTAATGGTGCATATAAGAATCCAAAAATTGCTGCAAAAATCATTCCAAATGATGATGTTAATCCAACATATACTACTTTTGAAATTACTGAACCAATTGCCCAACCTATAGGTCCCACTACTACATGCGCTATTAAAACAGCTGGTACTAATGCAAAAAATGGTACAATTATCATTGATATTGATGGTGGACTTATTTTTCTCATTCCTTTTTCAAGGAATACTAATACGAAACCTGCCAATATTGCTGGTATAACTTGTGCTTGATATCCAATCATGTTTACATGTGCAAATCCAAAATCCCAGAAAGGAATCTTTTCAGCACCTGCTACTGAATAAGCATTTAAAAGTTGTGGTGAAACTAACGTAATACCTAGTACTATACCAAGAATTTGGGTTGTCCCCATTTTCTTTGTTATTGACCATGTTATTCCAACCGGTAAGAAGTGGAATACTGCTTCTCCAATTAACCATAAGAAACTATTTGTTCCAGCCCAAAACTGCGATACTTCTACCAAGGATTTTGTTCCATCTTCTAACAATTTCATATCTCCAATAATATTCCTAAATCCTAAAATTAATCCTCCAACAATAATAGCTGGAATAAGTGGTGAGAATATTTCTGATATATTAGCCATAAGTTTTTGCATAAAAGTCATATTATTTTTAGCTACTTCTTTTACTGCATCTTTACTTACACCATCTACTCCTGATATTTTTATAAAATCATTATAGAAATCTGATACCTCATTTCCAATAATAACTTGAAATTGTCCTGCTTGCGTAAATGTACCTTTAACACTTTTTAACTTTTCAATTGCATCTTTATCAGCCTTGCTTGGATCATTTAATACAAATCTCATTCTAGTAACACAATGCGTAACTGCTGATATGTTTTCACTTCCACCAACAAACTTTAATAGTTCTTTAGAATCACTTTCAAATCTTCCCATTAATAAAACCTCCTAAAATTCATTTTGTTACTTTATAAATAATTTCCTAGATTATGATGCAGATCTGCTTTACTTATTAATTTAATAATATTTTCTTACTTAGTTTCTAAATTTAATTTAACATTTAAATGTTTACATCCTTATTTTAATTTATTGTGAACATATAGTCAATACTTTTATAATAATTTGTTTAAACAAATTATTATAATGTTGTTCAAATCTTGTAAGCAAAGCATTTCATCAACATATTATTATATAAAATTTGTTTAAACATATTCTGTTTATGTTCAAAATGTGTTTATATAGTAATATTCTTCTAAATATTTTCTAATTAGCAACGTAAGATAAAATCTATACAGAATTTTTTAAATAACTTAATTTAGAATTCTACTTTTTAATTACATTTCCACTTTAAAGATGTATATCTCAAAGTAGAAATAAAGGGTACCTTTTATTTCGACGGCCTCTACACATAAGTGTAATCTAGAACTTTGTTTACATATTCAGTTAACTTCTTTGTAAAAATAAAGTATAATATATTCATTAAAGATAATTAAGGGAGTGTTTTTTTTGCCCAACGTAAAATTTAAAGATATATATCACACATTAAAAGCCAATATAGATAATGGAAAATATGATATTTCCATGATGCTTCCTACAGAAATGGAACTAATAGGAAAATTTAATTGTAGTAGAAATACTGTTAGAAGAGCTATTGGTGAGTTAAGTAAGGATGGCTATGTTGAAAGTGTTAAAGGTAAGGGAGTTATTATATTAGAAAGTAGAGAATCAATAGAACTTCCTATTGGAAATTTATTAGGCTTACAAGAATTGCACTTAAAAAAGAAATTCACTACTAGTGTTGTAAATTTTTCAAGAATAACCATAGATGAATCTTTGTCAAAAAAAACTGCTTTAAAGTTAAATACTGAAGTATATCATCTTCATAGAATAAGATTTTTTGATAATGAACCTATAATTCTTGATGTAAATTACTTTAGTGCAGAAGTTGTAAAAGATTTGACCATAGAAATAGCTCAAAATTCTGTATATGAGTATATTGAAAAAGAACTACATACAAAAATTCTTGCTTCAAAAAAGGTTATTGTGGTTGAGCATGCAAATGAATTAGATAAAAGCTTTTTAGATTTAGGAACATTTGATTGTGTTGCTGTTGTAAAAACATATGCTTATACTGATTCTGGTAAGCTTTTTGAATATACTGAATCTCGGCATAGACCAGATAAATTTGTATTCGTCGAGTCTTCATCTATGAGAAAAATTGAATAGTTGTAATTTCAAAAGCTTACTAGACGTTATTTTAGTAAGCTTTACTAATAAATATAATCATAAATACTATAAGTAGATTGTCCATATAAGATTTCTATAGAACCTTTTCATAAAAATTGATATTATTTTTTATAATGCATTCCTTTATCAATAAAGTTAAATAGTTTTTGAAATTAAAAGAATATAATGAAATATGAAGTAGCTTAGTACTAATAATCACCCTAAGATATTTAAGCAATAAAAAGTCAGGCATACAAAATTCAAATTGTATACCTGACTTTTTAATAGATTAAAGAAAAACGTAACTATTAGAAAATTATTCATTTAAGTCTACATAAACTCCACTTTTAGAATAAACCGTTGATTCACAAATATTTGTTACATGATCGCCTATTCTCTCTAAGTATTTTATTACAAATAAAAGTCTAATTCCCTTTTCAGTTAAACTCTCATCCAATTTCATTTCACTAACGAATTTGGCAAATAAATCTTTATAAAACGAATCTATCTCATCATCCTTAAGGCAAATCTTATATGCCATATCATCATCATCATTAATATATGAATTTATAGCGAGGCCTATCATGGACCTTACCTTTTCTTCCATTTCCCATAAAGCATCTAAACTTTTCTTAAATAACTTTATATCTTCACCTATCTTTTTTGTTATTTTGCATATATCAACTGCATGATCTGCCATTCTTTCTAAATCTGTAACTATTTTTGAAGCTGTCATTATCTTTCTTAAATCCGTTGCTAAAGGTTGTTCTGATGCAATATACTTAATGCATTGTTCTTCTATTACCTTTTGCATATCATCAACTTTATCATCATTATTTATAATCTTATTTGCTAATTCTATATCATAATTCTTCAAACTAAGCATGCTTTGATATATTTGTTTTTCTACTAAGCTAGCCATAGTTACTAATTCTCTATGTATATTTTTAACCTTAATATCCTGTGATCCTCTTGTCATTCTAACCTTGCCCCTCTCTAGCCAAATCTACTATATTACAGATATAATTCCTGTATATTTTTTTATATTACATCAATGTAAACGTTATGTCAATAACACATAACTATTATCATTCAAAATTTCGTTCTAAATAAATCGAGAATAAAAATTAATATTCTTCATTTAAATTCTATACTATATGGTTCTTACAAAAAATGTCCTGTAAAAAAATTAAGCTGTTTCAAAATAGAAATTATCTTTCTATTTTGAGACAGCTTAATTTTTTATCATATCTCCATAGATACCTGCATTCAAATTTACACTTATCATTAGTATTATATTCAATTTAGAAGGGTTTTACACATTAACACGATTTCTATTCATTTAAATCTACATAAACTCCCGTTTTAGAGAAAATAGTCCACTCACATATATTAGTTACATGATCTCCTATTCTTTCTAAATACTTTATGACAAATAACAATTGAGTCCCTTTATGAATTGAATTTTCATCTACTTTGATTGCATCAATTAATGCAGCAAATAAAGACTTGTAAAATGCATCTATTTCATCATCTTTCTCACAAATCCTATACGCCATTTCTTCATCTTCATTAATATATGAATCTATAGATGCTTTAATCATAGATCTGACTTTTTTATCCATTTCCCATAATTCATCTGAACTTCCACCAAATGATTTTACCTTCTCACCTAAGCGCTTTGTTATCTTGCATATATCTACTGCATGATCTGCCATTCTTTCTAAATCTGTTACTATCTTTGAAGCAGTAAATACTCTTCTTAAATCTGTTGCCAGTGGTTGTTCTGTCGCAATAAATTTAATACATTCCTCTTCTATTGTTTTTTGCATTTCATCAACTTTATCATCATCTTTAATAACTTTATTAGCTTTTTCTACATCGTAATTTTTCAGACTAACCATACTCTCATATATTTGTTTTTCTACTAAACTCGACATATTTAACAATTCTCTATTTATAATTTTTACCCTTGCATCTTGAGATCCTCTTGTCATAATACTAACACTCCTTTTTAGCCAAATCTACCCGTAATATAATCTTCTGTTCTTTTATCTCTTGGATTATAAAATATATCTTCCGTTTTTCCATATTCAATAACTTCACCATTTAAGAAGAAGGCAGTTTTATCAGCTATTCTTCCTGCTTGTTGCATATTATGCGTTACTATTATTACTGTATACTTCTTTTTAAGTTCATCCATAAGTTCTTCCATTTTACCCGTCGAAATAGGGTCTAATGCTGATGTTGGTTCATCCATTAAAATTACTTCTGGTGAAACTGCTAGTGTTCTAGCAATACATAATCTTTGTTGCTGTCCACCTGACATTCCAAGAGCACTTGACTTTAATCTATCTTTAGCCTCATCCCAAAGTGCTGCTCCTTTTAAACTCTTTTCTACAATTTCATCTAAAACCTTTTTATTTTTTGTCCCATGTATTCTAGCTCCATATGCAATGTTATCATAAATAGACATTGGAAATGGATTTGGTCTTTGAAATACCATACCTATTCTTTTTCTTAAAGATATCTCATCATAATCTTTATATATATCCTTATCTTCAAAAAAAACTTCACCTGTTATTCTTACAATTTCAATTAAATCATTCATTCTATTTAAAGTTCTTAAGAAAGTTGATTTTCCACAACCAGAAGGTCCAATAAGTGCTGTAACCTCATTTTTATTTATAGACATATTTATATTTTTAAGAGCTTGATTATCTGCATAATATAAACATAAGTCTTTAGTTTCTATAATATTCATAATTCTACCTACTTCCCACTATAAGATTTCATTAATCTATTTCCAAGTAACCTTGCGCCTATATTAAATAATAGAACTGCTATTATAAGTACTGCTGCTGTTCCATTTGCAATTGCTGCTGCATCAGGTACTATTCCCTCTGAGTTTAACTTCCATATATGAACTGCTAAGGTTTCTGATGGTCTGAAAAGTGAAAATGGTGAACTGTTCCCAGTTAAACTTATTGAATTAAAGTCTAAATTTTTTGAACTTAATCCTGCAGTATACAAGAATGCTGCTGCTTCACCAAATATCCTTCCAGCTGCGAGTATTATACCTGTTAATACTTCACCCATGGCTGTTGGTACTGTAAGTTTGGCTAAAGTTTGCCATCTAGTTGCCCCAAGGCCAAGTGAAGCTTCTTTTACTCTTTTACTTGCTGCTACTATAGCATTTTCAGAAATTCTAGTCATAGATGGTATATTTAATATACTTACTGATAAAGCTCCTGCAAGTATTGAGTATCCCCATCCTGCCATATTAACAAAAACTAGTAATCCAAACATACCTATAACAATAGATGGAAGTGAAGACATTGTTTCAAGAGACATTCTTATAAATCTAAGAACAGGCCCTTCCTTTGCATACTCAGCTAAATAGATACCTGCTCCAATTCCAATTGGAACTGTAACTATTAAAGAAACAACTAACATGTAAAATGAATTGAACAATTGTGGTCCAATTCCACCACCAGCTCCTGTTAATTTAGGTTTACCAAATATGAATGAAGGCTTTAGCATACTGCCGCCTTTATATAAAATGTATAAGATAAATGCACCGAGTAATAATACTACGAAGATACTTATTATATAAAATATAATCGTTGCAATCTTATCAACTTTTTTTGCATCCATTATGCTTCACTCCTTTTTTCAATCATTCTAACTATAACTATAAAGACAAAGGAAATTATGAGCAAAATCAATGCCAAAGTCCATAGTGCATCATTCCATGCTGTTCCAGAAACTGTATTAGCCATGTCCATAGTTATAATACTTGTGAGTGTAGACATTGAAGAAAAAATTCCATCTGGTATTTTCACAGTATTACCAATAACCATTTGTACTGCTAATGCTTCTCCAAAAGCTCTTGCTATACCAAGGACAACACCTGTAAGTATTCCAGTTTTTGCACCTGGAACTATAACTCTAGAAATTGTTTGCCATCTTGTAGCTCCAAGTCCATAAGAGGCTTCGATGTGATCTTTAGGTATAATTTTTATAGCATCAATAGCTAAAGTTGCTATAGTCGGTAATATCATTAATGAAAGAACTAAAACACCTGCAATTAATGAAAATCCCATTCCTGTAAAGTTATTTTTAATAAATGGAACTAATACAGAAATACCAACCCACCCATAAACAACAGAGGGTATTCCAACTAATATTTCTAAAGATGGCTTTATTATCTTCTTTCCAAATTTACTAGATATAACATTTACAAATATTGCTAAGGCAATGGCAATAGGAGCACTTAAAATTACTGCACCTATTGATACAAATGTTGAACCTAATATAAAAGCTAGTGCTCCAAAAGAAGGTTCTCCACCTTTATTAGGCTTCCAATTATTTTTAAATAAGAATTCTGAGAGGCTATATCCGTCTTGTGTAAATATTCTTAATCCCTTTGATGTTATAAATACTATAATTGATATTGTTATAAGTATTATTAATATTCCACACATTATTGCAAAACCTTGGCCTAAATATTCATTTCTAAGCCTTTCTTTAAAACTTCTTTTTTCCATCTTTTACTCATCCTTTAATTGAATTATTTTACTTTCATTTCAGTCCCTAAAATAAATCCTAGATTTTCTGCACTAGACCTATTATCTTCACTTGCTATTAATTTCAATGTTCTTATTTTCATTATTCCCTACCTCCAATAATAAATTACTTACTACGTTGGCCTTATATTCTTTTATTATTACATATTTTATAATATACCCTTTTAGTTAATCTATTATTAGATATATGTTAAATTATATTAGATGAATGTTAAAAAGATTTAACATTTCAATTAGAATTAATGTTAAATATTTTTATCAATTGGCTATGTTTTAATATAGTGTTGAAATATAGGCAAAAAAATTATAGGTGGGATTGTCCACCTATAATGCTAAATAAAAGAACATTGTGTATTATATCTATTAAATATAAAAATTATAGGTGCTTTTTAAATACAAAACTGGTTTTATCAAATCCCATTTTGAATTCATAAAACTTATGTGCTTCTACTCGTTGTAATCCAGATGATAATGCAACCACATCACAACCATTTTCTTTTGCCCATTCATTAATAAATGATAGGAGAATTTGTCCATATTTCTTTGACCTTTGATTTACATCAGTAACTAAATCATTGACCCATACATGTTTGCCATAATATAGATTTGTAAGTCTAATCACACCTGCTACTGCAACAATTTCTTTGCCTACATAAAGTGCAAACATTTTATAGCCTTCTTTTTTCATATCTTCAATTAAATTTAAATATGTTTGCTCAACTAAATGAGTTCTCAACTGTTTCATTACTGGAAATGCTTTAAGTAAATCTTCTTTATTCAATAATTCTTTAACATAAGTAGTTTCTTTATCCATGTATATCTCTCCTTTTAATAATCATTGTGTAAGAATCTACAGTCATTGATTAACCTAATATATTGTTGTTACGTTATAATCTACTATTGTTCATTAGATTATAGTTTTCGCAGCACTTATTATAACATAATTTACAAAATGTTACACACATATATATTTGCTATTTTTAATAAATATCCATTTTTAACATTGATTTAAAACATAGCCTATTAATTAAATATTATATATAAGTACAAACAGAGAAATTGGATACATGTTTGTGCAGTTGGCATTAGAAAATAAGCTGTTGAAACTTCTTTATGGCAGGTTGTTCCATTTCTGCTTGTCCTGAGCTTGCCTCAGGAGCAAGCAGAAATGGGTGCAACCTGCCATTTAGAAGTTTCCAGCGAAATTTTCTTAGTCCAACGGAATAAACATGTATCCAATTTCAGCGATTTATTCTCATAAGTATAGTTTTCACCTTATGTATCTAAACGTATGGTATTTTTACCTCAAAAGTCGTTCCTTCTTCAAGTTCACTTTTAACATTAATTTCTCCATTAAATATTTTAACAATATGTTTTACAATAGCTAATCCAAGACCTGTTCCACCTTTTTTCCTTGACTTATCTACTCTATAAAATCTCTCAAATATTCTTGATATGTCTTCTTTAGGTATACCTAATCCATTATCTTTTACTGTCAAACAATAATATTCATCTTTACTAAAACTTTCAACCTCTACTATCCCTGATATATCTTTTGAATATTTTATTGCATTTTCAATCAAGTTTAAGCCTAATTGATAAAACTTATCTCTATCTCCTAGAATACATTCAGTATTATTATTTATGAATTCTATTTTAATATTTCTATTAATTGCACTTTTTCTCATAATGTTTAAGACTTCTTCAATTACTAATCCTGGTTCAAACTCATCAACATCAGCAATTAAATTACTTTCAATACTTGATAAAACTAATATGTCATTTATAAGCCTTGATAATCGTTCAGCTTCCTTATCTATAATATCCAAAAACTTCTCTCTTGTTTCATCGTCTTTGACAAATTTTAACGTTTCAGCAAATCCTTTTATAGATGTTAAAGGAGTTTTTAGTTCATGGGATACATTAGCAACAAACTGACTTCTCATAAGTTCAACTCTATTTATATCTGTAATATCTTGGAATGTTATAACTTTACCGATATTCTCTACACCATCAAACATTTCTGATTTTTTAATTTTAAAATCTCTTTCTATTGGATGAAGTATTTTTATCTCTTTATCATTTTCCTCTTCTTGCTCTAAAAATTTATTTATATCATAATCATTCACGTAATCTAACAGACATTCCCCAATAATACTTTTCTTTATTCCAAGTAATGATTCTGCACATGGATTAATAGAAATTACCCTATTATGGTTGTCCACGGCTATAACTCCACTTTCCATGCTCTTCAATATTGATTCTATTTTTGTTTGTTTCTCTATAACTTCATGAATCTTCATTTGTAATTGATCTGCCATGTTATTAAAACTATTACCCAGTGTTCCAAGTTCATCATTAGTTTTAACGTCAGCTCTTATTTTATAATCCCCTTTAGTCATTTTTAAAGTTACTCTCTCTAATTCTTTTACTGGTTCAATGATTTTCTTAACCAATCTCAAAGATAAGAATATAGAAAATATAAGAACTAAAGCTAATATTAGTAAACAATACATAATATTTTCTTGATGTAATATAGTTATTGTATATATAGGAACAGAGCTTCTAATTAATAAATTATTATCCAACCTAGTTGCATAATAAAGAAAATTAGCTTTAATTGTGCTACTATATCTTCTAGAATATCCTTCACCCTTTTCAAGAGCGTCTTTAACTTCTAGTCTACTGCTATGATTTTCACTACTTTTTTCCTCATTATCATATAATACAATTCCATTATTATCTATAAGTGTAAATCGTACATTTATATTGTTTATTTTCAAATCATTTAATCTTTTTAAATTCTCATAATCATTGTGACTAATATCTGTAATATTATTAAGTTCAGAAATCAAATAATTAACATTTTTAAGTTCTTCTTTTGTATTTTTAATTTCTTCTAAATTCATTAGCATCATAAAAGAAGATGTTACAATCACTATTGCAAATAATACTGTTATAATAACAGAAGACAATATCTTATTTTTCATTATTATTCTGCCGGGTTAAATCTATAACCCACTCCTCTTATAGTTTCAATAAATCGTGGATTTTTATCATCTTCTTCTATCTTCTTTCTAAGATATCTTATATGAACATCTACAGTTCTTGTTTCACCTATATACTCATAACCCCATATCTTGTCCAATAAAGTTTCTCTCGTAAGAATTTTACCTTTATTTTTTATTAATATTTGTAAAAGTTCAAATTCTTTTAATGTTAAATCTACCTTGTTCCCTTTAACATATACTTCATGACGTTCATAATCCACTTTAAGATTTTGTGAATCATATATATCATTTTCCATTTCTCCAATTGAATTTGTTCTTCTTAAAACAGCTTTTACTCGTGCAAGTAATTCTCTAACTGAAAATGGTTTTGTTATGTAGTCATCTGCTCCAAGTTCCAAACCTAATATTTTATCTAGTTCTTCCCCTTTTGCTGTTAACATTATTATTGATGTCTTTTTCATTTCATCATCTCTTTTTATTTCCTTACAAACATCAAATCCATCTATCCCAGGCAACATTAAATCAAGTAACATTAGACCAGGTTTTTCTGCTTTAGCTATCTTCACTGCATTTATACCATCATTAGCTGTATAAACATCATATCCTGCATTAAGCAAATTAAATTTTAATAATTCAACTATATGTTCCTCATCATCAACTATTAATACTTTTTCTTTAGTCATCTTTTCTTTTCCCCCTTAACGTAATAAAAGAAAACATTCTTCCATAAGAGCCCTGCGACTTCCTATATGAATGTAATTTAATATCCTCACTACAATACGTGCATAAATCCAAGTTATTTATATTAGAATTTTTTACTCCAGCTCTTTTTAAATCATCCATTATACATGCTTCTAAGTTAAGATTATTTTTATCAAATAATTCTTCTTTATTTATTGTATTCTTTTTATCTATAAACTTAAATTTTAGTTCTTCTGAAACTTCATAACAACATTTCTTAATATGTGGACCTATATATGCTTTAATATTACTTTCATTTGCATTAAATTCAAGCTTCATTTTTTCAATAGTTTTAAATGTAATTGATTCAAAAGTTCCTTTCCAGCCACTATGAATTGCAGCCACAACTTGGTTTTCCTCATCAATCAATATAACCGGTACACAGTCTGCAGTAAAAACTCCAATAATAACATCTTTTTCATTTGTTATTATTGCATCACCTTCTTCATCCTTAATACTTTTTTCTTTTGCTGTATATTTCAATATCTTATCACTGTGAATTTGCTTAAGATATATTATATCCTTAACATTAAACTCTTTTTTCAATGAATTAAGTTCTTTTATGCCCTCTTCTGTACTTCTATTAAAACTTCTTTCTTTCTCCGCATTTGTAAATACAATTTGAAATTTCTCATTATCTATTATCATAAAATCATCTTTTTTCTTTAATAAGTTAAAATCTAATTTATTCAATCTAATCCTCCATAAAATTTGTAATACTAAAAATTTCTTATAATTTTCTTAAATAAAACTTCTACTACATTATTTATTATAAAAATACTAATTACTATATATAATTTAATATTAACATTTTATTTAATATTTATCATCTTTATTAACTAAAGTTTAACTTATATATAACATTAGGCACAATCAAGAACCTTCCATGGCAACTTTGGACTTATTATTTATCTTCATGTGCCTTATAAGAAAAAGGATGTTGAAATTTTTTTCAACATCCTTACTAATATGATTATCTCACAAGATTTTTTATTTCTTCTAGAAAAGTATTTATATCCTTAAATTGTCTATAAACAGATGCAAATCTTACATATGATATTTCATCTAAATCTTTAAGTCTAGCCATAACCATTTCTCCTATATCCTTTGTTGGAATTTCCGTAAGCATACTATTAGAAATTGTTTTTTCTATATCATATGCCAGATCTTCTATTTGCTTTCTAGATATAGGTCTTTTTTGGCATGCTATAATTAAGCCATTAATTATTTTTTCTTTATTAAAGTTTTCTCTAGTTAAGTCTTTTTTTATTACTAAAATAGGAAAATCCTCTATCTTTTCATATGTAGTATAACGCTTAGAACATTTTAAACATTCTCTTCTTCTTCTAATTGTTGTGTTATCATCTGTTGATCTAGAATCAACAACCTTACTTTCTTCAAATCCGCAAAATGGACATTTCATACTTTAACTCACCTCATAGCTTTCGTGTATCAAACCCTATAGTTATTATACATACATTTTGGAAATATGGCTATATATTGTTTACAGGTTCTCCATCTTTTGTGTTTACCAATATAACATCAGTTCCTATTTTAATTATATCTTTCCACAAAATTTCTTTTTCGTCTTCTTTTCCAAACCATGTCTTTATTTCTCCAGGCAATATTAATGAAATTATTTTATTATCATCACAGTTTATTTTAAAATCTTTTATAAATCCTATTTTAGTTCCTGTTAATATATCTATTACTTCCATATTTCTCATAGCATTAAGTGAGTGTAGTTCGAGTTCCATAATTATCCCCCATAATTATAATATTATTAATATCTTATTTCTATACATGTTTTCTCATATGCTTTAAAGCTGTTTTTTCTAATCTTGAAACTTGAGCTTGTGAAATTCCAATTTCATCTGCAACTTCCATTTGAGTTCTTCCATTAAAAAATCTTAAATTTAATATTAATTTTTCTCTATCGGTAAGTTTCTTCATGGCCTCTTTTATGGAAATGTTTTCAAGCCAATGTTCATCAGTATTTTTTTGGTCACTTATTTGATCCATTACAAATATAGCATCTCCGCCATCATGATAAATTGGCTCAAATAATGATACAGGATCTTGTATTGCATCTAGCGCAAAAACAACATCTTCTCTTGGCAATTCAAGTTCTTTTGCAATTTGCGATATAGTAGGTTCTTTATTATTATCTTTTATAAACCGCTCTCTCATAATTAAAGCTTTATACGCAATATCCCTTAGAGATCTGCTAACTCTAATAGAATTATTATCTCTTAAATATCTTCTAATTTCTCCAATTATCATTGGAACTGCATAAGTTGAAAATTTAACATTTTGGCCTAAATCAAAATTATCTATTGACTTCATCAATCCTATACAGCCAACTTGAAATAAATCATCAATGTTTTCTCCTCTATTGTTAAACCTTTTAATAACACTAAGTACTAATCTTAAATTTCCCTTTATAAAAGTTTCTCTTGCACTTTTGTCTCCTGCCTTCATCTGTAGAAAAAGTTGCTTTTTTTCTTTTTCTTTAAGTATAGGGAGTTTTGAAGTATTAACGCCACATATTTCTACTTTGTTAATTATCACAAGTATCAACCCCTTCGAAAGTAATAATCCATTGCATTAAACATTATCTCCGATAGGCAATACTTTTATACTTGCAGACAAGCTAAATCATTCTACTTATTTCTTTTTTTAATCTTTTAATTATCTTTTTTTCTAATCTAGATATATACGATTGTGATATTCCAAGCATATCGGCAACTTCTTTTTGTGTCTTTTCCATTGTTCCATTTAATCCAAATCTAAGACGTACTATTTCTTTTTCTCTATCATTTAAACTTTTTAAGGCCATAACTAATAACTGCTTATCAACTTCATCTTCTATTAAATTATAAACCGTATCATTTTCAGTACCCAAGATATCTGATAATAATAGTTCATTTCCATCCCAATCAATATTTAGAGGTTCATAAAATGAAATTTCAGCTTTTATCTTGCTGTTTCTTCTTAAATACATTAATATTTCATTTTCTATACATCTTGATGCATAGGTTGCTAGTTTTATCTTTTTCTCTGGATTGAAAGTATTTACAGCTTTTATTAGCCCAATAGTTCCAACAGATATTAAATCTTCTACATATACACCTGTATTTTCAAATTTTCTAGCAATATAAACAACTAATCTTAAATTTCTCTCAATTAATGTAGCTCTAGTTTTTTCATCCCCATTACCTAATTTATTTACTAACTCTTCTTCTTCATCCTTTGATAATGGTGGTGGAAGTGCATCATTTCCTCCAACATAATATAATTTTCCTCTAAATAATTTAAGTTTACATATCAACTTATTAAAAAACAGAATTAGTTTTTCCATATATATCCCCCTTATATGTTACTCCTCTTGATAATAACGCATTAAATTCATGTTCACTACTTAACTTTTCTTTACACGGACATATTATTGCATCAATTTGTTCATACAAACAGTTCTTTTTTTTCACTTTTATATTATTAACTCTTATACCTTTAAGCGTTCCTCCATACCCAATTGAACTATAAAGTATATAATATACATTCTTACCTTCAAAGTTTATATCATTTATTAAATTTTCTTCAATTAAAATACACGGAAGATTAGTAATTGGCTCTCTTAATTCATTTCCAGTATCCAAAAAACTTTTAAAACTATATTGTCTATTTTGGGCTTCAAATTCAATATTAAAACTAAAGTTATTTGTAAATAATTTATCTTTAATATACTCTATAAATCTACTGTAAATTAAATATATAATCATTATTCCTAACATAATATATTTAACTGAATATTTTTCTATTCTAAATGTATGTCCTAGTAAATATACGTTTTGCTTTAATGAAAATAAAAAACAAATTCCACTCAACGTAAATGTCACCATTAAAAATATACCTAATACTTTAATCATATTGAAAACGCTTGTCTTTCCGTATACTATTCTAATCATTATGCAAGCTATTGCAAGTTCACAGGGCAAGTATGATAGTATCTTTAGCTTAGGAATTAGCAAAACTATAGTATATATTCCTCCTATGAGGCTAGAATATATTAATGCAACCATCTTACACTTATGTTTTATACACTTCATAGTCAAAGTTAATAAAAAGAAATTTACTATACAATTCTCTAAAATTACAACATCAGCATAAACTTCCATGTCTTAACTCCTCCTATCTGTATGAATTTTATTATATACTTATCAATCCTAAAAATTTGTCGCAATCACATTATATAAATTTGTTTTTTTAATTTAACTTTTTACATATACTTGCACCATATTTTTTTGTTTGCTTTTTTATATTTAAAACTAACCTAATATATAAAAATAAATTCTTTTATCTTATATAAATTTGCTATAAAAAGTATATTAAAATCTAATTTCCATCCAGTAGGGCACAATCAAAAAGGCAACTTTGGACTTGTTATTTATTTTCATGTGTCTAAAACTCTATAATTTCCTATACATAAATAAAAAAAATAGACAATCAATATATTATGTATATTGACTGTCTATTTTTTTATTTATGATTATTAAAAATAATTAATTTTTATTTGTATATTAATGTCTCTTTTGTCTTCTTAAAAAAACAGGTATATCTAAATCATCTGCTTCAAAAGTACTAGAACTAGTTTCTGGTTGTTTTATGTCTATAGCAACTTCTGGTTCTTGATTTACAACTTCTTGTACTTGTGATTTCTTTATTTCTTCTATAGGATTTACTATTATTTTATTCTTTTCAATTTCAAATCCAGTTGCTATAACAGTAATTCTTATTTCTTCGCTAAGACTTTCATCTATTACAGCTCCTACTATTATATTTGCATCTGGATCAACAGCTTCACGTACAACATCTGCTGCATCATATACTTCTAGTGCTCCCATGTCTGCTCCACCAGTAAAGTTTATAATAACATCTGTAGCTCCCTCTATTGATGTTTCTAATAGCGGAGATGATATAGCTTGCTTAACAGCATCTTGAGCTCTAGTATCCCCTTTACCAAATCCAACACCCATATGAGCTAATCCTTTATCAAGCATTACTGCTTTTATGTCAGCAAAGTCTGCGTTAATTACACCTGTTATTGTAATTAAGTCTGAAATCGCTTGTACACCTTGTCTTAGAACTTCATCAGCTAATTTAAATGAGTCAAGCAGTGTAGTTTTCTTATCTGCCATGCTAAGTAATCTTTCATTTGGAATTATAACTAATGTATCAACTTTTTCTTTTAAATTTTCAATTCCAATTTCAGCATGTCTCATTCTCCTTTTACCTTCAAAAGGAAATGGCTTTGTAACTACTCCTACAGTTAATATCTCCATAGATTTAGCTATTTCTGCAACGATTGGAGCAGCTCCAGTTCCTGTTCCGCCACCCATTCCAGCAGTAATAAATACCATATTAGCACCCTTTACTGAAGCTGTAATTTCTTCTCTACTTTCTTCTGCTGCTTTCTTTCCTATTTCAGGATTTGCACCAGCACCTAAACCTTTAGTTAGTTTTTCTCCAATTTGAATTTTTTGATTTGCATTAGAAAGCAATAACGCTTGCTTATCTGTATTTATTGCAATAAATTCAACATTTTTCAATCCCTCAACTATCATTCTATTCACGGCGTTACTTCCACCGCCACCGCAACCAACAACTTTTATATTGGTTAATTCTTGCATATCTGCTTCAAAATCCAACAAAATAATTCCTCCCCTTAAAAAAGCTTATCAAAAAAACCTTTAACTTTTCTCAAAATATGATTTTCATCTTCAATATTGTGTAAATTTTCCATTTTACTTTTTTTCTTATTTTCATTACTTTTATTAGTTAGAACTATGATCTTATCCTCTAATAAATTCAATCTATCATATACTTCTTTAGCAATTGCCAATGAAGTTATATTTTCAGAGTTCTTTATCCCTAAATCAGTTCTTTTTATGACCTTGTTTTTCATTTTAAAGATCTTGTGAACAGTTTCATTTATATCTTCAAAATAACCGACTCCATCCCCATATAGAATTATACTACAAATTCTATCATAATGACCAGTATTTTTTAATTTAATATTAATATGATTCAATATCTCTTCTATCCTAGCATTTGTAACTTCATAAAATAATTTCCTAGACACTTTTATAGTCCCTACTTCAATTTCATCAGGAATAGAAGTATCGTTATACAAAGCCTTGTAATTACTTGAATAAATCTTTTTCATATTATCTGCTTCTAAAAAAGAAAATTCTCCACAAATAGCTAAATCATTAGTGATATTATTTCCACCTATTTGCACACAATCTATATTTTTAGGAATGCCATTATTAAACAAAACTACATCAACAATTCCAGCTCCAATATCTGCTAACGCAACATGACCTATAGAATTTTTTTCATTTAAAAATATTTGTTTTCCTGCTAATATATTAAGTTTTATAAATTCAATATTGTATTTAGTTTCTTTAAAAAGTTCATAATATTTTTCAATTTCTTTTGTTTTTGCTATTACTAATGTAAGATTTAATTCAAGTTTTTTGCCTTTCCAATTAAGTATATCTTTATGTATTACATTTCCATCCAACATATAGAAATTTATAAGTGCATCCACTATAGACTCATCACTACTTATAGTAATGGTTTCATGTGCCTTTTTTAGTGCTCTTTTTATATCTCCGCTTGTAACCTTTTCTTCTTTTAACATAATTGAAATTGTTGTTTCTGAAATTCTAACTTTGCTTGAAGAAATCCCAATTGCTAAGGATTTAATTTCGCTGTTCGCTGTTCCTTCCACTTCCTGTAATAAGTTAATTACAACTTCTTTACATTTCTTAATGTCTGTTAACAATCCTTTTTCTATACCTATTGATTTACAGGATTTAACACATAATATTTCAAGATCCTCTTTTCCTTTAGCTGCTACAGTTGCAGATAACTTTTTGCTTCCAAAATCTACAACCGTAATTATATCTTGTTGCATAAAATCAAGCCTTTCATTTCCTTCGAGGAAAAAATCTACTTGCACTATAATTCAACATATATTTCGAAATTCCTCTTTTTTTTTTACAATTCATTAAATTTATTTATTATTTTTTATCCACATCTCATATTGTTCCCTTAATATAATATTATTATTTACTAATCTTTTCAAATCCATATCAATAGTTTGCATTCCAAATTTTTATCCCATTTGAATAAAACTATTAATTTGCTCATAATTCCATTCTCTAATAATATTTTTTATACTTGGTGTACATACCATTATTCACATTGCTGATGTTCTACCTTTTCCCGAGGCCATTGGTAATAGCACCTGTGAAACAACACTCTAAGTAACGAAGATAATTGAATTTTAACTTCATTTTGATGTCCAGATTCAAATGAGCTAATTATCTTTTTGGTTATTAACAATTTTATTTTCCTTTAATTCCATATATAGCAAATAATAAGGGTGCTATATTAAAAATAGCACCCTTATTCTAAGTATGTCAATATTTCTTTATATACATAAAATACATTTATCTTTTTAATTTTTTGTAAATAACTCTTTTTTTAATTTTTTTAAAGCTTTCTTTTCTATTCTCGATACATAAGAACGGGAAATCCCTAAATTTACCGCTATTTCTCTTTGTGTTTTGCACTTTCCATCTATTAATCCATATCGCATTATTAAAATAGAACTTTCTCTTTTAGTTAATGACTCAACTAATTTTTTATATAAAGCTCTAATTTGTAAATTACTTTCAACTTTTTCTAAAACGCAATCTTTTTCACTACTTAATATGTCCATAAGGCAAAATTCATTTCCCTCTTTATCCACTCCAATTGGATCTTGCAGATAAATTTCATTTTTTTGTTTTTTATTATTTCTAAACAGCATTAAAATTTCATTTTCAATACACCTTGAAGCATAAGTAGCAAGTCTAGTTCCCTTACTAGAATCAAAGGAATCAATAGCTTTTATTAATCCAACAGTACCTATGGAAATTAATTCATCTACATCTTTATTAGGAAATGAATACTTTTTAACTATATGAGCTACTAATCTTAAGTTTCTTTCAATCAAAATGCTTTTTGCAGTTTTATCTCCCTCTTTAAACTTCTTTAAATACATTCGTTCTTCTGTTTCATCTAAGGGCATTGGAAAAGTATTACTATTTGTTACATATCCCGTTAAAAATAATGAATTACATATTAAGTCTATAAAGCTATTTAATATAAACACCTTTTTCCTCCATAGCAGTGCTTAATATTATAATATGTTTGAAATTTAGAAAAGTTGCGTGTACTCTTTTATTTTTTATATTAGTTCTATTATAATATTTTACATTTATATTATAATATTATTTTTTTATTCTCTCATATTTAAAGTTTTAACTATGTCTTTAAATATTGGTGCAGCCGTATCTCCTCCTCCTAGTTCTCCATACTCCTTATCTTTACGCGACTCTATCTCAGGTGTAAATACTACCATTGTATAATTTTTTTCTCCTATATTGAAATATCCTGCAAACCAGCCATGTGTCTTTCCTTCATTACCTGTTGCAGAACCTGTTTTACCTCCTATATCTAAATCTCCTATATATGCCTTAATTCCTGTTCCTTTTATAACAACTTGTCTCATAGAATTCTTAATCAATTTAGACGTTGTTTCACTATACACCTTTTTTTTATCAGTTTTGAATTCTTTTATGACATTATCATCTTTATCTAAAATACTTTCAACTATATATGGCTTTTCATATACTCCATTATTGACTATAGTATTTATTGCACCTAACATCTGTACTGGGGTTACATTCATACATTGTCCTATAGATATATTATTTATTCCTGCTTCCTTAAGTGGCTTTACACCTTTTGCCTCATTCCTATTTCCACTTTCTAAATTTAATACTCTATCATATAATCCTTGTGCTTCTGAGTATTCCATTAATTTTTCGTATCCCACCTTAGAACCTACTTCTGCAAATATATCATTACATGATTTTTCAAACGCTTGTTCAACTGATAATTTACCATGAACCTCTTTGCATATTTTACCATTGCATGTGAAAGTGTCATTTATATTTATTAATCCCATATCTAAAGCTGCGCCAAGTGTTATTATTTTATAAATTGAGCCTGGTTCATATCCTATTTGTTGAATTCCTAAATTTATATTAGCTGCGCTTTCATCTTTTTGTACCATAGCTCTTATTTTCCCACTACTGGTTTCCACTATACTTATGCCTATATTACTTAAATATGAGTATTCTTCTTTATCTAAAACTTTTCTGACCTTATCTTCAATATCTTTATCTATTGTTAACTTTATATTTTTATTATTATCACTTATACTCACACATTGTTTTGCATAAACTGCCCTATTGTCTAAGTAAAATTCACTTTTTGGCTTTTCATTGTCTTTTAAATAATTATAAACTTCACCTTCAAGAGATCCAGTTTCATGCTCTTCATCTAATATTTTTGAAAACATATTATTTATACTCCATGCTTTTTTAGTATCTATTTCATCTTTAATATAAGTATATATTCCTTTTATATTTTTAAGATTATTTATTTTATTATAGGTATCTTCTGAAATATTAAAATATACTTTTCCACTTTGCTTCATTATATTTGCATAATTAAACTCAGGATTTTCAGACTTCATTATAAAATTTAAAGCCATTAAGTCTTCTAGTGTTTCTTCATAATTATTTAAACTGAATGGTTTAGTATCTATTACAAGTACATACTTTTTATCATACGTCATTAAATCTTTTCCATTAGTATCTAAAATCATATAATTTATATTGCTAATATTTTCTTCTTGATGATTCTGATAAGAACTCTGAACCTTTTCTGATGGATATACCTGTAACACATATAACTTCGCCGTCAAAATCATAATTAATATTAAAAACATAGCTGTAATTTGTGCTAATCTCTTATTTCTATTAAATTTTCCAGTAAAAATATAAAACACCTCCCTTTATAGCTTAAATTCTAGCCTTAAGGAAAGTGTTTTATTCAAAAATCTATATTTATTTTATTCTTTATTTTTAATCAATAAATCTTTTGGCATTAAAGGAATCTCAACTTTTACTTTATACGTCATTTGAGCTCTAGCTGCTTTCTCAATTGAAGTTCCATTTTCTTCTGTCATATCATGAAGTACAATTTCAAAATTATCGCCTTCTGCTCTTAAAACTTCTACTGTATCACCATTTAAAACTTTATTTTTATGCTCAATAGTAGCTGTTTTTGTTTCTTCATCGTATGCTCTTACAATTCCAACTATATCAGCATTTCTTATATATCCAGAATCTTCATATACTTGTTCATTGTTTTGTCCATAATAAAAACCTGTATGATATTGTCTATGACTTACATTATTCAAATTTTCAATCCATTTTGGATCAAACTTATAATTTTCAGGATCTTTCATATATGCGTCTACAGCTTGCTTATATGATTTAACCACAGCTGCTACATAATATAAGCTTTTCATTCTGCCTTCTATCTTAAGTGAGTATACTCCTGCATTAATAACATCATCAATATGTTCAATCATACATAAATCTTTAGAATTCATTATATATGTTCCATTTTCATCTTCAACTATAGGATAATATTCTCCAGGTCTTTTTTCTTCGACCAAACTATAGTTATATCTGCATGGTTGAGCACAAGCGCCTCTGTTGGCATCTCTTCCTACCATATAATTAGAAAGTAAACATCTTCCTGAATAACTTATACACATTGAACCATGAACAAAAGCTTCTATTTCACATTGTTCTGGTAAATTATCTCTCATCTGTTTTATTTCAATTAAAGTAAGTTCTCTAGCCATTACTATTCTCTTAACCCCTTGATCATACCAAAACTTCGCTGATCTCCAATTAACATTATTAGCTTGAGTACTTAAATGAATTTCTAATTCTGGAACAACTTCTCTAGCAGCAGATATTATTGCTGCATCTGATGCTATTATTGCATCAACACCTATTGTATATAAATCTCTTAAATAATCTTCAACCCCCATTAAATCTTCATTATGAGGAAAAACATTCATCGTCACATATACTTTTCTGTTTCTTTCGTGGGCATATTCTACACCCTCTTTTAATTGTTCATTTGTAAAATTATCAGCAAATGCTCTTAAATTAAGTTTGCTTCCTCCAAGGTATACTGCATCAGCTCCAAAATCTATTGCTATTTTAAGTTTATCTATATTTCCTGCTGGTGCTAAAATTTCTGGTCTTATCATTTTAAATTTACCTCCTCTTAGTAACTGCAATTCCATCTCCCATAGGTATGACAGATGTTATTAAGTCTTTATCGTGAGTAACTAATTCCAAATAAGTCCTCATTCTTTTTACTATAGTTATTTTTCTTCTTTTAACTAATTCTTGAGATGCAACCATTCCTCTAAATAGAACATTATCTGCTACTATTATACCATCTTTGTTAAGTAATCTTAAGCAATGAGGTAAAAAATGATTATAATGACCTTTGCCTGCATCCATAAAAATTAAATCAAAAGGTTCATTTAGCTTTTCTAAAATTTCTAAACAATCTCCTTCTTCAATCTTTATTTTATTGCTTAAATTAAACTTTTCTAAATTTAAAGTTGCGAGTTCTATCATTTTTTCATCACGTTCAATTGTTACAATATCTGGTTCTGTCCCTGAAGCTTCATACATTAGTATTGCTGAAAAACCTACTGCTGTTCCAAGTTCTAATATTCTTTTAGGTTTTTTCATACTAGTCATAAATTCAAGAAACACTCCTGTTTCCTTTTGAACGATAGGTACCCTATTTTCTCTTGCAAAATCTTCTATTTCTTTTAAAGTACCGTCTCTGTCAGTAATTAACCCTCTAATATACTCTTCCATATAGTCATATGTAATCTCACTCATAAATTTCCTCCATACTTCTAATATTATAAATACCCACATTCCAAGTTACGCTTATACCTTCTGTATATATACAAACTAGAAATAAGAGGGCTTGCTTTTGTGAAGTGTTACATCAGAAGATTTTGATTGTTGTGCTTCTTAGATTATAAGTTGTTCCAAAATGCTTGTTCAAAGCTTGCCTTTGAAGCAAGCGTTTTGGGTGCAACTTATGATCTTAGAAGCACCCATCAAAATCTTCAGTAACCGTAACAAATGCATGCCCTCTTATTTCGGCGGATTATACGCATAAGTACGAATGTACTAATATCCTAATTCTTTTTTCTTCTTTAAAAAGTCGTCATAATTATTAGTAAAATAATGAGAACTATCTTCTTGCAAAATATAATATAAATAATCAGTTTTTGCGGGACTTAATGCAGCTTTAATACAATCAATTCCCGGATTTGCTATAGGACCTACCGGTAGTCCTTTATACTTATAAACATTATATGGTGAATCTATTTCTAAATGCTTATTTAATACTACATCTACATGATATCCTAAAGAATAAATTACTGCAGCATCTAATTGAAGTTTCATATCCTTTTCTAATCTATTATAAATCACTGATGAAATTAATGGTCTGTCTTTTTCAACTCTTGCTTCTTTTTCTATCAAAGAAGCTATATTTATTATCTTTTCCACATCTTCATCTTTTATATCAACTTCAGTTTCATCTTTTACTTGTTTTAGCATCTCTTCAAACCTAGTTAACATAAGTTTAATTATAGAATTTGCATCTAAGTTTTTTCCTATCAAATATGTATCTGGATATAAAAAGCCTTCTAAATTATATCTTTTTTTATTATTAGCTTTAATGAATTTAGGCAATTCATAATTTTTAACTGCTTTTAAGAATTCATCTTTAGAGCAAATCTCTTTTTCTTCTAAATTGCTTGCAATATCTTCTATGGAATATCCTTCCGGAATTGTTAATTTCACCAAATCTTTATCATCAGCTGCGTCTTCAAGCGAATTTATCAAATTTACTAGTGTTGTGTTAGTATCTATTTCATATATACCTTCTCTTAATTTTATGTTTTTTTTATCTATAGCTAATTTTACTTTAATCAAAAGTTTATTGGATAATCTATCTTCTTTATCTAATTTATTTAATATATCATAAAATCCTTCACCTTGTTTTACTTCAATTAAAATCGTATTCTCACTAGATTTTAATGGTTTTTCTATAACTTTATTATAAGAATTAACAAAAATTAACACTATAACAAATATAAGAAATACAGATAACAATATTAATTTTCTAAAGGGTTTATATTTCTTCATAAACTTTCTCCTAGATATAATTAAAAGTAAATAATCTAATAAAGACTATTTACTTTTAATTATATTTATTTTGTTTAAGGCACATAAAAGAAATTTATCCACACAGTATGATGTAAAATATACACTCATACTTGTTTGTTATTTTTTGAATGTGCCACATATTTAAAATATTTTTAACAAAATTATTTTTTACTTCTGCTACTTGTTCTTCTTCTTTCAGAACTATCTAAAATTCTTTTTCTCATTCTTATGTTTTTTGGTGTAACTTCTACTAATTCATCACCATTTATGAATTCTAAACATTGTTCAAGAGACATTTCAAGTGGTGGAGTTAATTTTAATGCATCATCAGCACCTGATGATCTTGTATTAGTAAGTTTCTTCATTTTACATACATTAATTTCAAGATCATCTGCTCTTGCAGAAACACCAACAACCATACCACCATATACTGGAACACCAGCTCCTATGAATAATTGACCTCTTTCTTGAGCACTATATAATCCATATGCTATTGAATCTCCAGTTTCAAATGAAACTATTGATCCTCTACTTCTACCAGGAATTTCTCCTTTATATTTTTCATATGAATGGAATACGTGATTCATAATTCCATTACCCTTTGTATCAGTCATTAATTCACTTCTAAATCCAATAAGACCTCTAGCTGGAACTGTGAATTCTAATCTTGTATATCCATTTACTGCTGATGTCATATTAACCATTTCAGCTTTTCTAGGCCCTAATTTTTCCATAACAGGTCCCATAAATTCTTCTGGAACATCAATTGTTAAGTACTCCATTGGCTCTTCCTTGTGGCCATTATGTTCTCTAAATATAACATTTGCTTTTGAAACTTGGAATTCATATCCTTCTCTTCTCATTGTTTCAATTAAAACTGAAAGATGAAGTTCTCCTCTTCCTGAAACTTCAAAACAATCTGGAGTAAGTTCATTTACTCTTAAACTTACATTTGTTTCAAGTTCTTTCATTAATCTATCTCTTAAATGTCTTGATGTTACAAAGTCACCTTCTTGACCTGCAAATGGTGAATCATTAACCATGAAGTTCATGTTTAATGTTGGTTCATCTATTTCTAAAAATGGTAATGCTTCTGGCGATGAAGAATCTGCTATAGTATCACCAATATTAGCATCAAGAACACCACTTACTGCAACTATATCTCCCATTGAAGCTTCTTCTGCTTCTTCTCTTTTTAATCCCTTGTATGTAAATATGCTAGTTATTTTGAAATTACCATTTGATCCATCATTCTTTAATAAAGTAACAGTTTGATTTCTCTTTACTGTACCTCTGTGTATTTTACCAATTGCAATTTTCCCAACAAATGCATTTGTATCTAATGTACTAACAAGCATTTGAAGTGGTTCATCCGCATAACCTTCTGGTGGTGCAACATATTTTACTATTGTGTCAAATATAGGAGTCATATCGCTATTTTCATCATCTACATTATGTTTTGCATAACCTTCTCTAGCTGATGCATAAATAATTTGGAAATCTAATTGTTCATCATTTGCTCCTAGTTCTACAAATAGGTCAAATACTTCATCAATAACATCTGTTGGTCTAGCATTTGGTTTATCTATTTTGTTAATTATAACTATTGGTTTTAAACCTAGTTCTAATGATTTCTTTAAAACGAATTTAGTTTGTGGCATTGGTCCTTCATATGAGTCAACAACAAGCAAAACTGAGTCAACCATCTTAAGTACACGTTCAACTTCTCCGCCAAAATCTGCATGTCCTGGTGTATCTACTATATTTATTTTTATATCATTATAAATTACTGCAGTATTTTTCGAAAGAATTGTAATTCCTCTTTCTTTTTCTAAGTCATTAGAATCCATTACTCTTTCTTCTACTTTTTCATTAGCTCTAAATGTATGACTTTGTCTAAGTAATGCATCTACTAAAGTTGTCTTACCATGGTCAACGTGGGCTATGATAGCAATATTTCTTATGTCTTCTCTTTTAATTAATTCCATTTTTTTATTCCTCCAAACAGCATTAAACTGCAAATTTTTCTTTTTATCTGATGCCTAGCCGTTCTAACAGTCTCATATCTTTAAACTATGTAGCTAAGAACGTCACGGCCCTAGATAAGTTCAACTAAATTCAACTGGAGTAAAAAACTCCACCTAAAAAGTTTCACTTTATTAGTTTGTCTCTAGTTATGTAATAAATAAGTAAAAATTTAAGTATAAATTGTAAATAATTTCTTATCAAATCCTATATTTAGAAAATCCTGTTTCTCATTAAATATAAACTTAGTTAAATCTACTTATATGTCAATGTAAACCTATAACTGTTTTTTTCCAAAAGAAAATTGGATACTTAACGCATCCAATTTCCTACACAACTATTGTTAATTTTACTCTTTTCATCAAAAAAAGTCAACCCTATTATAAATATTTATAAAATTTATAATTTTAAAAATAATTAGCTTTCATATTTAGCCATTTATCTTTCTTTAGATATTTTAAAATTCCATAATTATTGGTAATATCATAGGTTTTCTCTTAGTCTTTTCATAAAGGAATTCTCTAAGTTCATCCCTCATTTTAGACTTTAATGTTGCCCAATCAGTGATTTGTCTTTCTTCACAATCTCTAAGCACTGACTTTACAATTTCTCTTGCTTCATCCATAAGTCCTTCTGATTCTCTTACATATACGAATCCTCTCGAAATTATATCTGGTCCAGATACAACTTTACCACTTTGTTTCTCAATTGTAACTACAATTGTTAAAATACCATCTTGTGAAAGATGTTTTCTATCTCTTAAGACAATATTTCCAACATCTCCAACTCCAAGTCCATCAACAAAGACTTGCCCTGAAATAACAGTACCATTTTTTTTAATATAATTCCTTGCAACTTCAATTATATCGCCATTCTCAGGTATCAATAAGTTTTTCTCTGGAAGTCCAAGTTCCATTGCTAATTCTCCATGTTGTTTCAAATGTCTATACTCTCCATGAACTGGAATGAAAAATCTTGGCTTAACTAATGAGTGCATTAATTTCAGTTCTTCTTGGCAAGCATGACCTGATACATGAATCTTTTCTTGAGAATCATATATTACCTCTGCACCTTTTTTAAACAATAGATTTACAACCTTTGAAACTAATTTTTCATTTCCAGGTATTGGTGTTGCTGAAATAATAACTGTATCTCCTGGTACTACATTAATTTTCCTATGTTCTGAAGCAGCCATTCTTGCAAGTGCAGACATTGGCTCTCCTTGGCTACCAGTTGTTATTATTACAACTTTATCATTGGGATATTTTGAAATTTGATCTACTGGTATAAGTACATCTGTTCCAATTGTAAGGTATCCAAGTTCTACTGCTACTTGAACAATATTCTCCATACTTCTTCCAGACACCGCGACCTTTTTTTCATAAGCCTCTGCTGCTGTAATAATTTGTTGAATTCTATGAACATTAGATGCAAATGTAGCAACTAGTATTCTACCTTTTGCTTTATTAAATAGCCTTAAAAAAGTTTCCCCTACAACTCTTTCTGTCATGGTATACCCTGGCCTTTCAACATTTGTTGAATCAGCCATCATTACCAAAACACCTTTTCTTCCGAGTTCTGCTAATCTCCCAAAATCCATCATTTCTCCATCGATTGGTGTATAATCAACTTTAAAATCTCCTGTATGAAGTATTACTCCAAGTGGTGTATGAATCGCAATTGCAACTGAATCTGCAATTGAATGATTCACTTTTATGAATTCTACTGAAACGCTGTCTAATTTAATTATATCTTTTGGCTTAACTCTTACTAATTCTGTTGAAGCAAGCAGTCCGTGTTCTTTTAGTTTTGTCTCAACTATACCAAGAGTAAGCTTAGTGCCATAAACTGGAACATTCAATTGTTTTAATACATATGGTAATGCTCCTATATGGTCTTCATGTCCATGAGTTAAAAATATTCCTTTAATCTTGTCTAAATTCTTAAGTAGATATGAAACATCAGGTATTACAATATCTATTCCAAACATATCGTCATCTGGGAATTTCAATCCACAATCTATTATTATAATATCATCCTTATATTCAATAGCTGTTATGTTTTTCCCAATTTCGTTTATGCCGCCAAGAGGAATTATCTTTATCTTCGCTCTTTCATTTTTCATATTTCCCCTCCTTTTCCTATATTATTTATAAACAAAGGTTACTTTTTAATCAAAAGTCCTTCTATTCATCATTAAGCTTTTTTTGACATTCATCACATAATCCATAAAATTTTACACTATGATCTAGAATTTTGAATTTATATTGTTTATCAATACTTGCTTCAAGTTCTTCTAACAAATCATCTTGAACTTCTAAAACTTTATGACAAGTATTACAAATAAGATGATGATGCCTGTGTGTTTCATTTGAATGTACAATTTCATATCTACTGCATCCATCATTTAAATCTAATCTAGATATAACACCTAGTTCTTCTAACAAAAGAATAGTTCTATACACTGTTGCCAAACCAATTTCCGGACAACTTTTTTTCACTTTATCATATATTTCTTCTGCTGTTAAATGGTTACCTTCATTATCAATAATTGTATCAACAATAGATCTTCTTTGTGGTGTTAATTTATAACCCTTCTTTTTTAAATCTTCTTTCAAGGCATTCATATCAATTAAATTTGATACATCCATACATAATACCCCACTCTTCTCATTAAATTTACGTTAAAACTAATTAATTTTCACGTACTAATTAAGACACTTAATTTAAATACTATTCTATCTCTAAACCATCTTCATTCATGAGTGTGTCATAAGTTTCTAATACCATTTCAAATTCTTCATCTTCATCTTCTAGAGCTATAAACACTTCACTACCATCTTCATCTTTGAAAATTTTAAAAGCATATGCATCCTCACTATCTTCAAATGCTGGCGCTGCAATTATATACTGTCCCTTTAATTTTTCTATTTCAAAGTATATAATAACCTCAAATTTAACATCATTTCCGTCTTGATCTGGTATATATACATATTTTGCGTCTTTATCCATAAATATATCTCTTCTCCTTTATATTTTTTTATTATTAACAAAAGTATATTTTTTCTATAAATATATTTTTTCAAATTTCAAACAATTACATTTATTATCTTGAAATCAAATCTAAATAACCTTGCAGTATATAAGTTGATGCTACTTTATCTACTATCTTTTTCCTTTTACTTCTTGACAAATCTGCTTCAATCATTGCTTTATGAGCTGCAACAGTAGTTAAACGTTCATCCCAAAATTTTATTTCAACTTTAAGTTCTTCTTCAATGAGCTTACCAAAAGCCATTGTAATTTCTCCAGATGGTCCTATTGTTCCATTCATATTCTTTGGAAGTCCAATTACTATAACTTTTACATCATATTCATCACAAAACTTCTTTATTTCTTGTATATCTTGTTCTTTTTTAGTTCTTCTTATTGTAGTCAAACCTTGAGCTGTGAACCCTAATGGATCACTTATTGCAACTCCGATAGTCTTTGAACCTACATCTAATCCTAATATTCTTATTAACAATTTGTGCACCTCTTAAAAAATAAGAGTGCCCGTTAAATTAACGGGCACTCTCTACTTTATCTCTAAATAAGACTTTATAACTTCTTCTAGTATGTCATCTCTTTCAAGTTTTCGTACTAAAGCTCTTGCTCCGTTGTAATTAGTGATGTAAGTAGGGTCTCCTGAAATCAAATATCCAACTAATTGATTTATAGGATTATATCCTTTTTGTTGTAATGAATTATAAACCTCTGTTAGTATTGTTTTGGTAAGAGCTTCTTTATTCTTACTTAAATCAAATTGCATTGTATGTTCAATATTATTACTCATAGCACCGCTGCGTAAAGCAACACACCCCCTTACTCAATATCTAAGGAAACTATCTTTTATATTAATTATTAACTTAATCTGTTAAATTTATTCACCAATCAATACTTAGATTATAACCTATATTTTATAAAAAGTATACTATTTTGCTAAAGTTTCGACTATTTTATAAGACTCATTTATTGCTTCTTGTATTTTTCCCGGTAATTTCCCACCAGCTTGAGCCATGTCTGGTCTTCCACCACCACCACCACCAAGTATAGTTGATACCTCTTTAATTAACTTCCCACAATGAGCGCCTTTAGCTACTGCGTCTTTAGTTGCCATAGCACATATAATAACTTTTCCAGCATTTTCGCTCATAAGTAATACCATGCTATTTTCTACCTTATCTCTTACTTTTTCGCAAACATCCCTTAAAGCATCAGAATCAACATCTTTTAATTCATATGCTATTACATTAATATCCTTAATGCTTTTTGCACATGCTACTATATCATCTAATCCCATTGATGCAAATTTAGATTTTAAAGCTACTATTTCTTTATCTTTTTCTTTTAATTCTTTAACTTGTTGTTCAAGTTTATTTAAAAGTTCTTTTTCTGAACATTTAAATTTACCTGTGATTTCTTTTAACAAATCTTTCTTTTCATTCACTAATTTATAAGCTTCTTTTCCAATTACAGCTTCTATTCTTCTAGTTCCTGCTGCAATACCACTCTCAGATATTATTTTAAATAATCCTATCTTTCCAGTATTATCTATATGAGTTCCACCACATAATTCTTTAGAATATTCTCCAGCTTTTACAACTCTTACTTTATCAGAATATTTATCATCAAATATACCTATAGCGCCACTATTTTTTGCTTCTTGAAGATCCATAACATCTGTAATAACTGGTGTTACACTAGTTATTGCTTCATTAACTAAATCTTCAACCCTTGTTATTTCTTCTTCTGTTAGCCCTTCAAAGTGAGAGAAATCAAATCTAAGTCTCTCATTACTTACATATGATCCAGCTTGATGAACATGTGATCCAAGAACTTCAACTAATGCTCTATCTAAAAGATGCGTTGCCGTATGATTTTTCTTAATACTTTCACGTCTAGTTCTGTCTACTTCTAAAGTAACCTTATCCCCTACTTTAAGTTCTCCAGATAAAACTTCCACAAAGTGAATTATCTTTCCCCCAATATTCTTTTTAGTATCGCAAACATTACCTTTAAAGCTATCATTGAATATAATACCCGTGTCTCCTATTTGTCCACCCATTTCTGCATATAAAGGAGTAACATCTGTAACTACAATAGCCTTATTTCCTTCAGTTATTGTTTCTGCAAAATCGTCACCTTCAATTAATACTTTAATTTCTGCACTTAAAGTATCATTGTCATAACCATCAAAAACAGTTTCAACATCTGCAGCTATTGCATCTGAAATATTAACATCTGCTCCCATATAGTTAGAAGTCTTTCTTGCACTTCTAGCTCTATCTCTTTGAATTTTCATTTCTTCATGAAAAGCATCTTCATCTAAAGATAAACCTTCATCTTCTAATATTTCTTTTGTTAATTCCATAGGAAAACCAAAAGTATCATATAATTTAAATCCATCTGCACCTTTAAGAACTTTTTTATTATTTTCTTTTAATTCAGCTACGAATCCATTTAATATTTCAATTCCAGAATCTAAAGTTTCTCTAAATTTATCTTCTTCTATTTTAATTACTTTTTTAATATATTCTTTTTTTGCTTCTATTTCTGGATATGCATCCTTTGAATCTCTAATAACAATATCACATAAATTGCAAAGGAAAGCATCTTTAATACCTAATGTTTTTCCATGTCTTGCTGCTCTTCTAAGAAGTCTTCTAAGTACATATCCTCTTCCTTCGTTAGATGGCATTACATCATCTGAAATCATAAAAGTTATAGATCTAATATGGTCAGTTATAAGTCTTAAAGAAATATCTATTTTATGAGCTTCTCCATATTTAACCTTTGCAAGATTTGAAGCTTCATTTAATATGTTTTCTAAAGTATCAATTTCAAATATACTATTTTTTTCTTGCATTATAGTTGCAAGTCTTTCAAGTCCCATTCCTGTATCAATATTAGTTGTTGCAAGCTTTTCATAGTTACCTTTTCCATCTCCATCGAATTGTGTAAACACAAGATTCCAAAATTCAATAATCTTGTCTTCATCTGCTGCGTTTAAAAATTCTTCTGCTGTAGTTACAATTTCAGAAGTTCTATTAAAATGAATTTCTGTACAAGGACCGCAAGGACCTGCACCATGTTCCCAAAAGTTTTCTTCTTTTCCTAATCTAAATATATGAGTTTTATCTACATCTGTAAGAGTAGTCCAATATTCATATGCTTCATCATCATCTAAATATATCGTTACATATAATTTGTCTTTGGGAAGTTCTAAAACATCTGTTATGAATTCCCATGCCCATGGAATTATTTCCTTTTTAAAATAATCTCCAAAAGAAAAGTTTCCAAGCATTTCAAAAAATGTACCATGTCTGCTTGTAATTCCTACATTCTCAATATCACCAGTTCTCACGCACTTTTGACAAGTTGTAATTCTTTTTCTTGGTGGTTGTTGTAATCCTGTAAAATAAGGCTTCAATGGAGCCATACCAGCATTTACTAATAATAAACTCTTATCATTCTTTGGAACTAGAGAAAAACTTTCAAGTCTTAAATGTTCTTTCCCCTCAAAAAATTTCAAATATGCTTCTCTAAGGTCATTTGTTTTTGTAAATTTCATAAACTATTCCTCCAATTTTTTCAGTTAACAATTAACAATGAACAGTTAACAATTAAGGAATATGTTAACTAAATTCCATTATAGAAATCTTCAAATAAAACATTTATCCTTGATTGCCAATCTTTCACGTTAGATTGTAAATTTTAATATTTTTATAATTTACCATACAAAAAAAGCTTTCTCCCTAAATAAACAAAGGGACGAAAGCTGAAATTCCGTGGTACCACCCTAATTATGTATAAATCATATACATCACTTAGTAATTTATAGCTCCTAGGTAGCTTCGAAATACATAGATAAGAAGTTTTCACCAAAGCCACTTCTTCTCTGAATATCTATACTAAATCTACTTTTCCTATTCATCGCTTAATATTTTATTATTTCATCAAAATTATATTTCATATAGCTAATTATGTCAATAACTAACTTAGACATCTTCAATAAGTAATTTTTTATCATTTAATCATTAAAAATAGAAAATTGAGATTTTAAAATATATTAATTTTTTCAAAAACTATTAACTCTCGACTTTCAACTTTTAACTTCCAGCTAAAATAAATAGTAATTTATATCGTCATATAAAACCTTTATTATAACGGCTATAGGAACCACCAACACCATTCCTATTAACCCGCCAAAATTATCCCCTGTAATTAATAAAATTATTATTACAAAAGGATGCATATCTGTGCTATCTCCTGTCATTTTAGGAGCTAAAATATCACCTTCTAATTGTTGAATCACAAACATTCCAACAATCACCCAAAGTGCTTTTACAGGCGAGTCTAAAAGTGCAACTATAACTGCTGGTATTGCACCAAATATTGGTCCAAAATAAGGTATTATATTTAATATTGCATTCAAAATAGAAATCCATAAAGGAAATTTAACTTTTAATGCTAAGAGCAAAACAAATGTTAAGACTCCTACAACCCCTGAGAGTAATAATTGACTTGCTATGTATCTTGTTAATACACTATCTATGTCTTTTAAAATTTTTTTAGTTATTGCCCTTTTTTCTGTTGGCAATAATAATAAACTTTTATTGTATATCTTACTTCCATCGCAGAGAAAATAATAAATCATAATGGGTATAATTGCAAATGAAATAATATTATCACTGAACTTAATTAAATTATCAACGGCACTTTCTGAAAAACTTATCCAAATAGCATTTCCTTTTTCTAAAACCTGGTTATATATTACATTAATCACAAAACTGTTATTTAAATTATATTTTAAAGTTACTTCTTCTAAAAAGCTATTAATATTATCAAATATATTGCTAATATTATGTATTTCATTAAACAAATCAGGTACTATAACTATTATGCAAGTTATAATAATTCCTATAATCATTGCTATAACTATTATAGATGCTGCTCTCTTGCTAACCTTAAGTTTTGCTTCAAGTGCATCTCTAATAGGACTTAAAGTATAAGCTAAAATAAAAGATATAACAATAATATTTACTATTGTATTTATTGAATGGTTAAAAAAGTAAGCTAAAATTAAAGATATAACACATACTAAAATTAATATAGATACTATTAATTTTTTATGCTTTTTTAGTTGCATTATATTGCTCCATATTATGTGGCATTGATTTAAATGAAATGCCTTCATTTCCTGTATACAATATATATTCTTCTCCAAGTATACATCTATTTAAAATAATTATTTGCTTACCTTTTATCATTTTATCTATTAGCCCTGAACTTATTACTATAGCTTTTATTGAATAATCTTGTATATCTATTATTATATCTTCCAGTACACCCTTTATATTACTTAATGTATCAATAACCTCCATATATTTAATTTCTTTAAAAGTTAAACCTTCTCCTTGCCTTATGGAATTTACTATTACATCTTCACCTATATCTATAATATCTTGCATATCTAAATAATTTTTTTTAGAAAATAAGATACTATTAGATACTTTAAAGCCTACAACTTTCCCTTGATAAAAATCTATATATAAATCTTCTATAATTCCAATTTTTTTACCTCTAATATTATAAACTTTTTTGAAGTAGAAATCCCTAGTCTTAAACATCTTCTTCCTCCAGTGCATTAATATAGGCAATGTTATTGTATATATATTACCCGATAAAAACGAAATTATACAGATAACTCGCGAAATCGGATACATATTTATTCCATAGGACTAGGAAAATTTCGCTGGAAGTCACTAAATGGCAGGTTGCACCCATTTCAGTTTGCTCCCAATATAAAAGCACTATGTGAAAGTTCGAGAAGTCAAATATAAAATTTGGACTCTCACTTTTGGGACAAACTAAAAGGGAACAACCTACCATCAAGTGGCTTCAACAGCTTATTTTCCAATGCCTATTCCACAAACACGTATCCAATTCCTCTGCTTGTATATGCACCTAAATATAGTAACTTTTAAATATAATACCAAACATAAATATAATTTAGAAATTCGATATCTATAAAAGGATACTCTATTGCAACGTTACCAAGATGTAATATCCTTTGAAAGAGTATCCTTTGTTTCTAGCTTAGATTATGAATTCAGTATAAGTGTAATTCATAAATTATCTACTTCAAAAAAATTTTTACAGTTATTTTTATACTATATACCAACATCAGAAGTTACTTTTATGCCTTATATATTTGTCAAAGTAGAAATAAGGGGGCATGCTTTTGTGAAGTGTTTCATTAGAAATTTTAATGATTATACTTCTTAGATTATAAGTTGTTCCAAAATGCTTGTTCGAAGCTTGCCTTTGAAGCAAGCATTTTGGGTACAACTTGTAATCTTAGAAGTACCCATCAAAATTCCTTAGAAACCCGCAATAAATGCATGCCCCCTTATTTCGGTGGATTATCCTCATATATTACGATTTTTACCGTAAGTATCTAAAGTATTGTTTCGATTATTCCGCCACCAACTACTACTTCATTGTCATAAAATACAACTGATTGACCTTTAGTTATTGCTCTTTGTTTTTCTTTAAAAGAAACTTTAACTCTTCCATTTGGAAGGGGGGTCAAAATTGCATCTGCTGGTTTTGCAGAATATCTTATTTTAGCTTGAACTTCTATTTCTTTTTCTAACTTATTAAAAGGAATGAAATTCAAATCCATTGCTATTAAATCTGTTTTAAATATATCATCTTCAGCACCTAATACAACCTCATTAGTTTTTGCATTTATACCTATTACAAAAACTGGTCTTCCAAGAGAGAGTCCAAGTCCCTTTCTTTGCCCTATAGTATAGTATACAATCCCTTTATGTTTTCCAAGTATATTACCACTTTTATCAACAAAGTTGCCTGATTTAACTCTACCTGGTTTTGCTTCTGTAATAAATCTTCCATGATTATTATCAGGAATAAAGCAAATTTCTTCACTATCTTTTTTATTATGAACAGCCAAACCAATTTCTTTTGCTATTTCTCTTATTTTTGTCTTTTCATATTCTCCACAAGGCATTAAGGTATGTTCTAATTGATCTTGTGTAAAATTATATAAGGCATAGGTTTGATCCTTAGTATCATCATCAGATCGGATTAAAAGATACCTGTCATCACATTTTTCAATTTTAGCATAATGACCTGTAGCTACATAATCTGCTCCTATCCCTCTTGCTCGCCTTAAAAGTTCATCAAATTTCAAATGTTTGTTACACTCAATACAAGGATTAGGTGTTTTTCCATCTATGTATTCCTGAACAAAAGGCTCTATAACCTTTTCCTTAAAATAATCTCTGAAATTCAAAACATAAAAAGGTATATCAAGTTTGTCGCACACGCGTCTTGCATCATCAACAGCAGAAAGGGAGCAGCAGCCCCCTTCTATTTCTTCAAATTCATCATCTTGTTGCCAAATTTGCATTGTAGCACCAATGACTTCATATCCCTGCTGTTTCAATAAATATGCAGCTACAGAACTATCTACACCACCACTCATACCTATTAAAACTTTTTTCTTCATAAATCCTCCTATTAATCTTCGCCATGTACAGCAGCATGTAACTCTTCATCACTATGCTCTTCCATTGGTATTACTTCTAATCCATTTTTTGATCTATAATCGTTTATAGCTTTATGAATTGCTTCTTCTGCAAGTACTGAACAATGCATTTTTACTGGTGGGAGTCCATCTAATGCTTCTGCAACTGCTTTATTAGTCAAATCCCAAGCTTCATCTAAAGTTTTTCCTTTAATTAATTCAGTTGCCATTGATGATGATGCAATAGCTGATCCACATCCAAAAGTTTTAAATTTAACATCTTTTATAATATTATCTTCAACCTTAAGGTAGATTTTCATTATATCGCCACACTTAGCGTTTCCAACTTCACCTACACCATTTGCATCCTCTATTTCTCCAACATTTCTTGGGTTTTGGAAATGTTCCATTACCTTTTCACTATATATCATATTATTTTTCCCCTTTCTTTAAAAAGTCATCCCATAATGGTGACATATTTCTTAATCTTTCAATTATTGGTGGTACAACTTCAAGAACATAATCTACATCTTCTTCTGTTGATCCGTCTCCCATTGAAAGTCTTAATGATCCATGAGCTATTTCATGAGGAAGTCCAATTGCAAGTAATACATGTGATGGATCTAATGATCCTGATGTACAAGCACTACCACTTGATGCACAAACTCCTTTAAAATCTAAGGACAAAAGAATTGATTCCCCTTCAATAAACCTAAAACATATATTAACATTTCCTGGTAATCTTTTATCTCCTCTAGGTCCATTTAATCTAGTATATGGAACTTTTAAAAGTCCATCCATTAATTTATCTCTAAGTATAGTCATTTTTTCCATATGCTCTTCTAAATTACCAGTTGCAAGTTCAAGTGCTTTTCCAAGCCCTACAATAGATGCAATATTTTCTGTTCCTGCTCTTCTATTCTTTTCTTGTCCTCCACCATGAATTAAGTTATCAATCTTAATTCCTTTCTTTATATATAGAACTCCAATACCTTTAGGTCCATAAATTTTATGACCTGCAAGTGACAACATATCTATATTCAATTCTTTAACGTCTACTGGTATATTTCCAACTGCTTGAACTGCATCTGTATGGAAAAAAACCTTCTTCTCTTTACAAATTTCTCCGATTTCTTTTATTGGTTGGATTGTTCCTATTTCATTGTTAGCAAACATAATGCTAACTAAAATTGTTTTATCAGTAATTGCATTCTTTAAATCATCTATACTAATAAAACCTTCTTCATCAACATCTAAATATGTAACATCAAACCCATTTTTCTCTAAGTATTCACAAGTATTAATAACTGCATGATGTTCTACTTTAGTAGTTATTATATGATTTCCTTTATTTTTATGAGCTGATGCAATACCTTTTATTGCCCAGTTATCAGCTTCTGATCCGCCCCCTGTAAAATATACTTCAGATGGTGCGCAGTTTAATGATTTTGCTACTTGTTCTCTAGCTTTATCTATAGCCATCTTTGTTACTCTAGATATTCCATAAAATGAAGATGGATTTCCAAATTTTTCAGTAAAGTAAGGAAGCATTTCTTCTAGAACTTCTGGCTTAACATAAGTTGTAGCTGAATAGTCCATATATACATTTTTCATAATTATTCACTCCTGTCTGCAATCTTAATACTACTTTTTTTATTTTTCATAGCTTTGTGATCATCAATTATATCTTGTAAGGTAATTGAATCCATAACACTATCTATGCTATTTTTAATTTTTTCCCATACAGCTTTAGTTGCGCAACAATCTGAACTTTCACATTCAACGCCATCAATACAATCTGCTATTTCAATAGGTCCCTCTAAAATAGTCATTATATCTCCAACAGTTATTTCATTTGGTGGTTTGCATAAAACATATCCACCTTGCGCACCTCTTATACTTCTTATAATATTAGCACGTCTAAGCGGGCTAAATAATTGTTCTAAATAATATTCCGAAAGATTTTCTCTTTTAGATATACTTTTAATTGAAACTGGGGCACCACCATAACTAGCTGCTAAGTCAACCATGGCTCTAACTCCATATCTTCCTTTTGTTGAAAGTTTCATTTTCTCACCCCTTTTTTTATATTAAATACTAGTTTTGTTTATATCGTATCAAAATACTCGGCTTTTGTCAAATAATTATTATTACTTCTTTATTTTTTCCCAATATTTCTTTATGCTTTCTTCATACTTATTATTTTGTTCATTGTAATATATTTTCCCATCTAATTCTTTCGGCAGATAATCTTGTTCTACATAATGATTGTTATAATTATGTGGATATTTATATCCTCCAACACCAAGTTTCACTGCTCCCCCATAATGTGCATCTTTTAAATGCATAGGAACATCGCCAAAATTAATATTCTCCAAATCATTCATAGCAGCATCAATAGCTAAAGTAGCACTATTTGATTTAGGAAGTGTTGCTAAATATATTACTATTTCTGAAAGAATTATTCTTGCTTCTGGCAATCCAACTTTTAAAACAAGTTCTATACCAGAATTAACAACCGATAAGGCATTTGGAAATGCAAGCCCTATATCTTCAGCTACAATAACAGATAGCCTTCTAACTATAGCTGTTAAGTTTCCACCTTTAATTAATCTGGCTAAATAATGAATCGCAGCACTTGGGTCACTCCCTCTAATACTCTTTTGAAGAGCACTTAATAAATTATAGAATTCATCTCCATTATTATCAGCCCTCATAGTAGACTGCCCCAAACTTTCTATATATTCACTTGAAATTACTCTAACATTCTTAACTTGCGAATTTATAGCTAATTCTAAAATATTATACGCCTTTCTATAATCCCCTTGTGATATCTCTCCTATATAGTCAAGGGACTCCTTTGAGTATTCAATTTCTATACCTTCAGTTATTAATCTTTGTATAGAATTTTCAAGCCCAATTATAATATCATTTGTACTTAATGGCTTAAAAGAAAATATATTACATCTGCTTATTATAGCTTTATGTATGACAAAGTACGGATTTTCAGTAGTACTTGCTATTAAAGTTATTCTTCCATCTTCTATAAATTCCAGCAATGATTGTTGCTGTTTCTTATTAAAATGTTGAAGTTCATCTATGTATAAAACTACTCCATTGTAATTTAATAAATTATCCATATTGTTAGTTATATCTTGAATATCTTTTACAGACGCAGTTGTTGCATTTAATTTATAAAACTTCTTATCTACATAATTAGCCATTATATTAGCTAATGTTGTCTTACCAGTTCCTGGAGGTCCATAAAATATGCAATTACATATATTCTTACTTTTTATCAAATTATATAACGGTTTTCCTTGGCTTAATATATCTTGTTGTCCTACAAAATCTTGTAAATCACTAGGTCTCATTAAATCTGCTAATGGTCTCATTTTTACCACCCCTTATGCCATTACATATTGTTCCAATTTATTCCATAAACTCCAAACTATATTTTATGAAAATAGTTACATTTTAACAATTTGTTCCTAAAAAACTTAAGTTTATAACCAATAATATTATAGCAGATATACAAAAATAAAAAAGCAGTAAGAATCTAAAATATTCTTGCTACTTTTCTTAAATTATTTAATTAATTATACTACTATATATAACCACTACTAAAGTTTTACTTATGCTTGGTATTATATTCAACATTTACTATACTTAGTAGCATATCCAAACAGAGAAATTGGATACATATTTGTAACCACAAGGGTCATAATATGAAGTAGGCATTGAAAATAAGCTGCTGAAGCTTCTTAATGGGAGGTTGTTCCATTATAGTTTGTCCAAATTTTACATTTGGAGCAAACTATAATGGGTGCAACCTCCCATTTAGAATGCTTCCAGCGAAATTTTCACAGTCCTACGGAATAAATATGTATTCAATTTCGGCGGATGTAGTCGTTCCACTGTGGTTATCTATATTTTTTGAATCTTTAAATACCTAATTTAATTTTCTCACTTAATTATTCCCTTCTCAAAGACTCTACTGGATCTAATTTTGCAGCTTTATTTGCTGGTAATAATCCAGATAAAGTACTTATAACAATACTTGCTGCAACTCCAAATACTCCATAAGAATTCTTTATTAAAACTAAATTAATGCCGAACAATTTATTTGATATAATATTTATACCTTTCATTAATAAAAGTGCAAATCCAAGTCCAACAATCCCACTAAAGAATCCAATTAAAAATGCCTCACAAATAAAAATTCTTCTTATATCTTTTTCCCTTGCACCAATGGCTTTAATTATTCCTATTTCTTTTGTTCTTTCTACAACACTAATATACATAACAACTATTATCATAATTGATGATACTACCAAAGATATTGCTGCAATCCCTGATAATACATATGTTAAAATACTTATCATTTGATTAAACATTTCTGTCATTTGTTCTTGTGAAGATCCTGAATATCCAAGTTCCTTAATCTTTTCTTTAATTGCAGTTGTATACTTAACACTAGCTATATTAATATACATTACATTTGGTTTTAATTCATATTCATTTTCTGAATACAATTTTTCTAAATCCGAATAATTTAAAAAAACAGATTTCATCACTGCTGTTAAATCTCCGCCTGCTGTAGTATAAATTCCACTTACAATAAACTCTTTAGTTAATATTTTTTGATTTACCAAAATATGTAGACTTACTTTTTTTCCAATAACCTCTCCACCAAGTTTATCATTTACAGATTTATTAATTAGTACCTCACCTTCACTCGGCAAAGCTCCTTCTTCAAGATTTGAATCTGTTATATTTGATGATATAGTTGAAATCCTCATTAAATTACTTTCTTTACCACCATACTCTAATGAATTAGCACCCATAGAAATTTCAGTAAACCCTTTTTCTACAGAAGATACATTTTCTATCTTAGATAAATTTTGTATGTCCTCTTCTTTAAATGAGTTTGGTGTGTTAATATTAGGTTTTTGTATAGTAGTAATATCTAAGTTAACTGTTTCGTCTTCATTGCTAGGCATATTAACCTCTATTACTTGCGGATTCACATAACTCTTCATGGTCTTATTAAAATATTCCTTAACTCCATTACCCACAGATAACATTACAATAATACTCATTATTCCAATACTTGCTCCTATTGAAATAAATATATTACGTATTAATTTTTCCTTCATATTAACAAGAGCCAGCTTTATGGCAGATGTTAGATTTAAATTCTGCCTTTTCTTATTAATATTAATTTTGTCTTTATGAACTTTCTCTTCATTAGTTTTATTTTCTAATTCAAAAACTTTTCTATCATTAATTATTTTACCATCTGCTATTTTAATTACTCTACTTGAACAAGAGGCTACTTTTTCAGAATGAGTAACCATAATTACAAGTTTTCCGCTTTGAGCAATCCCCTTTAATATATCTAAAACTTGCATTGATGTCTTAGAATCTAAACTACCTGTAGGTTCATCAGCAATAATTATTTCCGGATCATTAATTAAAGCTCTCGCAATAGCAACCCTTTGCTTTTGACCTCCAGATAATTGATTTGGTTTTTTATTTATATGGTTTTCCAAACCGAATTCTGTTAATATTTCTTTTGCACGTTTAATTCTTTCTTTTTTTTTAACATTTGATAATGTCATCGCAATTGTTACATTATCCAAAATAGATAAATGTGATATTAAATTGAAACTTTGAAACACAAATCCAACCTTATTTTTCCTATATTTATCAAGTTCTTTTTTTCTAAACTTTCTAATATCTTTTCCATCTACGAATAATTCTCCACAATAATCTGAATCTAATCCGCCAATTAAATTCATTAATGTAGATTTCCCGCTACCTGATTCTCCAATAACAGATACTAACTCTGTCTTATTAAAAGATAGATTAACATCAAGTAGTGCATAAAATTTCTTATTACCATTCAATTTATAGCACTTATTAATATTGTTTAATTCTAATAAACTCATATTTATGTTCTCCTTATGTCCATTTTGTTACAAAATTTCCATATGATTCTCTTATGGTTTTTCTGAGAACCTACAATATCAGTTTGCTACAATAATTTATACTCTATACATGTATTTACCTTATGACTCCTGTTTTTTAATTTTTAAACAGAATAAAACTTCCGCAAATAAAAAAGCAGATGAATTAGTTTTTCATCTGCTTTCTTATTTGATTAGCTCTATAGTTCTCTTGTGAATTAATTCCAAGTTACATTTTCATAAATGGTTTTTGCAGGTATACCTCCCACAAGACAGTTTGTAGATACATTTTTACTTACAAATGCTCCGGCCGCAATAACGGCCCCATTACCAATTTCAACTCCCTTTAATATTGTAGCCTTTGAACCAATCCATACTTTATCTCCTATCACTACCTTTTTTACACTTTGTTTTTTTACACCATCAATTATTAAAATGTGTTCATCAGTATCCAGAATATTAACATTCCATGATATTGCACATTCTTCCCCTACCTGAATCTCTTCTCGACATTGAATTCTTGAATTTTCATTAATATAGCTGTTATTGCCAATCTTTAGTATTGCATCATTTCCTATCATTACTTTTGTTCCCTTGCAAATTTCTACTCTACCATTAACAATAAGTTTTCCATTTTCATATATATCCACAACTGTTTTAAACGGTAAACTAAACCTACAGCCTATAAATAATTTACCTTTGTTAACAATTATTTTAGAATTTTTGTGTAAATTTAATTTAGTACCTTTTCCGATAAATATTTTTGCTTTAAATTTTACCGAATAATATAGTGATTTTATTATTGAAATTTTACAAAAAACAAAATAAATCTTTTTCGTTATTCTTTTTAATGTATTCAATTTGTATATCCTCCATAAAATAACCCCAAATTCTGTTTGGCTCTTTTTTATGAGTTTGCTCCGAACTTGCTAATAGCAATCCTTTTTACTTTTCTTAAAACTCTTTTTGTAAAACATTCTTTAGTATATTTCATCATAAGATTATTAATAGGTGTTCTATTTTTTTTATATTCAATAAAGAACTTATCCCTATTAGAATGTACTGAACAAGACTTAATAATATTAGGATTATACTTTATTGCATGTTCCAATTCTGATTCTACTACTTCAAATTTATCATATAATAAATTAAATAATTCCTTGCCCTTTTTAGTTTTTGTAATAACAAGAGAAACACCTTTTTTTTCGTCATAATCCGAAAATTTAGTTGAAGCACCCCAATAGTCTGCAACTGTAATATCACTTCCACTTCTAAAATTATTAGATTTGCAATTATAACAAGAAGGCCTTAATATTAAGTTACTTAAAAAAGCTTTGTAATATAAATCATCACCTGAATTCTTCAAATACACTTTGCTATTAGCAAAAGTGATTTTTAATGCTTGAATGGCTAATTCTTTTGCTCTAAAATTAATATTTACAATGTTTTCTTTAAATATGTCTTTTATATAACATAAATAGCTTTTAAATACACCTGGTGAAGGAACGCCATGACATACTATATCAAATAATATTAAGTTATCATTTGATTTATTAAGATAATTGTTTAAGCCAGCTATCTGGCATGGAGTTCCTGAAAATAAAACTAATCGATTCTCTTTTAAATATTCTTTAACTTTTTCAAAAGATTCATTAATATCACTTTGTAAATATTTTGAACCCCTTAGTTTTTGTAAATCTTGTTTGTTATCAATCATCATATGCATAACTTCAAACTCCTCATTAAATCCTGCACCATATACTATACCGTTATTATCTAGTACATAATCAGCAATTACTGAAAAAACTCCACCAGATGAACTTTTGAACTTAATTTCCTCATCCTTACTTTTACATGCATAAATACCTGGCTTCATATCATAAATATTTATATTTAGCATTGGACAAACTTTTTCACATAACCCACAATCAGTACATTTTTCTTCATTAACTTTAGGATATAAAAAACCTTCTTCATCCATCTTCATATTAATACACTGCTTTGGGCATATATTATTACAAGCTGCACAACCACAACATTCTTTTTTTGAATTTATTTTAATCATAAAATACTCTCCTCATATAAGGCACAATTAAAAAATAACAAGTCCATTAACCAGCCTATTTTCTTCTTTTTAACATACTTTTAATTCTTAACAGTACACTTTTAAATTGTTGCTTATCGAATATAAAATAAATAATGCAAATAACTACTGCTGAATATGTAAAAATAACAAAAGCATATAAACACCACTGAACGATATTCTGTATATTAATATT
Organism: Clostridium gelidum; assembly: GCF_019977655.1. Classification (NCBI taxonomy): domain Bacteria; kingdom Bacillati; phylum Bacillota; class Clostridia; order Eubacteriales; family Clostridiaceae; genus Clostridium; species Clostridium gelidum. Next base: position 4,678,679 of record NZ_AP024849.1, read on the forward strand.
AATAAATATGAATGGAACTATAATTAGTCCTATTGCAATAAATGTATAAATCAATCTAAAAATAGTTTCTTTTACGGGTAAATGTGTTACATGTTTAGGTATAAATAGAATCAAATCAATATCTCTATAAACATTTGATAAACACAATGCTATTAAAACACCTGCCAACCCAGTAAAAGGTGTCAATATTACTCCTGAAATAATAACAATTACTGCCTGTATAGTAGATTGAACTTTAGTTTCTTTATATAATCCAGCAGAAATTACTAGCATCCCTTGTGGTGTTTTTATATTGTACAAAAAACCATTTATAACAAATAGAAATCCAATTAATGGTTGATTATAGCTTACATCTGTTATACCATTTGTATATATTTTTACAAATGACATTATCATTACCAGTGCAGTTGTATATACAACCGTAATCAATCCATAGTATGTAAATTCAAACTCTCTATATGCCTTTTGTAAAGTCTTAATATCTTTTCTTGCAATAATATCGCCAAATGAAGCAGATAATCCACTCATAAATATGTCAAGCAGACTTGAAATTCCAGATACCACCATATTAAATATTGAATAAACACTAACACTTTTCAAATTAGTAAATATTGTTGCGAGTACTGTAGGAGCACCTTTTTGAACAACATTTAAAACTTGCAAATAAAGTGCATCCCATCTTTTGTCTAAAGCTTTTTCATTTGGCTCAGCCTTGTAATCTATATATGAATATTTCCTATGAGTATATATCATTAAAATTAATGAACGTAAAAAAATTGATAGTAAAGCTATAAGCTCTAACAAGACAATATTAACTTTAAGTTTTGCTAATGATACAACAATAATTGTATTTAATATCATATGAACAATTGATGCAAATGAAATTACATATGACTTTTGATCAGCAGATATAATTGCTCTATATTTTGCCAATGTAAAAAATTCCAAGGTGCCACTCACGCCCATGATTAGTACTAATGTTCCAACAAATAAAGGCGATAAATATTCAGTTTGTACAAGTATTGGATAGACGAAAGCAAGACCAATTACTAATAAAACAAATATATATCCTGAAATATAATAAAACTTCTTTGCTGCAGAAACTACTCCATTGATAGCCTTGTGATCATTATCAGCTAATGGTTTATATAATGCATATATGGCTGCGCCTGACAATCCTGCCTCAACTAAATTAAAATACGAAATAAACTGAGTAATTGACGAAACAAGTCCATTTATTTCCGAACCATATGTTATAAGCATAACTCTTGGGGTAATAAATCCAACTACCATTACAATAACTTGATAAATAGCAGATGAAATTGTATTATACATAAATTTTTGTGATCTAGTCATTGTATTCTCCTATTATTGTATTTACTCTATCAAGTGAAACTTGATTCAGGTGAGTTTGATCCTCATCTGAATCTTAGCTCTGAACTTATCTAAATTCAAACTCTATATAACTTTTCAATACTTGAAACCATAGATATACATAAAACATAAATCAAAAATTGACCTGGATTATAGAAAGGGTTTCCAGTCATACCATAGGCTAGCCAAAATAATTCAATAAACAATGCAAATATTAACAGTTCCTTATGCTTTTTTTCTAATATTTTCTGTTTATTTGTAAATAAATAAATTGCTTTTATTAGAGATATAGAAAATGCCATACAAAAAAGTATTGTTCCAACTATACCTGTTTCAGCTAATAATCCTATATATGTATTATGTGCATATGAATTCCAAACTCCCCATGTTCCATAAGTAGTAAAATAATTATTAAATGTATTTAAGCCATATCCAAATAATTTATTAGTTTCATACATTTCCATTGCTGCTGGCCATAATGCCGTGTCTCTTCCACTTGTATCTATTGTCCCACTATCAGTAACTAATAAAAGTCTTTCAATTATTATTTGTGTTTGTGGAATAAATGTTATAGCAATATAACAAAGTATTATACTAACTAATATCAGAATAATAAGCTTCCTATATTTCGCTTTTCCTCTGTGAACAAAAAAAATAAACATACATGCTGCAATCGGAATTAATGTTAATGATCTTTTACCAGTTAAAAATATAGCAATAAGGTATGCGCCTAACAATAAAACATGCTTTACTTTGAATTTCTCATTCGTTAGAAATTTTGCAAATACTGCACCTATTCCAAGTACCATAGCTACTGCTGCATTAGCTTTTTCTGCTAATATTCCAGAATATATCCCTTGGCTAACTTCTATATATAAAAGATCCAACGAACTGGGTACTACTAAAGAAGATAAATAGTTAGTCATTAAATCTTTAATAAACGCATTCAAAAAAATTGTTATTGCTAAGAGAATTGTTATTGGCACAATTTTAGAAAACAATACTTCAAAAAATATAATTTCAAAATCAATCTCTAAAATAGAAATACTGATTAATAAAAAAATCACACACTCCATAGATAACAAAGGATTTTTTGAATAGAAAATATTTAATATACTAAAACTAGATACTAAAAGCCAATTTACTTTTAGAAAATTTAATCTATAAATATGTACATTTTTCATTAATAAAAGTAGAAAAATTAAAATAGCTATTAAATACATTGCTGATGTATGATATAAAATAGTAGAATTAGTAAATATCATAAAGTATATACTAATAATTAGCCCTAAATATGTAACACCTGACAAATATCTTAAATTTATTATATTATTTTCATTATCCATTAATTATTCCCTTTTCATTTTTTGCATCAATAGAAGTATTTTTCATGCTATTTGATAATTTTTCAAGATAATCTAGAGCTGACTTTTTTTGAGTTTCTAAAATATTATTAACAGCTTTATAATCAATGCAAGAATTAGTTATACGATTTATACCTTCACTATTGAAAATTTGCTCATTAAGATTCAACATATTTAATAAATCAATTACTCTAAAATTCTTTTTACCATTTTTAGGCACAACTTCACAATAGAATGTCTTTTGAAATAAAATAGAAAAAGCTGTTCCATGAAAAGAATTAGTAACAACATACTCAGCACCAGCAAATAAGTCCAAAAAATCTGTTGGTGAACAAAATCTAATATATTCTGCTGTTGAATTCTTTTTAAATCTATCATTTAAATAAACTAATTCACAACCAATTTTCTTAGCGAGATTTTCAGCAAAGGGTATTAAATTATTTGGCGAGGCTATTGTATACATTAAAATATATTTACGTTTTCTTTTAACTGGATTTATTATAGAAATCCATTCTTCTTTAGATAATAAAAATACAGGATCCAATGAAATATTAATATCCTTTTCAAACATTTTCTTAATGATATTTCTTCCGCTTTCTTCTCTTACAGAAATATTAGCAAAACCTTGTAATAATCTTTGATATTCTTCTACATAATTATTAGGAATAGAATCAAATCCAAAACTTGCAGCATAAGAATTTTTCTTGTAATCATCTTTAACAAAATCTAAAAAATAAGTTTTATCAAAATCTGTGCATTCATAATTAAACACCTGATCACTTCCAGTAATAAATAAACCATATGTGTTTTCAATTTTAGCTAATTCTTTAATATTAAAATATTTCTCTTTACTTAAATTAACCTTAAGGTTTATAAATTCATTAAATTTTTCTCTCATTTTTTTTCTTGTAGAATAATAGAACATATTACTTACTACAACTTTTAAAATATTTTTACTATTAAATTGTATTGGTGCATAACTTTTTTCAATTACTTTACATCTATAATCAATAACTTCAGCATCAACACCTAAGTTATTTAAAGCTTTCCTTAAAGCATATGTTTGCAAAACTGCTCCGTAATTTAGTGCTCTATGAAATGTTAATATTCCTATTTTCATAATTATCCCTCTCTTTATTTCAACATATATATATTAGTTTATTCAGAAAACGATATCATTTCGACTACTCTAGAGATAAATTTTATTAAGAAATCATTTTATACAATATATTTTTTTCATGTCTATTTATTAAATATTACTTTTGATATTTTTGATTATCCTTTTTATAATTTGAAAATAATATATTAAATAAATATTTTTATTTAATATTAGATTACTTTGAAATGCTAATAATCTATTATCATAATTTACAGTATTGCAAACACTATTTAATTTTTCATTATAAACTATTTGTTTAATTTGCTGTAATTTTAATTTTTGGGAATTATCCTTATTCGCAACAATAGCTAAAAAGCATCCTTGAACAAATTTAACAAAATATTGATTAATTAAATTTGAGTTATATTTAACACCAAATACCTCATTACAAAATGCTATTACTTCTGTATAACCTCTCAAAATCGTTTCATAGTTAGTTCTTTTATATAGTTGCTTTAGAGCAATTTTCGGGTTTATAAAATAATTATATAATGGATCACTAATAATTGATATTGAAGAAATGTTTCTCATATATTCAAGATTAAAGACTAGATCTTCTCCAAGACTCAGGTTTTTATCAAAGTATTCTTTTATCTTACTTTTTAAAAATAATTTATTCCAAGGAGTGCTTATGAGCTCTTTTACGTATAAATTGCCGAAAATTTCGCCACTATTATTCATATTATTTATGAATAAATTTTCATAATTAATTACCTCATCTAGATACCCTTCACATTTTTTATATCCACATATAACCAACTCACAGTTATTTTCTTCTGCTGTATTTATCATTCTTTCACACATATAATCAACAAGTGTATCATCACTATCAACAAATTGAATATATTTTCCGCTAGCTTTTTTTATGCCCAAATTTCTCGTTTCAGAGACCCCACTATTAGATTTTTCAAAAAATCTAATTCGCTTATCTTTTTGTAAATACTCTTTACAAATCAAAGAAGATTTATCTTTTGAGCCATCATCAATTAATAATAATTCAAAGTTTGACATAGTTTGTCTAAGGATACTCTGTATACAATTATGTAAACTTTTTTCTGCTTGATAAATTGGCACAATAATTGAAAGAGTTGGTTCCATTTTATTCCTCCCTTATAAATTATATAATTTTACATTTGTTTCAATATTGAGATAAAAAATATTATTTCTTCATATTTTCTATTAAGGCACATGAAAGAAAATAACAAGTCCAAAATGCCATGCATATTTTTCATCAGGCAAGGAGACTGATTGTGCTCATAGCAAGCCTATTAGTACAATCTGCCGACGCAGGATGATGGAAAATGGGCACATTAGAAAAGAGTAGCTGTGCTACAATACGGAACTTTTCTCGCAGATGGACTTGTTATTTTTTTGATTGTGCCTAAGTAAGTATAATATAATTAAATATTTTTAATTATCACTGCTGGACTACCTGCACAGACAACCCTACTTGGAATATTTTTAGTAACAATTGAATTTGCACCAATTATAACATGTTCTTTTATGTGTGTATTTTGCGTAACTACTGCATTAGTGCCAATCCAAACATCTTTTTCAATATTTACTGAATTAATTATAAAACCTTGATCTTTTATAAAACCATCTTTACGATATTCATGATCATGATCATAAATCGATACATTAGTTCCAATAATACAATTTCCTCCTAAAGTAATACTTTTAAGAGCAATTAATCTAGAATAAGTATTTATAAAAGTGCTTATACCTAGTTCTATACTTCCACCGGAATAACATTCAAGAGTAGTAAAATCGCTTAAATAAACACCTGGTTCAATTTTAATGTAACTATTTTTATCAATTCTTAATTTAATTCCCTTTCCAAAATATATTGGTTTAGCATTTTTATCTATTTGCAGTATTAATCTTTTTCCATATTTAATTTTAAAATACCCAATGCGTAATGCAGAAACCATCCATTTACATATTTTGGTTATCATTAATAAATAAAGCCTCCTTGAATTAATTCTCATACAAATAATTTTAAATACTTTTTTCCATTTCTCTGTTGTATCCCATTAATTTCACTTTATCAAATCATTGTAAAAGTTTCTATATTTATCAATAAATCTTTCATATGTAAATTTATTAATATAGGTTTCTAATGCTCTTTTTTCCATTTGTTTTTTCATTCCATCATTTCTATATAACCTTAAAACTGCTTCTGCAATCTCATTTTCACTTCTTGAATTTATCAAGATTCCATTAAACCCATTCTCAACTATTTCCCCTGTTCCATCTACATCTGTTGCAACTATAGTCTTTCCTTGCATAAATGTTTCTATAGGGGTTAATGGTAGCCCTTCCCACAATGAAGATAATACTACTAAATCTAAATGATTAATAACATTAGTAATATCATCTCTATATCCCAAAAAAATTATACTATCTTCTATATTTATTTTTTTTGTTAAGCATTCTAACTCTTCTCGCAACTCTCCATCTCCAACAATAACAAATCTGATTTTATGCTCTTTTTCAATTATTTGAGGAATTGATTTTATAAAATATTCCATACCTTTTTGCTTTGATAATCTACCTATATTACCAACTATGTAAAATCCATTTTCCTTTAAGGTTGATAATTCTTCTATTACTTTTTGGCAAGTATTTTTTTCCTGTTTTATGCCATTATATATTACTTTAACATTACTATTTTTAATTTTATAAAAATCAACTAAGTTTTCTTTTACTTTTTCTCCTACAGCTATTATTTCAACATTTTTTAATGCTAATTTTGTAAACATCTTTTTATCATTAAAAGTATTATGTGCTGTATGAACAACTTTAACTTTTATTAACTTTGCAACTATATTTGTATAGAACGTTCCCATTCTGTGATGGCTATGTACAATATCTATATCTTCACTTTTTATTATTTTGATTAATTCAATTATGGTTTTTAGAATCACAATTGGATTCTTATTCTCAAAATCACTTATTTTATAATGAGTGATTCCACTTTTATTTAATACGTCCTCATGTAACCCACCTCTTGATGCAACAACAATCTTATTAAAGTCATCTTTCAATCCTTCACATAACTGTAAAATAACTTTTTCTGTTCCACCTAGTCCCATAGTTCGAGTCAAATATAGAATATTTTTGTTACACATAGCAACACCCTCTTTAAAACTTTTTAATTTAGGCACATGAAAATAAATAACAGGTCCGAAACTGCCATGAATATTTTTCATCAGGCAAGGAAGTAAAGTGCTATCATATCGGGCCTATTATGGCATTTTGCTGACGCAGGATGATGGAAAATGGGCACATTAGAAAAGAGTAGCTGTGCTACACTACGGAACTTTTCTGGCAGATGGACTTGCTATTTTTTTGATTGTGCCTTATCTTTCTATAATACGCTGCACGCAAACAACTGTAGTATTATTCTTAATACTTTTGGTAATAACTGCATTTGCACCTATTCTACAATTATCCCCAATAGCTATATCACCTATTACTTTTCCACCTGCTGCAATGTAAACATAATTCCCAATTTTCGGTGCCTTATTAATTTCTTTATGCTCATTAACACCTATTGTAGTTTGATTAAATATAGTGCAATGCTCACCTATAATTGCTGTTTCAGCTATAACTATATCTTTAGGGTGTACTATTCTTAGTCCCTTTGCAATTTTAGCTTTATACGGAATCTCTACGCCAAAAATCACGTCAGCAAATACTTTTTGTAATATTTTCAACAATATTAATGGTACTTTTTTTATAGATTTGGGTATGTTTGAATAGTATAAACTATTTGCACTTCTATAAAACATCAATATAATTATAGGTGTAAGCCTCCTATCATTTACCTTTATGTCTTCCTTTAATGCTTCAAACATATAGTATCTCCTTAATATTTAAATATTATTTTAATAATTTTCAAGTCATCAATTAAATATCTTTTAAACATTCTTTTAGGCTGTTTACATAATCTATAAAACCATTCAAATCCACATTTTTGCATAAATTTAGGTGCTCTTTCTATATTTCCTGCTTCAAAATCTATACTAGCACCTATAGCTAATGATACCGGTACATTTAATCTCTTATTATATTTATATATAAATTTTTCTTGTTTAGGAGCTCCGAGCCCTATTGCTAAAATATCTGGTTTTACTTCATTTATAATTTTTATGATTTTTTCAATTTCATCTTCTTTTTTTTCAAAACCATAACTAGGTGAATATGATCCAACAATATTTAATCCACTAAACTTTTCTTTCAAATTTTCAGCTGCTTTTGCTGCAACACCTTCTGCTGCTCCAAGTAAAAACATACTGTATGATTTTTTAGCTGCTAATTCACACACTCTAGGAAATAAATCTGATCCTGATACTTTTTCTTTTATTGGTGTAAACTTCATTTTTGATATCCATATTAATGGCATACCATCTGTTAAAATCAAATCTGCATTTTTGTATACTTCTTTAAATTCCTCGTCTTTTTCTAGTTTAACTATATGATCTACATTAGGTGTAACCACATAACTAGATTTTCTATTTACCACTAGTTTATCTATTTCTTCTATAGCTTCTGACATTGATAAATTATCTATTTCTGTATTAAGAAATTTTATCCTACTCATTTGAATCACAACGCTTTCTTTCTCTATACTCTATGAATTCGTCTTTTAAATTCCGGTTAATTTTACAACAAATTCATATTTGTATTAAATAACATTTTTATAATCACGTAGATTCTCCATATAATCCTTGTTAATTATATAAATGCTATCCTCAGTTTCCAATGTCATAACATCTTCTATTCCAATCATAACTATTTTCTTCCCAGTATTGATAGATATATTAGATTTAGATTCAATTACTGTTGTATTACCCTCAAGTATATTATTATCAATATCTTTTTCTTTATACCTCTCTACTGATTTCCAAGTTCCAATATCATCCCATCCAATGTTACTTGGAACAACATATATGTTTTTTGATTTTTCTAATATTGCATAGTCAATTGATATGACTTCTGTTTTGTTATAGTTATCATTTATTATTTTTTGTAAGAGTTCTTCCTGTGCAAATTCTATTTCATGTAAAGCTTCATATGTTTGTGGCGAATATTTTTTTATTTCATTAATTATATTGGAAACTTTCCATAAAAACATTCCACCATTCCAAAGATATGAATCATCTTCTAGATATTTCTTAGCGTTCTCTTCATTTGGCTTTTCAACAAATCTATCAACTTTAAAAATATTAAACTTATGGTTTGACTCTATGTTATTAGAATATTTTATATAACCATATCCTGTTTCTGGTCTATCTGGTTTCATTCCCAGTGTTATTATTGCTTCTTCATTATTTTCTAAGAAGTTATTTGCTCTATTTACTATATTTCTAAATTCATCTTCATCATTTATTAAATGGTCAGAAGGGAGTACTATCATATTTGCATCATTATAATATCTTTTTATAACAAATGCTGATAATGCAATACAAGGAGCTGTATTTCTTCCCTCTGGCTCTATTATTATATTTTTTTCTAGCAATTCTGGTAGTTGTTCTTTTACTAAGCCTACATATATTGCTGCAGTGCAAACAAATATTCTTTCCATTGGTATAATAGATTTAATTCTATTTACAGTCATTTGTATCATGGTGTCTTCACCTAATAAACTTAAAAACTGTTTAGGTTTTTCCTCTGTTGATAAAGGCCAAAATCTTGTTCCTTTCCCTCCAGCCATTATTAAAGCACAAATCATTGATTTACCCCCTCATTTAATAAGTTTCTAGATTATTTTTGCTAGAACTTGTCCATTTACATTACGCTCTTTTCTAGCTAGCATGCTCGTCCCCAAAAAGAATAAAAAATGTTTTATATATCAATTTTATATCAACTAAAGTACTTCTTTCTTCTACATATTTAAGATCAAGTTCCATCCATTCTTTAAACTCAATATCATTTCTTCCTGATACTTGCCAATAGCACGTAAGCCCTGGTTTAACTTCTAATCTTTTCTTCATCCATTTTTCAAACTTCATAACTTCACTTGGAAGTGACGGTCTTGGTCCTACAAGACTCATTTCACCTTTTAATATATTCACTAATTGAGGAAGTTCATCTATACTTGTCTTTCTTATGAATTTACCAATTTTAGTTACTCTAGGATCTTCTTTCATTTTAAACATTGGACCATCCATTTCATTTTTATCTGTTAATTTTTCTTTTAATTTTTCTGCATTTTGCACCATAGACCTAAACTTGTACATATTAAATTTTAATCCATTTTCTCCAACTCTTTCCTGCATAAAAACTATTGATCCTTTTGATTCAATTTTAATTGCAAATGCTACTATAAATAATACTGGACTTAATGCTATAAGTCCTATTAGTGAACATACTATGTCCATAATTCTCTTAAAAAAACAATATCCTCTTCTCATTTTAATTTGTTCCGTGAGCAAAACTTCTCTTCGTTGTAAATTCATTTGCTGCATGTATATACCCCCTAAGATTTTTTGCTTACCATAATATTACTTAATTTTATTTGTTTTTCATATTATATATATCATTTGATTAATAATTAAGTATATTTATGTCGTAATTTATTATAACATAGTATAAAGTATATTTTTATTTGAAACTTTTTGTTTTTTTTGTATAATATGTATTTTGTATTTCTTTTTATTATGATTAAATTGTAATAGTTTATTACGATTTAAATGCTTAAAGTATAAATATAACAAATAATATTTATTGATATGAACACTTAAAATATAAAACAAAGGTATCTTTTGATTTTTTTTATTAAATAGAAATAATGCTCTTTTTCAAGCAATAGACAGGCTATGTATTAAGATACAGAAACTTTCTTAAATCATATATAATTTAATAATTGAACATTAAAGATATATAATATAAAAAATAGTTATATCAAAATAACTTTATATTATCTTGATATAACTATTTTTAATTTATTACTTAAATCTACTTTTTTAAAAATGAAAATATTGATTTCTTTTCTTTAATTCTTTCTCCTAAAAAGTCAATATGTTCATTATTTAGAATTTTTTTTGAACTTTGTGTAAATATTTCTTCAATACTATTATATTTATTGGCTAATCTAATTGCATTTGATAATCCTGTATTTCTGTTTTTAGTATTATGAGCATCTGATCCAATGAAATTATATATTCCATTCTCTAAAAGAATTTCCGCAGTCTTTTTTACATCTGATCCAAATTTTCCTTCTATACTGCCAGTATTCATTTGAAATAAATATCCTTCATTAATGAATTTATTAATATATATAGGTTTTTCTATAATAATCTTATATCTTTCAGGATGAGCTATTATTGGTGTTATATTCCTAATTTGAAGTTCATAGATTATATCACATATATTATCATCAAGCTTTCTCATTGGAAATTCAATTAGCATATATCTGGAATCATTTAAGGTTCCTATTTTTCCTTCTATATAATTTTGTATTATATTTTCAGTGTAATATATTTCTTGTCCGCTGTATACTTTTATGTTTAATCCTTCATTACTTATAATAGAATTAATTTCTTTAACAAATGCTTTCACGTCTGAGATTATAGATTCGCCATATTCTAATAGATAATGTGGCGTCGCTATTATTTCTTTAGTACCATCTCTTTCTGCATTCTTTAGCATTTCCAAAGTCATTTCCATATTTTTAGGTCCATCATCAATACCTGCTATTATATGTGAATGAATATCTACTATCATATTTACTCCCATTTAATTATTAATTTATTATTTTTCATCTTTCTCTCTATTATCATCACTTCCATAATAATAGTAATACTTTCCTCTAGTATTTTCAATTGCATGTAAAACAGTACCTATTATATTTGCTCCTACTTTAGTCAAAAGATTCTTAGCTTCAATTACTGATTCTTTATTAGTTCTTGCAGCTCTTATAACAAGTATAGTTCCATCTGTTTTTGTAGAAAGAATTTGAGCATCTGTAACTGCCTTAAGTGGAGCACTATCTAAAATAATTATGTCATACTTTTCTTTTAATTCTTCTATTAATGTAGTCATTGCACTTGATGATAACATTTCTGATGGATTGGGTGGAATTTTGCCTGATGGCAATACATCTAGGTTTTCATTACGTCTTTGTATTGCTTCTTCTAAACGTTCTTTCCCTATAAGCACTTCTGAAAGTCCTATTAAATTAGACATTTGAAAATTCTTATGCACTGAAGGTTTCCTTAAATCACAATCCACTATTATAACCTTTTTTTCATTTTGAGCAAAACATAAAGCAAGATTTCCTGCTACTGTAGATTTTCCTTCTGCTGCTTCTGCACTTGTAACTACTATTGTTTTTATTTGCTTATCAAATGATGAATATTGTATATTAGTTCTTAAAGTTCTATACGCCTCTGATGCTATTGATTTTGGTTTTTTCTCAACTATGAAACCGTTATATTGCTGCACTTTAACTGCTCTTTCCATTTTTCTTGATCCAAACATTTATATTATCCCCTTTAGCTCAAATCATCAGGAATTGCACCAATAACAGGTATTCCTAATATTTCTTGTAATTGTTCTTTTGTTTTAAATGTATTATCCATAAACTCTAATAGAAATGCCAACCCTACACTAATCATAAGACCAAGCAAAAATGCAATACCTATATTCATCTTTTTATTAGGACTAGTTGGCTTTTCAGGCATTTTTACACTTTCTATTATTTTTACATTAACATTTGGTATAAGTTCTTTAGATGATGTTATAAATTCATTTGTAATTGTATTCACTACATCTTTAGCTAATGCTTTGTCTGTATTAATATATTCAATTTCTAAAATTTGAGTATCAGCTCTTGGAGTAACTGTTAAACTTTTAATTACCGCTTCTGACGTTATATTTAAATTATTTGTTACAATTGCTTTATTAACCAAATCATTAGTCAATATCATTTCTGCATATGTTTTTAATAATTTTTGATACATTTGAACATCATTACTATTGTAAGTCTGATCTTTAGTATTTTCCTTTCCTATAAACACCTTTGTATTTGCTGTATATTTAGGTGCAATTACAAAAAAGCTAATACTTGCAACCATTAAAGTTGTAGCTAACGTTATTAAAAGTATCATTTTCCACCTTTTAATTACACTGTCAAATATGTCTTCAATTTTTATATTTTCTTCATTCATATCTCTCAGCTCTCCATAAATACTATTTTTTTGCCTTTAAATTTTAGTATATACAAAAAGCATTTCTTTATACAAAATAGACCAGCATACTGATTTGTTATTTTTTTGAATGTTCCTTATACAAAAAAAGCACTAAGAATATAAAATATTCTTAGCACTTTAACATACAACTACTTATCTTCTATTCAAATTTATACTCACTTAAATTTTAACCAAATAAAGTTCTATCATTCAAAGCATCTGCACCATTTGCTTTTTCGAAAAGTCCAAGAAGCTTATTATTATCTAATTTTTCTTTTTCTTCGCCCTTAATGTCAACTAAAATTTGACCTCTATGCATCATAAAAAGTCTATTACCATTTTCAAGAGCATGTTTAAGATTATGTGTAACCATAAGTGTTGTTATTCCGCTATCTTTAACAATACTTCTCGTTATATCCATTATTGTTTCTGAAGTCTTAGGATCTAAGGCTGCAGTATGTTCATCTAGTAATAATAGTTTAGGTTTTGACATTACTGCCATAAGTAATGTTAATGCTTGCCTTTGTCCACCAGATAAAAGTAATACTTTGTTATAAATTTTATCTTCTAAACCTAAATTAAGTTCACTTACCATTTCTTTATAATAACCTATTCTCTTTTTATTTATTCCAAATCCAAGACCAAAAGTTTTGCATTTATTATCTGCAAGAGCGATATTCTCCAAAATAGTCATATTAGGTGCAACACCCATTGATGGATTTTGAAATACTCTTCCAATAGATTTTGACCTAATATACTCTGGTTTATTAATTACTTCATTTCCATCTAATAATATAGATCCAGAATCTGCTTCTATTGTTCCAGATATCATATTTAGCAAAGTTGATTTACCTGCTCCATTTGAACCAATAATACTTATAAAATCACCTTGAGCAACATCTAATGATAACTTATCAAAAACTCTGTTCTCATTTATAGTATTTGGATTAAATACTTTGGATAGTTGTTTTACGATTAACATTACCTTGCGTACCACCTTCCACAAGTTTTTTCTTCTTGAACTTGAAAATTCCATTACTAGAACATAGTGCTACAACTACAATTACTGCTGTCATTAACTTTATATCATTAGCAGTTAATCCTATTACTCCACCATATTTTAATACAAGAGCAATTGCACCTTTATAAATAATTGCACCAAATATTGATAATGTAGTTGCTTTTATAAAAGATACTCTCTCGAATAATGAACTTCCAATAATTACTGCTGCAAGTGCCATTACTACAGTACCCGTTCCCATTCCAACATCACTAAACCCTTGGTATTGAGCTGTCAATGCTCCTGCCATTCCCACTAGTGAATTACTTATTACAAGACCTAATATTTTAACTAAATCCTTATTGACTCCAATTGAAGATACTACTTGTTCATTATCACCTACTGCTCTAAGTAAAAACCCCGATTTAGTTTTAAAATATAAATCAAATAATATTTTCACTACAGCAAGGAATACTATAATAATAACCATAGTTGGTATTCCAAGTTTAAATACATTTGGTACATTGAATAAAGGAACATTTGCTTTTCCCATTATTCTTAAGTTTATTGAATATAATCCTATCATAACAAGTATTCCAGCCATTAAATTATCAATTTTAAACTTAACATGTAAAATCCCTGTTATTGCGCCAGCTATTGCGCCTCCAATAGCTGCTGCAATAATACTAACCCATGGATTAACACCTTGTACTAAAAGAGCTGCTGAAATAGCAGCTCCCATAGGAAAAGTACCATCAACTGACATGTCTGGGAAATCTAATATCTTGTAAGTTATATATACGGCAATTGCAACAATTGAGAATAGTAGTCCTTGTTCTAAAATGTTAATTAAAACACCCACTACTGAACGCCTCCTGTTACTTTCTTAGCATTTGTTTCTATATCTTTTGGAATTGTTATATTTAATTTCTTTGCAACATCTGTGTTTATAGTGAATGACATTTCACTTAATGTAGTTATTTCAACCTCTGAAGGTTTCTTTCCAGCTAATACTTCAGCAGCCTTAAATCCTGCTTCTTTTCCTAATTTATAATAATCTATGCCTATAGATGCAAGACCACCTTTAGTTACAATAGCTTCTTCTGCACCTATTATAGGAATATTTTTTTCTAAGCAAAGCTTACCTACTAATGCATATCCTGAAGCTACTGTATTATCTGTTGGTGTATATAATACATCAATGTCTCCAAGAGCACTTGATAAGTTTTGATTTATTTCATTTACAGTAGTAACTCCAATTTCTTTTACTGCAAGTCCTTGTTTTGTTGCTGCAGCCTTAAGTTCTTCAACTTGAATTACTGAATTTGTTTCTGAAGTACTATAAATTACTCCTACTGTTTTAGCATTAGGAACTAATTTTTTTAATAACTCTATTTGCTTATCCACAGGAACCTTATCTGATGTACCAGTAACATTAGTACCTGAACTCTTCCAATCTTTTGCAACTTCTGCTTTTACTGGATCTGTTACAGCTGTAAATATTATTGGTATTTCCTTTGTAGAATTATATGCTGCTTGAACTGCTGGTGTTGCAATTGCAAAAATCAAATCTTTTTTTGCATCTACGAATTGCTTACTAATAGTTTGTGCATTTGCTTGTTCACCTTGAGCATTTTGTTGTTCAATTTTAATGTTTTTTCCGTCTTCATATCCTTTTTCTTTTAAACCATCAACAAACCCTTTATTAGATGCATCTAAAGCATCATGTTGTACTAATTGTACAACTCCAATATTTTTCACAGCTGTTGTTGAAGCTGTTTCTGAGCCTTTAGAATCTGTTGCACTATTTCCGCATCCTGCAAGGACTCCGCCTACTAAAACCGTACATAATAACATCGATAACTTTCTTTTTCCTACCATAATACTGTCCCCCTATTATTCTTATTATCAATTCCCTACTACACTTCTACATACTACTAATACTACCTAATATCATAAATATATGCCTATATTTATGATAAATACTCAAATAAATTGATAATAATTTATAAATCTTTTAAGTTATGATATCATAATTTAAAATAGTTGTAAAGTTTACCTAGCCTCATTTCTATTATTATTTAGTATTTTAATATGAAAATTATATATTTATGTGAATAAATGTAAATATCATTTATTTCTGAAACCTTATCCATGAAATTTTAACATAATAAGTGAAATTTGCGAAATTCCAAACTCTATTAATCAATCTTTATTTATAAAATACTTATATTATACTGGTAATGATCTATGGCCTATTCCAATAACTACTTCATCCAAATGTAATAATCCAATGCTTAAAAATATACAAACAGATATATGTTCTCCGCCTCTTGCTATTCCTATCTTACCACCAACATTTAATCCATTAGCACGAGTCGAAATTTGAATTATTGCATCTCTAGTTGCTCCTATAACAGCTCCTTCATGTAAATGTTCTTCTCTAATTAATCCATTTCTTTTTGCTGCTACCAGAGCGCTTTCAAGTATTTTTGATATAGATGAATTAATATTCCCACCCATATTTGCAGCTGTAACCTTGATTCCTTGTTCATTATAAAATCTTTTCAACTCATCTTCTTCATTTCTATTGCATATAGCCATCTTGGTCGCAATTTTAGCAATTTTCGTACTATTGCTTTCCATAAAATATCCCCTCCAATTCAATCTATAAATTATTATAACACACTAGTTTTTATAACTTAAAAATAATAGAACCTAATGTAGTTTTCACTTCATCAAGTTCTATTATTCTATATAAAATTATGATTTCCTTAATTACTTAAGTTCAGTCTTTTAAAATAATTCATCTTTATCAGTATTAATTATATTTTTTACTACAATTTTTACATCTATGTAAATGTTATATTTCAAATTCTATATCTACGCTTGTACCTACATTTAGTTCACTGTCCACAGTAATCGTTCCATCATGAACTTCTATTATTTGCTTTGCAATTGCCATACCAAGTCCAGATCCTTGAACATTAGCATCAGTATTTGCACCTCTATAATATCTCTCAAAAAGTTTTTCTAAATCTTTCTCTCCTATGCCCTTTCCATTATCCTCAATCTTTATATATATTTTGTCTTCCTCTTTAATAAAAACCTTTATTATTGTATCTGGAGAATTATGAATTATTGCATTATTTATTAAATTACTTAAAGCTCGTTGAAG
The DNA here is from genome assembly GCF_019977655.1 of Clostridium gelidum. NCBI lineage: Bacteria > Bacillati > Bacillota > Clostridia > Eubacteriales > Clostridiaceae > Clostridium > Clostridium gelidum. Next base: position 4,695,954 of record NZ_AP024849.1, read on the forward strand.
AAGTATACTATCATAGCTTAAATTTACTTTATCCTTATAAAAGTAAAATGTAATATTTCTGTTTTTGTATTCTGGATTATTTAATATATTTATTATTATTTCTTTTAATAAACTTACTATATTTCCATCTTTTTTCTTTAAAATTAACATACCATTCTTCAACTTATATGTAAGTTTTAAATCCTCTACTAAAGCTTCTACATATACTGCATTTTTAAGTATTATTCCACCATATTTTTTTATCTCTTCTGAATTAACATTATATTCTGAATCTGATAACATCTCTGCATAACCTTTTATTGGCGACAACGGAGTTTTCAAATCATGTGAAATATTTGAGATCCATTCCTCTCTTGATATTTCATTTTTTCTTCTCTCAAGTTCGCTTTCCTCAAGCTTATTATGAAGTAAATTAAGACTTTCATACACATCCCCATACATTCCACTTTTCTTTATTGCCACATAAGAATTTGAAGTGAGTTTCTTTATCGATGTTATTATGTTTGACAAAAGACGGTTCATCCATATACCATAAACTGCACCTAAAATAAGAATAAGAAACATAATTGCGGCAAACAGGCTTAATACAACCCACTTTAAATTTGATAAATTATTATAATTCAAATACATAATAACTTTTGATATCTTTACAGGAAATCCTATTACATATGTCCATTCTTCCCCATTACTTTCAATGCATCCAACGAACACAGTACAATCTTTAATATCACCTGCATTTTTATAAAGCTCAATCATCTCTATTGGAGAATAATGAGTTGATACTTCTTTAGGACTATCATAGCTTGTACTTACTTCTCCATTTTTATCAATAATTTGAATCCAAAGTTTATTTTTCTTTAGCTCTTCTATCCCTGAATCCTTAAGTTCTGGCTTACTATCCTTAAAAGTAATCTCTTTAGAAAAATCATTTGTAAATTGTATAGGGGCGCTACTCCAGTTAATCTCACTATTATCTTTGCTAATGTTGGTCTTTAAAAAATAAACACTCATTCCTGCCAAAAGGAAAACTATTATTAAAAAGATAATGAAAAATATAGAATATAAATGAAAGATTAATTTATAACCTGATTTTTTCATTCTACTCATCTCTTTTCACAATTTTATAGCCAAGTCCGATTACAGTAACAATTAACTTAGGTTTAGAAGGGTCTTCCTCTAACTTTTCTCTTAAATGTCTCACATGGACTGTAATTGTATTATCATATCCAATATATTCTTCTCCCCATATAATATCGCATAGCCTTTCCTTACTTACTATATTATTAGGATTCTCTGCTAAATATAAAAGAATTTTATACTCCTTTGCTGTAAGATTAACTTCTGCACCTTGTTTATATACCTGAGAATGTTCTATATCAATAGAAATATTACCAATGTTTATATTATTATTTTGAACTGTTTCTTCCTTTATTCCATCATACATTTGTCTTCTAAGTTGAGCCTTTATTCGAAAAACTATTTCTCTTGGACTAAATGGTTTAGTTATATAATCATCTCCGCCTGTACTAAACCCAAGAATTTTATCAATATCATCATTTTTTGAAGATAAAAATAAAATTGGACAATAAGAAAATTCTCTTATTTTTTTGCATACTTCAATACCATCAATATCTGGAAGCATTATATCTAAGATAACTATATTAGGTTTTTCTTCCCTACATATTTTTATTCCATCTAAACCACAATGCGCTTTTAATATATTTTTCAAACCATCTTTTATTAGAACATCCTCTATTAAGTCAGTTATATCTTTTTCATCATCTATTAGTAACACTTTTACATTTGAAAAATTTATACAATTCATGTGAAAATCAACTCTCCATTCGTATATCAATACTTCTGTAATAAGTTTACCTTAAAAAACAAATTTTGTAATCTAATAATCTTTATATTTAGTTTTATTAGATATATAAAACTAAATTTACTTTAAATATAATATCTAGCTACTTATCTGTTATAACTTTCATATAAGATTTAATGGAAAGCAAATAATAACATAAATATATTACTACATATATTCCCATCATTCCCCCAATACATTCTATTATATATTTTGAACTTGACCCACCATTAGCACAATATTTTATATAAACTCCAAGTGCAACTGTACTATGCATAATTGCAAACAACATTGGCATTCCAAAAATTAGGCCCAACTGTTTTACTATGATTCTTAAAATTTCTTTTCTGCTAAGGCCTATCTTGGAAAGTATCTCATATCTATTCTTATCTTCGTATGCTTCTGTCAATTGTTTATAATACAATATGCTTCCAGTAGAGACAACAAAAAGAATACCTAAAAACATACCTATAAATACATAGCTACCATAGTTAGTATATGACCATGTATACAAACCATAGTAAGAGTCAAAATTCCTATCCTTTGGAATGATTTCGCTAATATCTGAAACAATATTTTCACTTTTTAATGGATTTTCAAGATTATATGCTCTTATAATAGTTAAATTATTTCTGTTAGTATCTAAAAGTTCCTTAAAAAAGTTATCTGATACAACTATGGTTGTTTTTTGAAACTTAACTCCTAAAACACCTGTAACATCTGAGTCTGAGATATCAAGTTTATAGGATTTCTCCCCAATAGTCGTATTAAGTTCATCTCCAGTTAATCTTCCTCTCCCACTAGCTAAGTTACTTAATTCAATAAAGTAACATTGGTTTTCTTTATTAATTTTAATGTCAGTAGGCCTCTCTACAATATCTGTCCCAGTATTAAAACCTGAATTATTAACAATATCCTGGTATTCAGATTCTGATATTACAAACACATTAAAAGGAGCCTTCAGATTTTTTCCAAATGGACCTTTATATTGTTGTGTAAAGCCATTTCCATTTATCATTACAATATCTGTTTTATATGTTACTTTATTTTCTTTATGATTATTAATAATTTCCTCAACGCTTTTATCCAAATCCTCATTGCCACCTTGATACATTATTGAAAATGGACATCCATTGGGTACAACTTTATCAAGAAACATATAAAAACTAAATGTGAAACACAGAGCTGTAATAGCAACAGCTGAGATAACAGCTATAGTTGCAAGAAGATTAGAATTCCCTTTAATTCTGTATATAATTTGAGATATGCCTATAAGATTTTCTCCCTTATAATACATTTTTTTATTGTTCTTAAATATTTTAAACATATAAATTATTAAGTTGTTGAACAAAATATAAGTTCCTGCAATAACTAGCACCATTATGGCAATAGCATAATACAAAATTTGGATTACTCCAGACAATTGTACTTTTAGTGCAATAAAATATCCACTTACAACCATAATTAATGATACTAATGCTAGTAATTTTGAAAACTTCGGTCTCTTTTCCCCTTCCTTAGTAGCATTCATAAGCTCCATAAGCTTATATTTATATATTATGCCATATGCTTTTATAGAGTTTAGTAAAAATATGACCATGAAAGCCAAAATTGTTATTACTATGGATCTAATATCAAAAGTATACTTAATTGCAGTATCTGATTTCATACATACAGTAAGTAATTTCAAAAAAAAACTTGATGCAAACGTTCCTAAAGGTACACCAATAATTAACGCTAAAACTCCAAGAAAAATATTTTCGAAGAACATCAGCCTACCTATTTCCTTCTTTTTCATACCAAGAAGTGAATATAATGCAACTTCCTTCTTTTTATTTTTTATAAAAAAGCTATTTGCATAACCTATAAAAAGAGCTGAGAATATTATAACTATAAAAGCTGCTACTTTAAAAAGAATTATAACCTTAGCTTTTTCTGCACTAAAAGATTGTATTTCACGATTATAGTATATAGAATAAAATATCATAAGAATACAAACTGATGATAACGTACTAATAAAATATGAAACATAATTTTTAAAATTATGCCTTACATTATTTAGTGCAAGATTAAACAATGTCATTTGAATCACCTCCAACTACTGAAAGTATTTTAAGAATTTCAGTAAAGAATTCTTTTCTACTACCATTTCTTTCAATTTCACAATCTAAAAGTCCATCTTTAATAAAAATAATTCTGCTACAATAACTTGCTGCAAAAGCATCATGAGTAACCATAACTATTGTTGCTTCATTTTGTTTATTAAGATCAGAAAGACTGCCTAAAAGCTCAGTTGAAGATTTTGAATCCAATGCTCCTGTTGGTTCATCTGCTAAAATTAATTCTGGTTCTGTAATAATTGCTCTTGCTGCAGCTGCCCTTTGTTTTTGTCCCCCTGAAACTTCATATGGATATTTGTTAAGTATATCCTCAATCCCAAGTATAGTACTTATTTTCTTAACCTTTTCTTCTATTAACGTAACACTTACCTTTGCAAGCGATAAAGGAAGAATTATATTTTCCTTAAGAGTAAGCGTATCCAATAAATTGTAATCTTGAAAAATAAAACCAAGCTTTCTTCGCCTAAAATTTGATAATTCATCTTCATCAAGATTAATTATACTTTTTCCTCCAATTTTTACAGTTCCATCACTTGGTGTATCAATAGTAGATATTACATTTAATAACGTTGATTTTCCTGAACCTGAAGGTCCCATAATACCTAAGAATTCACCTTTCTCTACAGAAAAGGTCACATCCTTTAATGCTTGCGATTCATTTCCACCAAATTTTGAACTATATACTTTTTTAATATTTCTAACTTCCATTACATTCATAATTATTGCCTCCTCGATTTTTAACTTCAGTTAGATTATATCTGTAGAGTCTTAATTTGAATCTTAGACCATCTTAATTTCATCTTAATTTAACTTTTTAAATTCTATTATTAACCATTCACCATTTAATATTATAATTTCTTATGCATATTTATTTAATTCTTAAATTAATAAAAAAGGTGTGAAATTTAAGATTAAACACTTAAATTTCATACCTTTTTATTTATAATATATAAATTTTAATTCCATTAATAAAAATTTCCCATCGCTCTAAATTTATCATATCTTTCGCTAATCAATGTATCTAAATCTTTTTCTCTTAATTCTGTTAAGGAATCTAAGATACTTTTTTTCATAACTTCTGCAAGTTTAGCTGGATTTTTATGAGCTCCACCTCTAGGTTCCTTTATCACATCATCAATTATGTTAAAACCCTTTAAATCTTTGGCAGTAATTTTCATAACTGTTGCTGCTTCTTTAGCTCTAGACGCATCTTTCCATAATATCGAAGCAAATCCTTCTGGTGTAAGAATAGAATATACAGAATGCTCTAACATAAAAATTCTATCAGCTACAGCTAATGCTAATGCTCCACCGCTACCACCTTCACCTGTAATTATAGAAATTATAGGAGTCTTTAATCTACTTAATTCAAAAAGATTGTTTGCTATAGCTTGCCCTTGACCTCTTTCTTCTGCTCCAATACCTGGAAATGCTCCTGGCGTATCTACAAAACAAATTATAGGTCTTTTGAATTTTTCAGCTTGCTTCATAAGTCTTAGTGCTTTTCTATAGCCCTCTGGATTGGGCATCCCAAAATTTCTTTCTATGTTTTCAATAGTATTTGAACCTTTTGTTATTGCAATAACTGTCACATTTATATCATTAAATGATGCAATTCCGCCAATTATAGACTTATCATCTCCAAAAGTTCTATCCCCATGAAATTCAATAAAATCTTTAAATATATTGTCTATATAATATTTTCCATTAGGTCTGTCTTTATGCCTTGCAATTTCAACGTTTTCCCATGGTGTTGTATTTATTTTTATAAAGTCTTTATCCATAATTCCTCACTCCATGTAAAATAAGAATTTTATATATACATGCTCTCATGTTCTTTCTTTCAACAATGCTATCTACAAAACCCTTTTGTAGTAAAAATTCCGCTTTTTGAAAATCATCAGGAAGACTTTCTTTAATTGTATTTTCAATTACTCTTCTTCCTGCAAATCCAACTAATGCATCAGGTTCACTTAAAATAATGTCACCTTCCATGGCAAAGCTCGCTGTTACGCCTCCAGTAGTCGGGTCTGTCAATACTGAAATATATAAAAGACCAGCTTCATCATGTCTTGCAAGTGCTGCACTTACCTTAGCCATTTGCATAAGTGAAAATATTCCTTCTTGCATTCTTGCACCACCTGATGCTGTAAAAATAATAACTGGAAGTTTATTTTCTGTAGCATATTCCACAAGTCTTGTAATCTTTTCTCCAACTACAGTTCCCATGCTTCCCATCATAAAGAAACTATCCATAATTGCACAAGCCACATTTGTTCCATTTAATTGTCCAACACCAGTAACAACTGCTTCTGTACTATCTGTTTTTGATTTCCCAATCTTTAATTTATCTTCATAACCTTCAAAGTTTAGTGGATTTGTAGTTTTTAATTCTCTCCATAATTCTTTAAAAGTATGCTTATCAAAGAATATCCCTACTCTTTCTTTTGCATTTAATCTAAAATGATGACCACAAGATGTACAAACATATTTAGAATTTTCCAAGTCTTCAGCATAAATCATTGCATTACATTTATCACATTTAGTCCACATTCCTGACGGAATATTAGGCTTTTCTAAAGCTTCTTCAACACTTTTTTTTATTACTGAAGGCTTAACAGTCGCATATTGCCTTTTTGTAAATAAATCCTTAAGCATCCTTCTTCACCATCTTTTCTGATAAAAATGAAGTATCATAATCTCCTTCTAAGAATTCCTTGCTTTCAAGTATAGATAATTCAAAATTAATGTTAGTCTTTACTCCACCTACTGCAAATTCTGATAATGCTCTATGCATTTTTACAATGGCTTCATTTCTATCATTTCCGAAAGTGATTACCTTAGCTATCATAGAATCATAACAATGTGGTATTTTATATCCACAAAATATTGCTGAATCTATTCTTACGCCTAAGCCACCCGGAACACAAAGTTCTTCTATAGTTCCTGGACATGGTCTAAAATCATGTTCTGGATCTTCTGCATTAATTCTACATTCTATAGCGTGACCTTTAAGCTTTATATCTTCTTGAGTATATCTAAGCTTTTCTCCATCTGCTATTCTTAATTGCTCTTTTACTAAATCTATACCTGTAATCATCTCCGTAATTGGATGTTCTACTTGTATTCTTGTATTCATTTCCATGAAATAGTAATTATTGTCTTTATCAAATAAAAATTCTATAGTTCCTGCATTTTTATAATCTACAGCAAGAGCTGCCATCTTTGCAGCTTCACCCATTTTAGCACGTAATTCTTCACTTAATACATTAGATGGTGCTTCTTCTAAAACCTTTTGGTTTTTTCTTTGCATTGAACATTCTCTTTCACCTAAATGTATTACATGCCCATATTCATCAGCTAATATTTGAAATTCAATATGTTTTGGTTTTTGAACAAATTTTTCTAAATATAATGTATCATCTCCAAAGCAAGCTTTTGCTTCTGCTTTAGCTGTTTTGAATCCCATTAAGAATTCTTCATCATTATAAGCAATTCTTATTCCTTTTCCACCGCCACCTGCTGCTGCTTTTATCATTACAGGATATCCGATGTTTTTTCCTAGTTCTAATGCGTGTGCTTCATCTCTTATTACCCCTTCATATCCTGGTACTACTGGAACATTACAAGACTTCATGATTTCTCTAGCCTTTGCCTTATTTCCTATCCATTCAATGGTTTCATAATCAGGTCCTATAAACTTTATATTACATTGTCTACACATCTTTGCAAACTTTGGATTTTCTGACAAAAATCCAAACCCTGGATGTATAGCATCCGCACCAGTTAAAACACATGCACTTAAAATGTTAGCTATATTTAAATAACTATCTTTAGGCATTGCAGGTCCAATACATACAGCTTCATCTGCAAGTTGCGTATGAAGTGCTTCTTTATCTATTTCTGAATAAACAGCAACTGTACTTATTCCCATTTCTCTACATGCTCTAATTATTCTAACCGCAATTTCGCCTCTATTGGCAATCAGTACTTTCTTGAACATTTTTATCACCTATCCTATTGCAAAAAGTATTTCCGCTTCACAAACTGTTTTTCCATCAACTGTAGCTATTCCTTTTCCAATGCCTATTGGTCCTTTAAGTCTTGTAATTTCACAATATAATTCTAATTTATCGCCAGGTACTACTTTACTCTTAAATCTTACTTTATTTGTACCTGCAAATAAAGGTATTTTTCCTTTAAATTCATCCATTGATAAAATTGCAACTGCTCCTGCTTGAGCTAATGCTTCTAATATAAGCACGCCAGGCATGACTGGCTCTACTGGAAAATGGCCATTAAAAAATTCTTCATTAGCAGAAACATTTTTATATGCTCTTACAAATTTTTTCTCTCCTATTTCCATTTCAATAACTCTATCAACTAATAAAAACGGATATCTATGAGGTAATATTTCTTTTATTTCTTGTATATTAAGCAATTTCTATTCCCCCTTAATCTTAAATAGTGGTTGACCGTATTCTACCATATCTCCATCGTTAACTAAACGTTCAACAATTACTCCACTATATTCACTTTCTATTTCATTCATAAGTTTCATAGCTTCAATTATACAAATAACTTTTCCTTTTGGAATCGCATCTCCACTTCCTACAAAAGCTGGGCTCTCTGGTGATGCTGAAGAATAAAATGTTCCTACCATAGGAGATTTTATAACACTTATATTCTTATCTTCTATAACGATCTCTTTTTCTGTAGCTTTTAACTCTTCGTTTTTTACTACATGAATTTCTGATTTTTCTATTGAATTAACTGAATTTAATACAGCATTAATATTATCCACATTATTTGCGTTATTAGCATTACTCAATTTATTCAAATTATTATCAGATACACCTCTGTTTAATGATTTATCCATTTTTATATGGTCATTGCCACTTGTAAGCTCAAAAAAAGCTAAGTTTGATGAATCAACTAATTTAATAAGTTCTTTAATTTTTTCAAAGTCCATAAATATATCCTCCTATAATTAGGACATCTTCAAAAAAAATACTTAGCCAAAGATACTCATATAGCACCTTTGACTTTTATTTTTTTGAATATGCCGTATTACTTCCACTTCTTTAAAAGTAAAGTTGCATTATGTCCACCAAATCCTAATGAATTTGTAAGTGCATATTCTAATTCTTGTTTTCTTCCAACATTAGGTACATAATCTAAATCTAATTCTTCATCTTTAATTTCATATCCAATTGTTGGTGGAATGAATCCTTCTTGAAGAGCTTTTGCACATATTATTGCTTCAATTGCTCCTGCTGCTCCAAGTAAATGACCAGTCATAGATTTTGTTGAAGATATTGGAACCTTATATGCAGTTTCTCCAAATGCTTTTTTTATAGCTGCTGTTTCAAATTGATCATTTAATGGTGTTGAAGTTCCATGAGCATTTATATAAGAAACATCCTCTGGCTTAATTCCAGCTTCAGCTATAGCATCTTTCATAGCCCTTGCAGCCCCACTACCTTCTGGATCTGGAGATGTAATGTGATACGCATCACAAGTTGAACCATATCCAACTATTTCAGCTATAATATTTGCGCCTCTAGATTCTGCATGTTCTAAAGATTCAAGAACTACAAGTCCTGCACCTTCACCCATTACAAATCCACTTCTTTCCTTATCAAAAGGAATAGATGCTCTCTTAGGATTATTATCCGAATTTAATGCCTTCATGCTATGGAATCCACTAATTGCAAGTCTTGTTATTGATGCTTCTGTTCCACCTGCAAGCATTACATCTGCATAACCATGCTTGATTGTTCTAAATGCATCTCCAATATTATTAGTTCCTGTAGCACAAGCAGTTACTGCTGATGTACAAGGTCCTTTTAAACCATATTTAATAGCTACATTTCCTGCGCCTAAATTTATTATTGCCTTAGTAATAAAGAATGGTGTTAATCTTCTTGTTTTTCCAGTAGCCAGCTTACTGCATTCATCTTCAATAGTTTCAAATCCACCGATTCCAGATCCTAGCATTACCCCAAATCTCTCTAAATTTTCTTTTTCTAAATCTATTCCAGAATCATTTATTGCTTCCTCTGCTGCAACTAAACCAAATTGAGCAAATCTGTCTAATCTTTTAGCTTCTTTTTTACCAATTAAAGTATCTGGATCAAAATCTTTAACCTCTGCTGCAATTTTTACATCTATTAAATCTTGATCTATTAAAGTAATAAAATCTATCCCTAATTTGCCTTCTTTTGCATTATTCCAAAATGTATTTACATCATTTCCTATAGGAGTTAAAGCTCCCATTCCCGTAATAACAACTCTTCTTTCCATAACTCAACTCTTCCTCCATTACATTAACATTCCACCATCAACTTGGATAACTTGACCAGTAATATAGTCAGAGCTTTCACTTGCAAGGAAAGCTACAACATTTGCTACATCCTCTGGGTTTCCAAATCTCTTAAGTGGTATATTTTTCTTTGCTTCTTCTTTAACTTTATCATTTAACTCATGTGTCATATCTGTTTCAATAAATCCTGGTGCTACTGCATTTACAGTAATCCCTCTAGAACCAACTTCTCTAGCAAGTGACTTTGTCATTCCAATTACCCCAGCCTTAGATGCCGCATAATTAACTTGCCCTGCATTTCCTGTAAGTCCAACTACTGATGACATATTTATTATCTTTCCATGTTTTTGCTTAACCATAATTGGAGTAATAGCCTTTAAACAATTAAATACTCCCTTTAAGTTTACATCAATAACACTATCAAAATCTTCTTCTTTCATTCTAAGTATTAATGTGTCCTTTGTAATTCCCGCATTGTTTACAATAATATCAATATTCCCAAATCTCTCTTTAGCTAATGATACAAGATTTTCTACTTCTTGTAATTTAGAAATATCTCCTTTTACACTTAGAACTTCAACGCCCATTTCTTTTATTTCATTTTCAACTTCTAATGCTTCTTTTTCGCTGCTTCTATAGTTTAAAACTATATTAGCTCCAAGAGATGCAAACTTTAAAGCAATAGCTTTTCCTAGCCCTCTTGATGCTCCTGTAATTATAGCACACTTTCCTTTTAACATAATTACCTCCCTTAATTCAATTGACAATGTACAATTAACAATTAATGAACAAATTCTTTCAGAATTTGAAAAACATAATTTTTAGAAAGCCTTTCAGTATTTCATCCTTCGCTGACAATTGTCAATTGTTAATTGTTAATTGCAATGATTCCATATCTTCTACATTTAAAAGATTTGCACTTTTATTAATTTTCTTAACAAATCCCCTAAGTGCCTTACCTGGTCCAACTTCAACAAATGTGTCTACACCACTATCTATCATATGATTTATAGTTTTCTCAAAAAGTACTGATGTTCTTATATGTTTTTTAAGTAAATCTCTAACGTCATCATTTGGTTCATAAGGAAGTCCCTTAACATTTGAATATACTATTTTATTAAGTTCTTTAATATTTACAGTTTTTATAGTATTAAAGAATTCTTCACTTGCAGGTTCAAGAAGTGAGCTATGGAATGGTCCACTAACTTTTAGTGGAATCCCAAGACCCCCAAGTTCTTTTGCTATCTTTACAGCTTCATCAATTGCTTCATTTTCACCCGAAACTACTATTTGGCCTGGGCAATTAAAATTAGCACCTTCTATTATTCCAAATTCCCCTGCTTTAGTTAATAATTCTTTTAATTTTTCATCGTTTAGCTTTAGAACAGCAGCCATTTTCCCAAGTCCTTTTGGAAGTGCACTTCCCATAATTCTTCCTCTTTCTTTTATGAGTAATAATCCCTCTTCTAAAGAAAGTGCTCCTCCATATATTAATGCTACATATTCTCCTAAACTAAGTCCTGCCGCATAATCCGCTTCAATGCCGTTTATTTCTAAAGCCTTTAATGCAATAAGAGAAGCAACAACTATTAATGGCTGTGCATTTTCTGTTGCAGTAATAAGTTCTTCAGGTCCCTCAAACATCATTTTCTTTATAGGCATATTTAAAATTTCTTCACTACGATCTAAAATTCCTTTACATTCAGGTATATTTTCACAAAGTTCTTTTGCCATTCCAATAGTTTGAACCCCTTGGCCAGGAAAAAGAAATGCAGTTTTCTTACTATTCATTTTGTCCTCCAAAACGCTTAAATATTTCATTTGCTTCTTCAAATAATTCTTCAATAATTTCTTTACTTGTTTGTTCTTTATTAATAAGTCCTGCTATTTGTCCTGACATAAGAGTTCCATTCTCAACATCTCCATCTACAACGGCTTTTTTTAAGCCACCAATGCCCAGTTTCTCCATTTCTTCAGCACTTGCGCCTTCTTTTTCTAGCTTTAAATAAGCTCTTGAAAGCTTATTTCTGAGAGCTCTAACGGGGTGCCCTGTTGGTCTTCCTGTAACTTCTGTATCTATATCATTAGCTTTTAATATTTTATCTTTATAATTCTGATGTATTGTACATTCTTTAGCTACTAAGAATCTTGTTCCAACTTGAATACCTTCAGCTCCTAACATAAATGATGCTGCTACTCCTCTACCATCACCAATACCACCAGCTGCTATAACAGGAATACATACTGCATCCACTACTTGTGGTACTAATGTCATTGTAGTTAATTGACCTATATGCCCGCCTGATTCCATTCCTTCTGCAATAATTGCATCAGCACCTGATTTCTCCATTCTTTTAGCAAGTGCCACTGAAGCTACTACTGGAATAACTTTTATTCCATGTGCTTTCCACTTTTCCATATACTTTCCCGGGCTACCGGCACCAGTTGTAACTACTGATACGCCTTCTTCACATACTAATTCAGCTATTTCACTAGCATTTTCCGCCATTAACATTATATTTACACCGAATGGTTTATTTGTCATTTCCTTAGTTTTTTGTATTTGCTCCCTTACCCATTCTGTCGGTGCTGCACCAGTTATTATTCCAAGTCCACCAGCCTCACTTACCGCTGAAGCTAGAGAAGCATCTGCAATTCTTGCCATAGCCCCTTGGAATATAGGGTGTTTTATTTCTAATAGTTCACATACTCTATTTTTTCCCACCAAAAAATCCTCCTACTATTATCAAATTATTAAATACTAACTACTATTATTTCTGAAAATATAATACCGAAAAAATTTTATTTTATTTATTGTAGGTAAAATAACCTACTCTGCTAATTAATTTTACTATTATTACATTTAATTAGCAATTACATGACTAAAAAATTAAAAATAAGTTCATATCTTATAAAATTGTTATCTATTTATCTATATTTATTTTTTCTACATAATCTACTGCATCTTTTATAGTTTTTAATCCTTCAACGTCCTCTATTTGTATATTATATTTCTCTTCAAGTTCAATAACTATTTGAAATAAATCCAAAGAATCAGCACCTAATGATTCAAATGTTGTTTCTAATTTTACTTCAGCCTCTTCAACTCTCAGTTGTTCACATATAACCCCCTTGATTTCTTCAAATAACATAATCTTATCCCCCAATAACCCTTTATTTTTTTATTTATAAATATAAATTGGATATTCTAAAAACGAAACTTAAATCATTAATTTTGATCGAGTAAGTTTGAATACCCAAATGTTTTTTTAAGATGTTAACTCCGTTTGTCATTAACTAAGTTTGAAATATCACTTACCACTCTATTACTGAAGCTGCATAAGTTAACCCGCCACCAAATGCTACTAAAATAAGTTTATCTCCTTTATTTAATAAGCCTTTTTCATACATTTCATTTAAAGCTATAGGCACTGTTGCTGATGATGTATTTGCAACTTTATCTAGATTTAAATAAAATTTATCTTCATTTAATTTTAATTTTTCAGCTGCTAATTTTATAATTCTATAATTTGCTTGATGAGGAACTATATATTTAATCTCATCTAATGAAATATTAGTATCTTTTAGCACTTCAGTAACAGCCTCTGCTATTGCTGGTACTGCGAATCTAAGTATTTCTCTACCATTCATTTTTATATATTTATCTTGTAATATTTTTTCTTTAGAAAAAGGAGTATCAATGTCTGCACCACCTATAGTCAGTGCATTTCCTTTCTTTCCATCTGCTCTTAAATATGATTTAATAATACCTTTTGTTTTACTTTGCTTAAGTACAGCTGCTCCAGCACCATCACCAAACAAAATGCAGGTTGATCTATCTGTCCAATCTGTTACCTTTGAAAGAACTTCTGCACCAATTATTAATGCATTTTTATACTTCATAGACTGCATCAATCCATTTGCTATTTCTAAAGCATATACAAATCCTGAGCATGCAACACTTATATCAAAACAAGCCGCATTATCTGCATTTAAATTACTTTGAACTATACATGCAACTGATGGTATAAACATATCAGGGCTAATAGTTGCAACTATTATAAGATCTAAATCTTCTGGATTAACTCCTGCTCTTTCAAGAGCAATTTTAGCTGCTTTTGTAGCTATATCAGATGTATTTTCACCTTCTGAAATTCTTCTTTCACTAACGCCTGTCCTTTGAACTATCCATTCATCATTAGTTTCAACGAACTCACTTATTTTATCATTTGTAACTACTAATGGTGGTAAATATGCACCAATTGCAGAAATCTCAACATTACTCATAGTATTCTCCTTTATTATTGTAATTTATATTTTTCTTTAAAAAAGTCGTTAATTTTATTTAAAGAGGAAATCAAAATTTCTTCCTCATCTAAACTGAATCCTTCTATTGCATTATTTATCATTTCTCCATGAAACTTTTGATGAAGTCTAAAAGCTAATTTGCCTCTTTTAGTTAGCTTAACCAAGACAACCCTTCTATCTTCTTCTATTCTTTTTCTTTCTACATAGCCTTTATTTATTAATTTATTAATAGCAGTTGTTAATGTACTTACAGTAATCTTTAAGATTTGAGCTACCTCTGACATTGTTCTTTCACTGTACATTCCAATAGCTTCTATTGTATGTACTTCCGTTATTGAAATATCTGAAAGTACACCATTTTTCAAACTTTGTTCTTCAATTTGTAAGACATCATTAAATAACTGTACCAAAAGTTCATTAATCATTAATGTTGTTTTATCCATTTATCCGCACTCTCCAGTTTGGCCTTTAAAAAAATATTTTTCCAAATATGAAACTTATATTTTATATTTAACAAAATTGTACACTTGCGCCATAGAAAATGTATGCTTGATTGACAAAAAATCTATAAGTAAATTTACAATTTTAATCTTATACAAAATAGACCACATACTATAGTTACTTATCTTTTGAATATGCCTTATTTTTTCAAACAATAATAATAAGATGACTATTTCATCTATAAAATACTTACAATTAAAAAGTTTTAATATCAAATAGTTTGATAATCAAAATATACTATACTGAAAATACATTGTCAAATATTTTTCAAAATTTTCCAGTTGCTAGTACACTTTTATTTTCAAATTCTATATGCTATAATTAGTTAAGATTATTTATAGAATTAATCCCTAAATATAGGAGGTATACATATTATGACTAAAAAATTAATTTTAGCTACAGTTTTGATGTTAAGTATTACGATGGTTTCTTGTACTACAACACCTAATAATAATACTAGCTCTACTACTACTACTGTAGAAGAAAATAAAGACAGCGATAGCTCTTCTAAAACAGCAAATGATAAGCCTAAAGAAGAAGCAAAGGTAAATAAGATAAAACTTTCTATCTATACTATAGATGATAATTCTTTAGAGCCAAATGAATCTAGTACCATTGAAGTAAATGAAAATTTAAGTTTAGAAGATAAATTGAAAGAATTATCAAAAACAGTGTCTGAAAAGAAATTTGATAAATTAACTATTGATGTTAAATCTATAGATACAGTGGATGGAAAAAAAGTTGCTACTATAAATTTAGCTGATTCTGGCGCCAATAAATGGACCCAAAAATTTCAAGGTTCAACTGGTGGTGCAGTAACATCAAATACTTTAATTGAAAATTTCCTTCAAACTAATAACAAATCTAAAGGTGAATGGATTGATGGTGTAAAATTCTTATATAACAATAAAGCAATAGAGTATGAACATGTATCAGATTTATCTACCATTCAATATAGAAATTAAAATAATATAAATTTAAAGAAACTAAGCTTTAAACAAATAAAGTTTAGTTTCTTTTTTATCAATTACAAAATTTATATTCTTCTTCTATTCTCCTATATAATTAAACTTTTTATATTCTTCAAATTCCCTTATTGGATTTAATTCTTTATCTTTTTTCATATAATCCAAAAATAAGTCATCCAATTGTATGCTTTTTTCTACATCTTTCAACGCCTTTAAGTTTTCTTTTATATTCACATAAAAACATGCTCTATTATAATATAAAAATCCTTCTTCTTCGTTTTCCATTATTCCTTTACTAATTACTTCAATGGCCTTTTCAAAGTTTTCTTCTTCCCTATATATAACAGCTAAATTTAAAAAGCTATATGGGTATTTAGGATTTTCAACTATTGATTGTTTATAGTATTCTTTACTTTCCTCTACGTTGTTTAGTTTATTTAATATAACACCTTTATTAAAAAGTATCTTATAATGTTTAGGCGAAACTTCTAGGGCCTTATCTATACAATTCAATGCTTCTTCATTTCTATTTAATTCCTCTAAAATACAAGCTAAATTAGCATATCCCCATAAGTCTTTAGGATTTATTTCAATTACTATTTTATAATTATAAATTGCTTTATCCGTTTCTCCCTGTTCATCATATAAATTAGCTAAGAAAAAATATGCTTTATCATAATTAGGATTTTTTTCTATTGCCTTTTTATAATATGTCTTAGCTTTTTCTAAATCAGCACTTTTATCATATAATATAGCTAATCCATAGTAAGCCATCGCCTCATCTTCATCTAGCTTTAAAACTTCACGATATTTTTCCTCAGCTTCACTAAAGAGTCCAATTTCATCATATATTAATGCCATATCCATTAATAGTTCTATATCATTTTTACCTGTATCAAGTGAATATGCCTTCTTATAAAATTTAAGAGCTTTTAATAAATTATTTTCCGTTCTTAAGTTTCTTGCCATATTTAAATAATTGATATATAAATAATTTTTATTTTCCATAATACTACTAGGCACATCCCTTTATATAAATTTAATAATTTATTTCAAACCTATTTTATATGAAAATAAATCTATTCTATTATATCACCGTAAATACAATGGCAAAAGAGTATATTTTTAAAGTATTATTCTTTAGGAACATTCAAATAAATAACAAGTCATCATGCTAGTATATTTTGAGTCATATTTCGTCGGCATGTTAGTCTAATAGCCTGCTATGAGGCAAACATACCTCCTTGTCTAACTCAATCATCATAAACTTGTTATTTTCTTTCACGTGCCTTATAAAAACTATTATTGATGGTTAATCATAAAAGGACTAGCATTTACTTAGTTTAATCAAAAACAATGAAAATGCTAGTCCTTTCTATTTATATTATTATTTGCTTTTTTTACTTTGTAAATACATCCATAATCATTTCAGTTTTGTAATGTCCATAATACCAGCTATTTGCATACAATGAATCTCCAACCTTAGTTTCAACTCCATCCTTTGTTTTCCACAAACTAAATGAATCTCCATCACCTCTTACAAATAATATTTCATTATTTGATAAATATGTTGGCATGAAGTCAAAATATTTTCCATTGGTGATTTGTGTTATTTTTTGAGTTTCTGCATTTACTTCATAAATATTATGAGGTTCACTTTTCCATTCTTTTAGTGGATATGATTTTTCGTTTGCGTATAATTGTAATCCCGCTGAATATAAAATATTTTTCCCATCCTTAGAATAGCTAGGTGTCATTGAAACTTGATTTTCAGGAAGTAAATTAGTAAATGTATTATTCTCTGTATTTAAAATTCCTAAAGTCTTATTTGAAAACATATCTCTGTAAATCCCTGAATTCAATGCAACAAGATTGCTATTTACAGGATTTTGTGAAATATTATCTTTATATGCTAATGCATAAGCACTATCATTATTAAATTCTATAAACTTATTGTTTGAAATATCATATACTGTATATTCTGTAATATCTGCTGACATTGAACCTGCCTTAGGTTTGTTCCATATATAAATATATTTATCATCATTTGATATTTTTGAAACATTAGGAGTTGATCCAAGTGATTCAAACATTTGAGCATTTGTCTCTTTTCCCTCAAAATCCTCATCAGTTCCTGTTTTTCCTTCTAAAATAAGTTTTTCTGTTTTATTATCTAAGTCATAGCTAATTATACCAAGAGCTTTTGAATTTAAATTTTTCCCTTCAGTATATTCAAATTCCTTATTAGCATATATCTTAGTTTTACTATCACACTTAATATTATAATATTTATATTCATTATTAATAATATCTGTTGATTTCTTTGTACTTGTGTTATACATTGACATTCCTGTATTTTTTGTAGAATAAATCAACTCATTTTTAGCATCCCAGTCATATGACTCTGTATCTTTTGCAACTTCCACTTTTTCATTTGTCTTAATATTGCAAACATATAAAACATCTCTTTTAGTATATGCAACATATAAACCATCTCTAGATATTATAGGTAACTTAATTTCTGCTACTCCTTCATCAAGCTTAACTGGTTTATTTTCTTTAAGGTCAGACATATATAAGCCATCATTTGATACAAATACAGCAAATTCATCTGGCTTTATAGTAGAGTTAGATGTAATAGTATTGGTTGCAAATACACCTGTAGATGCCAACACTATAGTCGCCATAAGCGATATACCAAACATTAATTTTCTTGATTTTTTAAAATATACTATGCTTTTCAATTTTGTTTCAAACTCCCTTCTATTTTTACAAGCTTATATTCTTATTACTAACGAACTGTTTTGCGAATACTCTATTAATTCTAAAATTGTTTCTCCATAATATTTTCTCTTTGATTTGTTTAAATTTTTTACTAACTGTTCATCTAATGATAATTCGCAGGTTACATTAATCTTATTTCTAATAATATACTCAATAGGATTAAACCAATTTACTGCGTTTACTTTATACTTATTTTTTTTGATAAGCTGTTCTCAATAGTTGACTTCCCATAATTAATTGATTTAAAGTATTATTATTGTTGTTTAAATTATTAGTATAATGAAAATCACATGTATTATTAATTGAATTTTTCTCTTTTAATAATGTTATTAGTTTGTTCGATGATATTTTTGATGAATATGACGATTCTTCTTTTTCATCCCAACCTGGAATACCATAAAGCTTACCAGTATATGTTGTATTTCCATCATTATCAATTGTTAATGAAATCTCCCCTCCACCTACTCTTGCCTCTTTAATCATCCATGACAAGGTTCCATTCTCAGAAAGGTAATCATCAAATATAGCATCCATCTTTTTATATTAGGATCCTTAGCCATATTTTCATAAACCTTAGGTGACACAGTTAATTTAACTTTGGGTGAACCAAAAGTTATCTTTTGAAGTCTATTTTCTATATCTTCTCTTATATTTCTTGCAGCACTACTTTCTTGTGTATAACCTGCCTCACTCAAATAATTTTCAAATGCAACTAAGCTATTGTCTTGATTTACATTATTAGCTTTTTTTTCATTAAGAGCTACATTATTAGCTAATAAATTCATAACTTGATTTAATTCCATAAAACATTCCACACCTTTCACTGTGCATAAAACACAAGCTGTAATTATTCCCTTTATATTGTATATCGTCCATTTATGGGATTGAATTATATATTTTTTAAAAAAATTCTATTTTGTTTATTTCTTTATTCAAACCAATTTATTCACTAATTCCAGTTACAAAACAAGGACTAGTATTTGCTTAGTTTAATCAATTAAACAATGTAAATGCTAGTCCTTTTCTATTTATTTAATTATTTTATTTTGTAAATACATCCATAACCATTTCAGTTTCATAATGTCCATAATACCAACTATGTGTATAAGTTTTACTATCAGAATTAAAACTTAATGAATCTCCAAGTTTAGTTTCAACTCCATCCTTTGTTTTCCACAAGCTAAATGAATCTCCATCGCCTCGTACAAATAATATTTCATTATCGGATAAATATTTAGGCATGAAATCAAAATATTTACCATTAGTGATTTGTGTTATTTTTTGTGTTTCCGCATTTACTTCATAAATATTGTGAGGCTCACTTTGCCATGTTTTCAAATTTCCTGAATTGTGTATATCTTCTAACGTCTTCGCTGATGAATACAAAATATTTTTCCCATCATCAGAATAACTTGGTGTCATTGAAACTTGATTTTCAGGAAGTAAATTTATAAACGCATTTGTTTTTGTATTTAAAATACCCAAAGTTTTATTATTATACATTTCCCTTCCATTTCCTGCATTTAATGCTACAAGATCACTATTTACTGGATTTTGAGAAATATTATTTTTATATCCTAGCGCATACATATTATTATCCTTACTAGATTCTATTAATTTATTATTTAAAATATCATATACTGCATATTCTGTCATATCTGCTGATGCTGAACCAGACTTAGGTCTGTTCCATATATATATATATTTATCATCCTTGGATATTTGTGAAATTGTAGGAGTTGATCCAAGTGATTCAAATATATCAGACTTTGTATATTCTTCTCCAATTTCTTTATTAGTTCCTTCTTTTCCTTCTAAAATAAGTTTTTCTACTTTATTATCTAAGTCATAACTAATTATTCCAAGTGGTTTTGAATATAAGTCCTTTCCTTGAGTATATTCGGAATTCTTGTTAGCATATATCTTATTCTTACTATCACAATTAATATTATAATATGTATATTCATTACTAATAAGACTCGCTGATTCTTTTGTATTAGTGTTATACATTGCCATTCCTGTATTCTTTGTAGAATAAATCAAATCACCTTTGCTATCAAAGTTATATGACACTATATCTTTTGCTACTTCTTCTTTTTCGTTAGTTTTTATATTACATATATATAAATTATCATTTTTTGTATATGCAACAAACAAACCATCTTTAGATATTTCAGGTAATTTAATTTGTGTTCCTTCATCAAGCTTAACTGAGTTATTTTCCTTAATCTGTGACATATATAAACCATCATTTGATACAAATACAGCAAATTCATCTGGTTTAATAATACTGTTCGATGTAATATTATTTGCAGCAAATACACTTGTAGATGTAATAATTATAGTAGCTATAATTGATATACAAGCAATTGCTTTTTTTGATTTTTTAAAATATATAATCTTTTTCAACCTTGTTTCAAGCTCCTTTCTACTTTTACAAACTGATGCACCAAGAACTAATGATTTCTTTTGTGAATACTCTATTAATTCTAAAATTGTTTCTCCATAATATTTTCTCTTTGATTTATCTAAATTTTTAACTAGCTGCTCATCTAATGATAATTCACAAGTTACATTTATACTATTTCTAATAATATAAACAATAGGGTTAAACCAATTTATAACATTTACTATTAATGCTATTGTTTTTACAACTAAGTCTTTACGTTTATAATGAATTAATTCATGTGTAAATATCATTTCAAGTTTATTTTCATTATATTCCATCTTAGGTATTGTAATTACTGGTTTAGATATTCCCGTTATCATTGGACTTTTTATTCTTGAACATTCTTTAATTATTATTGTTTTATTTATTTTTAAGCTTTTTTTGCACACTTCTAAAACACCATGTTCATAACTATCATCTTGTATTTCATCGCTCATGCTCTTTAGCTTTATATAAAAAGATCGATAAACATGTATTTCTTTTGTTAAAAACAATATAGCTCCTACTATCCAAATATATAGTATTATTTGTTTTGCAGACATTGAATAAGATGTCTTTGTCTCCTCAATGCTTGTCTTATTTTTTTCTACAGTTTTTTCTTCATTATTATCTTGTGTTATTTCTTTATTATTATCTTGCTTTACATTGGATATTTTATTATTTTGTGTTATTTTATTTACTGTTTCTATAGGTGTGGGAACTTTATAATCTACTATTTTAGGTAATGTTACAAAACTTCCTATAGGTAAAATGAAAATTAAAAGTGTTATAACCAACATATAATAATGCCAAGTATCACTAAATATTTTTTTTGTAAGTGGTTTAAATATAAACATAATTAAAAATAATATGCTTCCACTAAGTGACATTTTAAAAATGAAATCTAACCATTCCATGTTTATACCTCTTTAATCCAATTCTTCAAATCTGCAATATCTTTTTTACTTATTTTTCTACTATTATAAAGGGTTGCCATAAAACTTTTAACTGAGCCATTAAACATATCATCCAAAAAAACATTGGTTTGAGCTTCTTTATACTCTTCTTCCGTAACTTTAGGAGAATAATGATTTAATTTTCCCACTTTGATTACACTTAAAATTCCTTTTTCAATTAATCTTGTTACAAGTGTCATTACTGTAGTAGTTTTCCATGAGTTTTCTTTGGGTAACTTTTCTAAAATATCTGCTGTAGTAATTTGTTTATTTCCTTTCCATATAATCTTCATTATTTCCATTTCTGCATCTGAAATTTTCGTTAATTTCATATTCATCTTCCCTCCCACTATATTCTACAAGGTGTAGTATATGTACATACTACACCTTGTAGAATATCATGTCAATATATCCCTGGTAAATAATTATAAAAATTTACTTAGATGGAAATAAACCTATATATATCAATATTTTAATTTAAATAGTTTATTTGATTTTTGAAAAATACTTTTTTATTAATTTATATGAAAAAGGCGTTACCGCTTATTGATTTGAAATCATTTTGCAGTAACGCCATAATTTATATATTACTTTATAATACTTTTTCCACCCATATATGGTCTTAAAGCTTCTGGAACATTTACAGTTCCATCTTCATTTAGATTATTTTCTAAAAATGCAATAAGCATTCTTGGAGGTGCAACAACTGTATTATTTAAAGTATGTGGGAAATACTTTCCATCTTTTCCATCTGCACGAATCTTTAATCTACGTGCTTGCGCATCTGAAAGATTTGAACAACTTCCTACTTCAAAATACTTCTTTTGTCTAGGAGACCATGCTTCTACATCTATAGATTTAACCTTTAAATCTGCAAGATCACCAGAACAACATTCTAATGTTCT
The DNA here is from genome assembly GCF_019977655.1 of Clostridium gelidum. Lineage (NCBI taxonomy): Bacteria > Bacillati > Bacillota > Clostridia > Eubacteriales > Clostridiaceae > Clostridium > Clostridium gelidum. Next base: position 4,719,110 of record NZ_AP024849.1, read on the forward strand.
TACTGGAATATCTAAAGTTCTGAATAAATCAACAGTATCTTTCCATAGCTTGTCAAACCATACTTTACTTTCTTCTGGTTTGCATACAACTATCATCTCTTGTTTTTCAAATTGATGTATTCTATATACTCCTCTTTCTTCAATACCATGAGCACCTTTTTCTTTTCTAAAACAAGGTGAATAACTAGTTAATGTTTGTGGTAATGCTTTTTCATCTAAAATAGTATCTATAAACTTACCAATCATTGAATGTTCACTAGTTCCAATTAAGTATAAGTCTTCACCTTCAATTTTATACATCATTGCATCCATTTCTTCGAAACTCATAACACCCGTAACAACACTGCTTCTTATCATATAAGGTGGTATACAATATGTAAATCCTCTATCAATCATAAAATCTCTAGCATATGAAATTACAGCAGAATGAAGTCTTGCCATATCTCCCATTAAGTAGTAAAAACCATTACCAGCAACTTTTCTTGCACTGTCTAAATCAAGACCATCGAATTTTTCCATTATTTCTGCATGGTAAGGGATTTCATATTCAGGTACAAATGGATCTCCAAAACGTTCAATTTCAACATTTGCGCTGTCATCTTTTCCTATTGGAACTGATGGATCGATAATGTTTGGAATCTTCATCATTATGTCTTTGATTTTCTCTTGTAATTCACCTTCAAGAGTTTCTAATTCGCTAAGGCGCTCAGCACCTTTATTAACTTGATCTTTTAAACTTTCAGCTTCTTCTTTTTTACCTTGACCCATTAAGCCTCCAATTTGCTTAGATATTGACTTTCTATTTTGTCTAAGTGCATCTGCTTCCATTTGCGTTTTTCTACTTTCAACATCAAGCTCTATTACCTCATCAACCAAAGCAAGCTTATGATCTTGAAACTTATTTTTAATGTTTTGCTTTACAACATCTGGATTCTCTCTTACAAATTTTAAATCTAACATATTTGCCTCCTAAATAATTTATTATAATAAAAAAACTTCCCTCCCATAAAATATGGGACGAAAGTATATTCACGCGTTGCCACCCAAATTGTCAATTAATTAATATTACTTGACCTCTTTAGAGTGCTTTAAAGGGCACAAAACTTTCGACTCATCGCCGACAGCTCAAAAAGTGGAAGGATTTATATTCTCACCGATTCACACCACCCATCGGCTCTCTGAAGAAAATTAATAAATCGTAGCTTCTATCATCGCTTATTTTCTCTATATTTATATCTTCTGTCATTATATACTTATTTATTCATATTTACAAGTAAATAAATCATATCTAAAAACAGTAAAACAGTAAAACAGTAAATAAACTTGTTTTTATAAAAATTTATTTACTGTTTTAAATCATCTATCTAAAATATTAATTTTATTTATGAATTCCTATATCGGTTCTGCAATATGCATCTTTGAAAGTTACATATTTGATGTTTTCATATGCATCAATTCTAGCTTCCTCTACAGTTTTTCCAAGACCAACAACTGATAATACTCTACCGCCATTTGTCTTTAAAACTCCATCTTCAGCTTTAGCTCCTGCTAAAAACACCTTGTCTCTTACTTTTTCATCTATGCTTATTTCATATCCCTTAACAAATTCCCCTGGATATCCTCCTGATGATAGAACAACATTTATACAAACTCCATCATTCCACTTAATAGTAGTCTTATCTAATTCTTCTCTGAGTGCTGCTTCAATCACTTCTACTAAATCACTTTCCATTAAATAAAGAACTGATTGTGTTTCAGGATCTCCCATTCTAACATTATATTCTAAAAGATAAGTTCCCTTTTCAGTAATCATAATACCAAAGAAAATAATTCCCTTATAATCAAAGCCTTCTTCGCGTATTCCAGTTAAAGTCCTAGCCATTATATTATCTTCAAAGTCTTTCATTACATTATCTGTAACATAAGGATTTGGAGCTAGAACTCCCATTCCACCTGTATTAGGGCCAATGCCACCATCAAATATTTGTTTGTGGTCTTTTCCTGATATAAATGGAATTATTGTTTTTCCATCTGTTATAGAAAGAATTGAAGCTTCAACACCTTCAAGGAATTCTTCGATTATTATCTTTTGACCTGCACCATTGAAAATATCCTCTACCATATATGATTTTACAGCAATAATTGCTTCTTCTTTATTTGCACATATAGCAACACCTTTTCCAGCAGCTAGTCCATCAGCTTTAACAACTGTTGGATATGGGCAAGTTTCTAAGTATTTAAGTGCTTCATCTACATTCGTAAATTTTTCATATTCTGCAGTTTTAACTCCATACTTTTTCATAAATTCCTTAGAAAAACTTTTACTACCTTCAAGCTGTGCACCATTTTCAGCTGGCCCAAATATCTTTAATCCTTCTTTTTTAAACTCATTAACAATCCCCTTTGTCAAAGGATCTTCTGGTCCAACTATTGTAAGATCAATTATTTCTTTTTGTGCAAATTTAACTAACTCACAAATATCAGTTATATTAACATTTTCACATTTATTTTCAATTGCAGTTCCACCATTACCTGGTGCAACAAATATTTTTTCTACCTTTTCACTTTTTGCAAGTTTCCAAGCTAAAGCATGTTCTCTACCACCTGCACCTATTAAGAGAATTTTCATAAAAATATACCTCCGAATCAAATTTTAATTCTAATTTATTAATATTTAATATACTGTTACCTATTGACAATTATTATTAAATTTAGTTTTTCAGTTATTGTTATTACGTTCTAATGCCCAATTTTCAAATTCCAATTATGAATTCCGTCATTGAAAATTGACCATTGAGCATTAATTTATGAATGATTATATTTAATTATAACATTATAATCTAATGTTTAAAATGTCTAAATCCTGTAAATACCATTGCAATTCCATATTTGTTACAAACATCTATAGATTCTTGATCTCGAACAGATCCACCTGGTTGTATTATTGCTTTTATACCAGACTTTGCTGCTATTTCTGCAACGTCTCCAAATGGGAAGAAAGCATCTGAAGCTAATATTGTAGCTCCTGTTCCTCTCTTTAGAGCATCTTCAGTTGGCCAAATTCTATTAACTTGACCTCCACCAATTCCAAGTGCTATTCCATCATGAGCTACAACTATAGCATTTGATTTAACATATTTAACTACCTTCATACCAAATAATAAATCTTTCATTTCCTCATCAGTTGGTTTCTTTTCAGTTACAACTTTTATTTCTTCAATTAACTTGCTATCTTCTTCTTGAACTAGCATTGCTCCGTCAACTGTAACCATGCATTTATCAGCTTTTGGTGTATTGTTAAACTTAAGAACTCTTAGATTCTTTTTAGTTTTTAATACCTCTAAAGCATCTTCATCATACTCTGGTGCTGCTATAACTTCTAAGAAAATCTTAACCATTTCTTCAGCTGTTCTCTTGTCTACTTTTCTATTAAAGCCAATAATCCCACCAAATATTGAAGTTGGATCTACCTCATAAGCTTTCATATAAGCTTCATAGTTATCAGTACCAACTGCTACTCCACAAGGTGTATTATGTTTTAAAGCACAACATGCTGGCTCATCGAATTCATTAGCACATTTCCAAGCAATATCACAATCTTTAAAATTATTGTAAGATAATTCTTTCCCATTTAATATATCAAAAGTGTTCATAGCCCCATCAAGCATTGTAGAAGAATAAACCGCTGCGCTTTGATGTGAATTTTCTCCGTATCTTAAGCCTTGCATCTTCTTGTATGAAACAGAAAGATATTCTGGGTATTCTTCTTCATCATCTGCTAATAAGAAGTTTGAAATAGCACCATCATAAGCACTCATAAGATTAAATACCTTACCTGCTAATTTCTTCTTAGTCTTTAAAGAAGTTACACCATTTGCTTCAACTTCTTCCATGACAACCTTATAGTCATTCTTATCAGAAATTACTACAACATCTTGGAAGTTCTTGGCTGCAGCTCTAAGCATTGTAGGTCCACCGATATCTATAAATTCAACCTTTTCTTCAAATTCTAAATCTTCTTTAACTTTTTCAAAAAATGGATATAGATTTACTACAACATAATCTATTGTATGAATATCTCTTTCTTTTAATGTATTCATATGTTCTTCATTATCGCGTATAGCAAGAATTCCTGCATGAACTAATGGATGAAGAGTCTTGACTCTTCCATCTAACATTTCAGGAAAATTTGTGACTTCGTTAATTTCAATTACATTTAAACCATTTCCTTTTAAGTATTTATAAGTCCCACCTGTTGATACAATTTCAACATCCTTGGATACTAAAAATTTAGCAAAATCTAAAACTCCATCTTTATCAAATACACTTATTAAAGCTCTCTTATTCACGAAAAGGCCCCCTTATTCTTCTATCTTAACTCTGCCATTAATTACTTTAATTCTTTCTTCACTAAGTAATTTAATTGCTTTAGGTAATATTATATGTTCTTTTTCTAATATTCTCTTTTGAAGAGTCTCTGCATCATCTTCAAAATAAACTGGAACAGCTTCTTGAAGAAGTATTGCTCCTCCATCAACTTCTGAATTTACAAAGTGTACTGTACACCCTGAAAATCTTACCCCACTTTTAATTACAGCTTCATGAACCTTCAATCCGTACATTCCAGGTCCACAAAAAGAAGGAATTAAAGATGGATGAATATTTATAATTTTATTATCAAATTCTTTTAATATTTCTCCATCTAAAATTGCTAAAAATCCTGCAAGAACTATTAAATCAACTTTCCCCTTTGTTAATTCTAATATCTTGTCTGAAGACTCTTCTCCATATTCACGTCTTGTTACAACAAAAGTATCTATATTATGTTTTTGGGCTCTTTCGAGGGCATAAATACCCTCTTTGCTCCCTATAACCATTTCTATTTTGCCATTAATATATTTATTTTCTACTGCATCTACTACAGATTGAAGGTCTGTTCCCCCACCTGAAACTAAGACTGCTATTTTAAACAAATACCTTCACCCCCAGATGTTACATATCCTATTTCATAAGCTTTTTCTCCCATTTCTACTAAAGCTTTAATAATAGGTGCAACATCTGCTTCTTTAACCGCAAGAACAAATCCAATTCCCATATTGAAGGTATTGTACATATGATCTTTATCTACACCTTTTTCAACGATTCTTTCAAATATAGCTGGAAGTGGATATGAATCCTTTTTAATTACAGCTGTAAAATCTCCACCGTTGAACATTCTTGGAACATTTTCAATAAATCCTCCACCAGTAACATGAGCCATTCCTTTAATTTCATAACTTTCTAATAATTTAAGTACTGGCTTCACATAAATCTTAGTTGGAGTAATTAATGTCTTCCATACTTCTTCGCCATTAAATTCTTCATTTAAATCTGGGAATACTTTTCTAATTAATGAATAACCATTAGAATGAACTCCTGAAGAAGCTATCCCAATTAATTTATCTCCATCTTTGATATTGCTACCGTTTATGATTTTATCTTTATCTGCAATACCCACGGCAAATCCGGCCATATCATATTCACCATCTGAATAGAAACCAGGCATTTCAGCTGTTTCTCCTCCAATTAAAGCGCAATCAGATTCTACACAACCATCTGAGACACCCTTAACTAAATCTGAAGCGACTTCAGCTTCAAGTTTTCCACAAGCTATATAATCTAAGAAAAATAAAGGTTTAGCTCCATGACATAAAATATCATTTACGCACATAGCTACGCAGTCAATTCCAACTGTATCATATTTCTTGTTTTTAAATGCAATTTCAAGCTTAGTTCCTACTCCATCAGTTCCTGAAACTAAAACTGGCTTTTCATATCCTGATGGTAATTCAACCATTCCTGCAAAACTACCAAGTCCGTTTAGTACATATTCGCTCATAGTTCTAGCTGCATATTCTTTTATTAATTTAACTGATTTGTATCCTTCTTCTATATTAACTCCGGCTTCTTTGTAAGTAATCATTTATTATTCCTACCTTTCAAGATGGTCTTTTGATATTTCTATTGTACTTGGTTTTCTACTGGTGCGGCAACTGGATAAACTCCATTAAAGCATCCCATGCAGAATCCTTCTTTTCCTACGCAACTCTTATAAACGCCTTCTTCACTTAAATATCCTAAATAATCTGCGCCAATCATATCTCTGATTTCTTCCACAGTATTATTAGCAGCAACAAGCTCACTTCTATAAGGTGTATCTATTCCAAAGTAACATGGATACTTAACACCTGGTGATGCAATTAAAAAGCTAATTTCTTTTACTCCTGCACGTCTTAGAGATTCAACTAAATGTTTTGAAGTAGTTCCTCTTACTATTGAATCATCAATAAGTATAACATTCTTGCCTTCCAAGTTTACCTTTAATGGATTTAATTTTACAGCAACTGCTCTCTCTCTTATTTCTTGAGATGGTGATATAAAAGTTCTTCCAACATATCTGTTTTTAATAAATCCAGTATCATAAGGTATTCCAGATGCCTTTGCATATCCTATAGCTGCTGGTATTCCTGAATCTGGAACAGCAATAACTAGGTCAGCCTTTAATGGATGTTCCTTAAATAATTGTTCTCCAGCTTTTACTCTAGTTGTATGTACTTCAAGTCCATCAATTCTTGAGTCTGGTCTTGCAAAATATATATATTCGAAAGCACAAGTTTGACATTGAGTATTTTCAGAATATCTATATGAATGTACGCCCTCTGCGTCTATTATAACTATTTCCCCTGGTTCTATATCTCTTATAAGTTCAGCGCCTATTGCATCTAATGCACAACTTTCTGAAGCTAATACATATCCTTCATCAATTTTACCAAGACAAAGTGGTCTAATTCCATGAGGATCTCTAGCTCCAATTAATTTGTCTTTTGACATAATAGTTAATGCAAATGATCCTCTAATAGCTGACATAGCATCAACTACTGCTTTTGCAAAACCTTTTTTTGCACTTCTTGCTATAAGACAAGAAATTACTTCTGAATCTGTTGAAGTATGAAAAATTTGTCCTCCATCTTCAAGCAATTCTTTTATTACATCAGCATTTACCAAGGTTCCGTTGTGAGCCATAGCTATTGGTCCCATTTTTGACATAGCTAATATCGGTTGAGCATTTTCAATGCCTTTTCCTCCAGCAGTTGAATATCTTACATGGCCTATAGCTATATGACCCTTTAATTTTTGTAAATCATCTTGTTTAAATGCTTCTGTAATTAGACCTAAACCTTTATGTATGTCAATTTTTTCTCCATCCGCAACTGCTATTCCTGCACTTTCTTGTCCTCTGTGTTGAAGGGCATAAAGTCCATAATAAGTCATAGATGCAACATCTATAGGATTATTGGCATAAACACCAAAAACTCCACACTCATCCTTAAATTTATCATTACTTGGATCCATTATTAATTCAAAATTTGGATTATTCATCTGCACAATCCTTTCATCATTATTCAGTTAACAGTTGACAATTAAGGATGAAATCCGAAAGGGATTTCTAAAAATATTTTTTTCAAACTCTGAAAGAAAAGTAATGCTCCAAATTTTATATTTGGTTAGCAGAACTTTCTCTGTGAGTTTTGTTCCTCAATTGTTCCTTGTTAACTGTACATTGTTAACTGTTATTTTGAGATTCTCTTTAATATTTCAATATAAGCATCTTTAACATTACCTAAATCTCTTCTGAATCTATCTTTATCTAATTTTTCTCCAGTAGTCGCATCCCAGAATCTACAAGTATCTGGTGAAATTTCATCAGCTAAAACTATAGTTCCATCAGCCATTCTACCAAATTCAATTTTAAAATCAATTAAGTTAATATTTTGTGCTGCAAATACTTCTTTTAGTATATCATTTATTTTAGCTGTCATAGCTAAAAGTATATCTATTTCTTCAAAAGTTGCTGCTCCAATTGCTACAGCATGATAACTATTTATTAATGGATCTCCTAGTTCATCATCTTTGTAAGAGAATTCAAATACTGTAGTCTTAAGTTTATATCCTTCTTCAAGACCTAATCTTTTAGCCATACTACCAGCTGCTACATTTCTTACTATTACTTCAAGTGGTACTATTTCAACCTTTTTACATAATTGTTCTCTCTCGTTAAGCTTTTTAATAAAATGAGTCTTTACACCTTTTTTTTCTAAAAGTTCAAACAAAATTGAAGTGATTTCATTATTCATAACACCTTTGTCTTCAATTTGACCCTTCTTTTCTCCATTAAATGCTGTTGCATCATCTTTGTAATATACAATTACTTCATCAGCCTTCTCTGTAGCGTAAATCTTCTTTGCTTTTCCCTCATATAACATTTCTAATTTTTCCATTATAAATCTACTCCTTCTGCATTATCTTCAATAAATTTTTTCTTCATATCTATTCTAAATTGTTTTAATTTGTTTTTTAACTCTTCATTATTAACTGATAACATTTGAACTGCTAACATTCCTGCATTGTAACTGTTATTAATTCCAACAGTTGCAACTGGAATTGACTTTGGCATTTGTACTATAGAATATAATGCATCAACACCTTCAAGCGCAGCTTTAACTGGAACTCCTATTACAGGAAGTATTGTCTTTGACGCTATAACTCCTGGCAAATGTGCAGCTAAACCTGCTCCAGCAATTATAACTTGACATCCTTGTGCTTCAATTTCTTGAAGCGTTTCTTCTAATTTTTCTGGTACTCTATGAGCTGAAAGTACAAACGCTTTATATTCTATTCCAAATTCTTTTAAAGCATTTGCAGCACCTCTCATAACTTCTGTATCAGACTTACTTCCAAAAAATATTCCTACTTGCATAAAGACCCCCTATTTATTTATAAGATTATATCTAAACCCGCATTTTTGGCGCATATTCTGAAGAATATATATGGTAATATTCTTAAATTCTTAAATTCTTAAATTCTTAAATTCTTAAATTCTTAAATTCTTAAATTCTTAAATTCTTAAATTCTGGACATTTTACCCTTCTAAACAGTCAAGCGCCAAGAGTCACATCCAACATTCATCCTTAACTCTTAACTCTTAACTGAAATAATTAACTCCTGCCTTGAATATTTTTTGATCAAAGTCTCCTGGAATATTTCTATATAAGTCTTCTCCAATTCTTTCACTATGAGCCATCTTACCTAGAACTCTTCCATCTGGACTTGTTATACCTTCAATTCCATACATTGAACCATTTGGATTAAATGGCATATCTAAAGAAATATTTCCTTCTAGATCAACATATTGAGTTGCAACTTGACCATTTTTAATTAATTCCTTAATTAAGTTTTTAGGAGCTACAAATCTTCCTTCACCATGTGAAATTGCAACTGAATGTATATCTCCTACATTAACTTCATTAAACCAAGGTGATTTATTTGAAACTACCTTTGTGTTTATAATTGAAGACATATGTCTATTTATATTATTATAAGTTAATGTTGCCATATCTTCTTTTATATCAACTATTTCTCCGTATGGCACTAATCCTAATTTGATTAATGCTTGGAAGCCGTTACAAATACCAATTGCGAGTCCATCTCTATTATTAAGTAATTCCATTACGCTATTCATTATCTTTTCATTTCTAAGAGCATTCGCAATAAACTTACCAGAACCATCTGGCTCATCCCCTGCTGAGAAACCTCCTGGAATC